>NZ_CP107551.1:2115091-2417247 GCF_025837095.1 Rhodococcus sp. Z13
TGGCGATGGCGGAGGCGCTCGCCGCCAGACTCGAACGCGAACCCGACCTCACGGTGAACGTCGTCCACCGGGACCTGGGGCGCGAGTGAGCACGCCGGCGTCCCCGAACCCCGCCGAGACCCCGACCGAGACGACCCGCCCCGACCCGGCGATCGTGGCCCTCGGCGGCGGTCACGGCCTGTACGCGACCCTCAGCGCCGTCCGGCGGCTCAGCGAGAAGGTCACCGCGGTGGTCACCGTCGCCGACGACGGGGGTTCCTCCGGCCGGCTGCGCGCCGAACTCGGCGTCGTACCGCCCGGCGACCTGCGGATGGCGCTGTCGGCGCTGTCCGGTGAGGCCGTCGAACAGCAGGTGTGGACCGAGACCGTCCAGCACCGCTTCGGCGGCACCGGCGCCCTGGCCGGACACTCGGTCGGCAACCTGATCCTTGCCGGGCTCACCGAGGTCACCGGCGACATCGTCACCGCCCTCGACATGCTCGGGCGGGTCCTCGACGTGCGCGGCCGGGTACTGCCCATGTCCCCGATCCCGCTCGACATCGAGGCCGACGTGTCGGGTCTGGAATCGGATCCGCGGGTGAGCCGCTGCATCCGCGGGCAGGTCGCCGTCGCGACCACCCCCGGCAAGGTGCGCCGGGTGCGTCTGATCCCCGCCGATCCACCGGCCTGCACGCCCGCGCTCGACGCCGTGTGCGAGGCCGACCTCGTCGTGCTCGGACCCGGATCGTGGTTCTCCAGCGTCATCCCGCACGTCCTCGTCCCCGATCTGCACGAGGCGCTGCTGCACACGAAGGCTCTGAAGGTGCTCGTGCTCAACCTCGCCGCCGAACCGGGGGAGACCGCCGGATTCTCGGCCGAACGGCACCTGCACGTTCTCGCGCAGCACGCCCCCGATTTCCGGGTGGACCATGTCGTGGTGGATGCTGCCTCGGTACCGGAGGGCAGCGAACGCGAGCACCTGTGCCGCTCCGCGGCGCGGTTCGGCGCGCAGGCGTCGTTCGTCGACGTCGCCGAGACCGGTACCCATCGACACGACCCCGCCAAGTTGGCGGTGGCACTGGAAACATGTCTGTCCTCCCGCGCAGGGCTCGCCGCTGCGCGTGGGGACGGAAGGGAGATCGTCTCGTGGCTATGACAGCGGAGGTCAAGGACGAGCTGAGCCGGTTGTCGGTCACCCGGACCAGCAACCGGCGGGCCGAGGTGTCCGCGCTTCTGCGCTTCGCCGGCGGTCTGCACATCGTCGCCGGCCGCGTCGTCGTCGAGGCCGAGGTCGACCTCGGGTCGATCGCCCGCCGCCTGCGCCGTGAGATCTTCGAGCTGTACAACCTCCAGGCCGAGATCCAGGTCCTCGGTGCCAGTGGACTGCGGAAGAACTCCCGCTACGTGATCCGCGTCGCCAAGGACGGCGAGGCCCTCGCCCGGCAGACCGGTCTGCTCGACGGCCGCGGCCGTCCTGTGCGGGGCCTGCCCGCACAGGTGGTCGGCGGCAGTGTCTCCGACGCCGCCGCGGCCTGGCGCGGCGCCTTCCTCGCGCACGGTTCGCTCACCGAACCCGGCCGCTCCTCGGCGCTCGAGGTCAGCTGTCCCGGCCCGGAGGCGGCGCTCGCCCTCGTCGGTGCGGCCCGCCGCCTCGGCGTCACCGCCAAGGCCCGCGAGGTGCGCGGCGCCGACCGCGTCGTCATCCGCGACGGCGAGGCCATCGGTGCGCTGCTCACCCACATGGGAGCCCAGGACACGCGACTGGTGTGGGAGGAACGGCGCATGCGCCGCGAGGTGCGCGCGACCGCGAACCGGCTCGCGAACTTCGACGACGCCAACCTGCGCCGCTCCGCGCGGGCGGCCGTCGCCGCGGCGGCGCGCGTCGAACGCGCCCTCGAGATCCTCGGCTCCGACGTGCCCGACCATCTCGCCGCCGCCGGAGCGCTGCGGGTGCAGCATCGCCAGGCGTCGCTCGAGGAACTCGGGCAGCTCGCGGATCCCCCGATGACCAAGGACGCCGTCGCCGGACGCATCCGGCGGCTGCTGTCGATGGCCGATCGGCGGGCGAAGGAACTGGGTGTCCCCGATACCGAGTCGGCGGTGACCGCCGAGTTGCTGGACGACGCCTAGAGGCGCAGGCTGGGAGCGGAGTTCCGCAGCAACAGGGCGGCTCTCCGATAGCTCCCCCATGGAGGGGTCCCTGCACATTAGGGTGGGGGCCACGAGCACCACCATCCGATACTGCGCAAAGGAGCATCATTGTGACTGTCCGCGTAGGCGTGAACGGATTCGGCCGCATCGGGCGCAACTTCTTCCGGGCGGTGGAGGCACAGAAGGCGCTCGGCGCCACCGACATCGAGGTCGTCGCCGTCAACGATCTCACCGACAACGACACTCTCGCAACGCTCCTGAAATACGACTCGATCCTCGGTCGCCTCGACGAGGACGTGCGCGCGGACGGCGAGGACATCATCGTCGGCGACCGCAGGATCAAGGCCCTGTCGATCAAGGACGGCCCCGCCGCCCTGCCGTGGGGTGAACTGGGAGTCGACGTCGTCGTCGAGTC
Source organism: Rhodococcus sp. Z13 (assembly GCF_025837095.1). Classification (NCBI taxonomy): domain Bacteria; kingdom Bacillati; phylum Actinomycetota; class Actinomycetes; order Mycobacteriales; family Nocardiaceae; genus Rhodococcus; species Rhodococcus sacchari. The sequence goes on from NZ_CP107551.1 coordinate 2,117,637, forward strand.
CACCGGCATCTTCACCGACGCCGCCAAGGCGAAGGGCCATCTCGACGCCGGTGCCCGCAAGGTCGTCATCTCCGCGCCCGCCAAGGGCGAGGACATCACCATCGTCATGGGCGTCAACGACGACAGGTACGACGGCTCGCAGAACATCATCTCCAATGCCTCCTGCACCACGAACTGCCTCGGCCCGCTCGCCAAGGTGCTCAACGACGAGTTCGGCATCGTGCGCGGCCTGATGACCACCGTCCATGCCTACACGCAGGACCAGAACCTGCAGGACGGTCCGCACAAGGATCTGCGCCGGGCCCGTGCCGCCGCGTTGAACATCGTCCCGACCGGCACCGGTGCGGCCAAGGCCATCGGCCTGGTCCTGCCCGAGCTCCAGGGCAAGCTCGACGGATACGCGCTGCGCGTGCCGGTCCCGACCGGCTCGGTCACCGATCTGACCGCGACCCTGGCGAAGCAGGCCACCGTCGACGAGGTCAACGCCGCGTTCGAGGCCGCCGCTGAGGGGCCGCTCAAGGGCCTGCTGAAGTACAACACCGACCCGATCGTGTCCTCCGACATCGTCACCGACCCGCATTCGACGATCTTCGATGCGCCGCTCACCCGGAGCATCGACGATCAGGTGAAGGTCGTGGCCTGGTACGACAACGAGTGGGGATACTCGAACCGCCTCGTCGACCTCATCGGACTGGTCGGCGAGTCGCTCTGAAAAACAACACACACCGAACAGGACCTCCGAATAGTGGCAGTACAGACTCTGAAGGATCTTCTCGACGCCGGCGTCGAGGGCCGTGGCGTGCTGGTGCGCTCCGACCTCAACGTGCCCCTCGACGGCTCGACGATCACCGATCCCGGCCGCATCCTCGCGTCCGCACCGACGATCCGGACGCTGGCCGAGGCCGGCGCGAAGGTCGTCGTCACCGCGCATCTCGGCCGCCCCAAGGGCGAGCCGGATCCGAAGTTCTCGCTCGCGCCCGTCGCCGCGAAGCTCGGTGAGGTGCTCGGCCGCAACGTTCAGCTCGCCGGCGACGTCGTCGGGCAGGACGCCCTGGCCCGGTCCGAGGGCCTGACCGACGGCGACATCCTCCTGCTCGAGAACGTCCGCTTCGATCCGCGCGAGACCAGCAAGGACGAGGCGGAGCGCCAGGCCCTCGCCCGCGAGCTCGTCGAGCTCGTCGGTGAGGACGGCGCGTTCGTCTCCGACGGTTTCGGTGTGGTGCACCGCGCACAGGCCTCGGTCTACGACGTGGCGAAGCTGCTCCCGCACTACGCGGGTGGTCTCGTCGCTGCGGAGGTCGACGTGCTCGCCAAGCTCACCACCGACCCCGAGCGTCCCTACGCTGTGGTGCTCGGCGGCTCGAAGGTCTCCGACAAGCTCGGGGTCATCGAGGCGCTCGCCCCCAAGGTCGACACGCTCGTCATCGGTGGCGGCATGTGCTTCACCTTCCTTGCGGCCCAGGGCTACCCGGTCGGCACCTCGCTGCTCGAGGAGTCGATGATCGACACCTGCAAGCAGCTGCTCGAGCAGTTCGCCGACGTCATCCACATCCCGCAGGACGTGGTGGTCGCCGACAGGTTCGCCGCCGATGCACAGTCGCAGACCGTCGCGGCCGACGCCATCCCGGACGGATGGATGGGCCTCGACATCGGACCGGAGTCGGTGCAACGGTTCGCCTCGCTGCTCGGCTCGGCGAAGACGATCTTCTGGAACGGCCCGATGGGCGTGTTCGAGTTCGACGCCTTCGCGGCCGGCACCAAGGGCGTCGCCGAGGCCATCATCGAGGCCACCGGCAAGGGCGCGTTCAGCGTCGTCGGCGGTGGCGACTCCGCGGCGGCCGTGCGGTCGCTCGGACTCGGTGAGGACGGCTTCTCGCACATCTCCACCGGCGGCGGTGCCTCCCTCGAGTACCTCGAGGGCAAGGAACTGCCCGGCATCGCGGTGCTGGAGGGCTGACGGGAATGGCGCGCAAGCCGCTCATCGCGGGCAACTGGAAGATGAACCTCAACCATCTCGAGGCCATCGCTCTGGTGCAGAAGATCGCGTACACCCTGCCCGAGAAGTACCTCGAGAAGGTCGACGTGACGGTTCTCCCGCCGTTCACCGACCTGCGGTCGGTGCAGACCCTGGTCGAGGGCGACAAGCTGGGCCTGACCTACGGTGCGCAGGACCTGTCGGTGCACGACTCGGGGGCCTACACCGGGGAGATCTCCGGTGCGATGCTCGCCAAGCTCGGCTGCACCTTCGTGGTGGTCGGGCACTCCGAGCGGCGCACGCTGCACGGCGAGACCGACGAGACCGTCCGCGACAAGGCCAAGGCCGCCCTGCGCCACGGGCTCACCCCGATCGTGTGCATCGGCGAGGGCCTCGACGTCCGTGAGGCGGGCGACCACGTCGCGTACAACGTCGAGCAGCTGAAGAACTCGCTCGCCGGACTGTCCGCCGACGAGATCGCGAAGATCGTCGTCGCGTACGAGCCGGTCTGGGCCATCGGCACCGGCAAGGTCGCCTCGGCGGCCGACGCCCAGGAGGTGTGCGCCGCGGTGCGCGCCACCCTCGCCGAGATCGCCTCCGAGGACGTCGCGGCTTCGGTCCGCGTCCTGTACGGCGGATCGGTCAACGCCAAGAACGTCGGCGAGCTCATCGCTCAGCCCGACATCGACGGTGGCCTCGTCGGTGGGGCCTCCCTCAAGGCCGACGAGTTCGCCCAGCTGTCGGCGATCGCCGCAGGCGGTCCGCTGCTCTAGCGGACACGGGGCACCGCCCGTGGGGCGCAGGATCCGAATGGTCCTGCGCCCCACGGCATTTCGAACAACGATCGATTGCGAACCGGGAGAACCGGACGAGAGGACGACGTGAGCACGGGAACCACCGGGACGAGACCGACACCGGACCTGCGCACCACCGTCCTCGGGTTGCTGGCCCTGCTGCTCGTCGCCGCGTGCCTGCGCCCGGCGATCACCGGCGTCGGCCCGCTCCTCGACGGGATCGGCGCCGACACCGGCCTCGGCAGTACCGGCCTCGGTCTGCTCGGCGCCGTCCCTCTGCTGTGCTTCGCCGGTGTCTCACCCTGGATCCACCGTCCCGCCGTGCGTTTCGGGGTGCACCGCACCGTGCTCGTCGCGATGCTCGTGCTCACCGCCGGGATCGTGCTGCGCTCGGTACCCGGCACGCCGTGGCTGTGGCTCGGCACCGTCGCGATCGGCTGCGGGATCGGCGTCGGCAACGTGCTGCTGCCCGCCGTCGTCAAACGCGACTACGCCGACCGCCTCGCGACCGTCACCGGTGTGTACTCGTCGGTGACCACCGGGGCCGCCGGCCTGGGCTCCGGCGTCGCCGTCCCGCTCGCCGTGGCCACCGGCGACTGGCGTCTCGCCCTCGCCGCGTGGGCACTGGTCTCCCTGCTCGCCGCCGGGGTGTGGGCCTGGCGGGGCCGGCTCGTGCCCACCCCGCCCGTCCCGGTGCCCACCGCGGGTGCGCCCGCCGAACGCTCCATGTGGCGGTCCCCGCTGGCCTGGCAGGTCACCGCGTTCATGGGTCTGCAGTCGACCACCTTCTACCTGCTGGTCACCTGGTTGCCGTCGATCGAGCAGGCTCTCGGCGTCGACCGCGTCGCCGCCGGCTGGCACCTGTCGCTGTACCAGGTGATCGGCATCGGGTCCGGTCTCGCCGCCACCGCCGCGATGGGCCGCCGGCGCCGCCACAGCGCGCTCATCGCGGGCAACGCCGCCGCCCTCGCCGTCGCGATGGGGGGCATGCTCGTCGCTCCGGGTGCGGTCCTGCTGTGGGTCCTCCTCGCGGGCGTCAGCAGCGGCGCGAGTTTCGTGCTGGCCCTGTCGCTGTTCGGGCTGCGCACCCGCACCGTCGCCCAGACCGCCCGGCTGTCCGGCATGGCCCAGGCGGTCGGCTACCTCCTCGCCGCCACCGGACCGTTCGCCGCCGGTGTGCTCGTCGACCTCACCGGCTCCTGGACACCCGCCCTGCTCCTCGTCGCCGCCTGCGCGATCGCGATGGCGATCGTCGGAGCGTTCGCCGGCCGCGACCGGTACACCCACGGCGTCGCATCCCGCTGACCGGGTAAGCTGACGCCGACGTCATCCACCATCGAAGGACACCGAACGCCGACATGGAACTGTTCCTGGACATCCTGCTGATCGTCACCAGCCTGCTGCTGATCCTGCTGGTGCTGCTGCACCGCGGTAAGGGCGGTGGCCTGTCCAGCCTGTTCGGTGGCGGTGTCCAGTCCAGCCTGTCCGGGTCCACGGTCGCCGAGAAGAACCTCGACCGGCTCACCGTCTTCGTCGGTCTGGTCTGGGTGATCTCGATCGTCGGCATCGCCCTGCAGATCAAGTACAGCTGACCGTCACGACCGGTGGGTGAGCGGCCGTTCCGGTCGCATATCCGCCCGGCGCCACCGATACTGGCGGCATGACGGACACCGTGCCCGCATCCGCCACCGAACCCCTCCGCGAGGACATCCGGCTGCTCGGAGGCATCCTCGGCCGGGTCGTCCGAGACCAGGCGGGCGAGGAGACCTTCGACCTCGTCGAGACCGCCCGTGTCACGAGCTTCGCGATCCGCCGCTCCGAGACGGACCGCGCCGAACTCGCCCGGCGCTTCACCGACGTCCCCACCGACGACCTCATCCCGGTCGCCCGCGCCTTCAGCCACTTCGGTCTGCTCGCCAACCTTGCCGAGGACCTGCACCGCGAACGCCGCCGCGCCCTGCACGTCCGCGCCGGCGACCCACCCCAGGACAGCTCCCTCGCCGCCACCTACGCCAAACTCGACGCGGCCCGCGCGCGGCTCGACACCGACACCGTCACCGACGCGCTCGCCCACGCCCTCGTCGCCCCGGTCGTCACGGCGCATCCCACCGAGACCCGCCGCCGCACCGTCTTCGACGTCCAGACCGCCGTCACCGAGCTCATGCGGCGCCGCGAGCGCACCGACGACCCCGGCGAACTCGACACGATCGACCGTGCCCTGCACCGGCACATCCTCACCCTCTGGGACACCGCCCTGATCCGCCTGGCGCGCCTGCGCATCAGCGACGAGATCGACAACGGCCTGCGCTACTACGACATGGCCTTCTTCGACGTCGTGCCCACCCTCAACGCCGAGGTCCGCCGCGAACTGCGTTCCCGCTGGCCCGACGCCGCCGTGCTCACCGAACCCCTGGTGCGACCCGGCAGCTGGATCGGCGGCGACCGCGACGGCAATCCCAACGTCGACGCCCGGGTCGTCACCACCGCCGCGAACCGGGCGTGCGCGACCGCGCTGCGCCACCACCTCACCGAACTGGCCGCGCTCGAACGCGAACTGTCGATGTCCGAACGCACCACCACCATCACCGGCGCCCTGCGCGATCTCGCCGACATGTCCGGCGACGACGATCCCGCCCACAGCGACGAACCGTATCGCCGTGCCGTCCGCGGCATCCGGGCCCGCCTGACCGCCACCGCGCACCGGCTGCTGCCCGACGCCGATCTCCCGCACACCGTGCCCGGCGAGTGGGAGCCCTATCCCACCCCCGCTCGGCTGCACGCCGACCTCGACATCATCGACGCGTCGCTGCGCGCGGGCGGCGCCGCCGTGATCGCCGAGGACCGGCTCGCCCGGCTGCGCGGCGCCGTCGAGGTCTTCGGCTTCCACCTCGCGCCCCTGGACATGCGCCAGAACTCCGAGGTGCACGAGAAGGTGATCGCCGAACTGTTCGCGTGGGCCGGGGTCACCGACCGCTACCGGGAGATGCCCGAGAAGGACCGGGTCGCGCTGCTCACCGCCGAACTGCGCATCCGCCGCCCCCTGACCACCCCCGACGCGCAGCTGTCCGAGGAGACCGCCAAGGAACTCGGCATCCTGCGCGCCGCCGCGGAGGTCGTCCGCCGCATCGGGCCCGCGGCGATCGAGCACTACATCATCAGCATGTGCACCTCGGTGTCCGACCTGCTCGAAGTCGAGGTGCTGCTCAAGGAGGTCGGCCTGCTCGACCTCGACCGCGGCTATCCCCGCAGTACCGTGCAGGTCATCCCGCTGTTCGAGACCATCGACGACCTGCGCGGGGGAGCAGCGACCCTCACCGCCGCCCTCGCCGTCCCCGAGTTCCGCAGCCTCGTCGACGGCCACGACGGACTGCAGGAGGTCATGCTCGGCTACTCCGACTCCAACAAGGACGGTGGCTATCTCGCCGCGAACTGGGCGCTCTACCGCGCCGAACTCGACCTGGTGAAAGCCGCCCGCGAGGCCGGGATCCGGCTGCGCCTGTTCCACGGCCGCGGCGGCACCGTCGGCCGCGGCGGCGGACCGAGCTACGACGCGATCCTCGCCCAACCCCCGGGTGCGGTGCAGGGCTCGCTGCGGCTGACCGAACAGGGCGAGGTCATCGCCGCGAAGTACCGCGAACCCGTACTGGCCCGCCGCAACCTCGAGGCCCTCGTCGCCGCCACCCTCGAATCCAGCCTGCTCGACGTCGAAGGACTCGGCGCGGACGCCCCGGAGGCCTACGCGATCCTCGACGACCTCGCCGAACGGGCACGCCGCGCCTACGCCCGGCTCGTGCACGAGACCCCCGGCTTCGTCGACTACTTCACCACTGCGACCCCCGTCTCCGAGATCGGGGCCCTGAACATCGGCAGCCGCCCCGCCTCCCGCAAACCCACCCGGTCCATCGCCGACCTGCGGGCCATCCCGTGGGTGCTGGCCTGGACCCAGAGCCGGGTGATGCTGCCCGGCTGGTACGGCACCGGCACCGCGGTGAGCGAATGGATCGGCGACGATCCCGCCCGGCTCGCGACCCTCCAGGATCTCTACCGGCGGTGGCCCTTCTTCCGCTCGGTGCTGTCGAACATGGCGCAGGTGATGGCGAAGTCCGATCTCGGGCTCGCCGCCCGCTACGCCGACCTCGTCGAAGACGTCGAGCTGCGCGAACGGGTCTTCGGCAGCATCACCGCCGAGCACGCCCGCACCGTCGAGGTGTACGAGCAGATCACCGGGTACGACTCGCTCGTCGCCGACAACCCCGCACTCGAACGGTCGCTGCACAACCGCTTCCCCTATCTCGAACCGCTCAACCACCTGCAGGTCGAGCTGCTGCGCCGCTTCCGCGCCGGGGAGGACACCGACCGGGTGCGGCGGGGAATCCAGATCACCATGAACGGCCTGGCCACCGCGTTGCGCAACAGCGGCTGAGAAATTCTTCCGGCGAGGTGTCGATCCGGCCCCGTCCCGTTCGTCGTAGAGGTGCAGGACGAACATCCCACCGACAGGAGCGACCGCCATGAAGTACATGCTGTTGATCTACGCGTCCACCACCGACGAACCGAGCTGCACCGTCGAGGACTGGCAGGACTACGAGAAGGCCATGCGCGATGCCGGAGTCCTCGTGTCGGGCCACGCCCTGCAGGACCTCGTCACCGCCACCACCGTGCAGGTCGACGCGGACGGGCGCCGCACCGTCACCGACGGACCCTTCGCCGAGACCCGCGAGGTCCTCGGCGGCTACGACGTCATCGACGTCGGCAGCCTCGACGAGGCGCTCGACTGGGCGGCACGCTGCCCCGGCTCACGGGACGGCGGCAAGGTCGTCGTCCGCCCCATCGCCGACTTCGGGGACTGAGCGGTGGGGGAGCCGGCCGCGGCCGTCGAGGCGGTCTTCCGGGAGGAACACGGCCGGCTCCTCGCCGCACTCGTCCACCGGTTCGGCGACCTCGACCTCGCCGAGGAGGTCGCCTCGGACGCGCTCGAGGCCGCCCTCGTCCACTGGCCCGTCGACGGGGTACCCGAGCGCCCCGGCGCGTGGCTTCTCACCACTGCCCGGCGCAAGGCCCTCGACCGGGTGCGCCGCGACCGCACCCACGCCACCCGCCTCGCCGAACTCGCCGTCGACACCGAACGCCGCGCGCACACCGACATCCCGGTGCGTGGGGACCTGCCCGACGATCGGCTCGAACTGTTTTTCACCTGCGCCCACCCGGCCCTGAACGCCGACGACCGGGTCGCCCTGATCCTGCGCTGCCTCGGTGGACCGACCACCGCCGAGGTCGCCCGTGCCTTCCTCGTCCCCACCACCACGATGGCCCAGCGCATCGTGCGCGCCAAGAAACGGATCCGCGGGGCACGCATCCCCTTCCGGGTACCCGCCGCGGACGAGCTGCCCGAACGCCTGCCGGTGGTGCTCGCGGCCCTGTACTCGATCTTCACCGAGGGTCACACCGCCAGCAGCGGCGACCGACTCCAGCGCGTCGACCTCGCCGACGAGGCGATCCGCCTGACCCGGATCCTGCACCGGTTGATGCCGGACCAGCGGGAGGTCACCGGCCTGCTCGCGCTGCAACTGCTCGTCCACGCCCGCCGCGACCCGTCCGGTGGGATCGTGCTGCTCGACGAACAGGACCGCACCCGCTGGGACCGCGACCTGATCGACGAGGGGACCGTGCTCGTCGAACAGGCCCTGACCGGCGGTCCGCCCGGTCCGTACGCGGTGCAGGCCGCCATCGCCGCGCTCCACGACGAGGCACCCGACGCGGCCTCGACCGACCGGGCGCAGATCGTCGCGCTCTACGACGTGCTCCTTGTCCTCGCGCCGTCCCCGATCGTCGCGGCGAACCGTGCCGTGGCCGTGGCGATGCGCGACGGACCGCAGGCGGGTCTGGACCTGCTCGACGCGCTGGCCGACGACCCCGTGCTCCGCGAGCACGGTCCCTTCCACGTCGCGCGCGGCGACCTGCTGCTCCGGCTCGGCCGCACCACCGACGCCCGGATCGCCTATCGGCGCGCCCTCGACCTCGTCGGCACCGAACCGGAGCGGCGACACCTCCGCCGGCAACTGGACGGGACCCGGCGGTCCGGCTAGCGGTACTCGTCGACGAGGTCCAGATAGTCGAGCCAGCGCGGCGGCCGCACGTGCCGCAACGCCGCGTCGAGGCGGTCGAGATAGTACTGCCAGCCCGGACCGACCTCCCCGACCTCCGAGCGCGGCACGTGGCGGTGCCGGAACTCCAGCGCCGTCACCGGCCCGGAGGCGCGTAACGCGATCTCCAGCAGCCATCCGTCGAGATCGACCGCGAGGGCCGTGGGTGGGGCACACCGCAGGATCCGCACGTCCGTCGTCGCACTGTCGACGTCGTCGTGCGTGGTCAGCCGCACCCGGCCCGAGGCCGGATCGCCGGTGTAGGTGCCGAACCACTCGTCCAGCCCCTCGGGCGAGGCGAACATCGACCACACCGTGCCCACCGGCAGCGTGAAGGTCCGGTGGTAGTGCAGCGTCACCAGCGAGGCGCCGTCCGGGCAGTCGCTCTCGGGTCGCACCTCGCCGGGGATCGTCGTCGGAGTACCCATCGCGCCCTCTCGTCGTACACGGCGGACACCTCGATTGTCGTGCACCCGGCGCGTCCGCGTGCCGGGTTACCGGGCGAACCCCCGCCAGTCTCGTACGCTGCAGCCTCGTACGCTGCAGCACCGAGAACCGACGAGGAGGAGACCGGTGGACGACCGGATGGACGAGGCCGGGCAGTGGACCAGGCGACGTTTCCTCGCTGGAACGGCCGCGACGATGCTCGCCCTGGTGGGCACCGCCGCGACGTTCGCCCGTGAGGTCCGGGCGCAACCCACCGAGACGGCACCCCCGGTCCGCGACACCGTCTGCGCGGTCCTGGCGTTCGTCGCGCCCGGCAACGACCCCTGGTCGCGGCAGCAGGGCGTGTGGACCGACCGGCCGGGCGGAGCGACCGCCGGAGCCACGGCCTGCCTCGAACGCACCCTGGACCAGGCCTCACCCATGCCGCTGCTGGGACCCGAGGCCGGCAACCTCCCGGGTGCCGCGGCGATCGCGGTGCTGCTCAACACCTTCGCGGTGACCGCCGACGTCCGCTCGGTCGCGGGACCGTTCGCGGCGCCGTTCGCGAACCTGAGCCACGCGGCCAAAGCGCAGGTCTTCGAATGGCTCGACACCGATCCCCGATTCGAGGGACTCGTGCTGAAGTTCGTGGTCAACGCGATCCCCACCCTGGCCGCGTTCGCGGCGTTCTCCGAGACCTCCGCCTTCGACCCGGATCGGCGGGAACTCATCGGACGGCCGGTGGGCTGGGAACTGACCGGCTACGCCGGTCCGAGCGACGGCTGGGACGAATTCCTCGGCTACTACGGCGGACTCGATCGGGTGGAGGACTGAGGTGACCGACGTCATCGTCATCGGCGCGGGCGGCGGTGGTCCCGTCGTGGCCAAGGAACTCGCGGCGCGCGGCCTCGACGTGCTCGTCCTCGAGGCCGGACCCCGGTTCGCCGACCCCGAATCGGAGTGGACACACTTCGAGGACGACGCGAACAACCCGATCACGGGCCTGTTCCGGCACGGTCCCGGCGACCGCACCCGCACCCCGTGGCTGCGCGACCTGCCCCAGAACTCGTTCGTCTGGCAGGTGTCCGGCGTCGGCGGCACCACCCTGCACTACTTCGGCAACTCACCGCGGGCGGTGCCCGGGGTGTTCGCCGGTTACGACGGCGCCGACCGCGAGATGTACGACACCGCACACGTCTTCCCGTTCGGCTACGACGACCTGCGCCCCTACTACGAGTGGGTGGAGGCGACCCTGCCGGTGCAGACCGCCCCGATGGGCACCAAGGAACAGGTCTTCCTGCGCGGCGCCGCCGCGCTCGGCTTGCCGCACCAGAGGACCCGCGACACCTCCGGCCCGGGCCACCGCGCCCAGCAGAACGCGGTCCTGCAACCCGGCGGCACCGCCGGCCGCACCCGCGACCCGGCGCGCCTGCATCACCCCGAGGCCCGGGGCTGCACCATGTGCGGGCACTGCTATCAGGGCTGCTACCTGCCGTTGGGGGCACCGCGGAACCTCAAGGCCAAACGCTCCACCGACAACTCGTACGTCCCGATGATGCTCACCGCCGATGCCTGGTCCCCGCACGGTCGGCCCGTCACGCTGGTGACCGACGCGGTGGTCTCGCAGATCCTTGTCGAGGAGGTGAACGGCGAGACCGTCGCGCGCGGCGTGCGATTCACCGCCGACGAGGAGGAACACGAGGCCACCGCCCGGGTCGTCGTGCTCGCCGCGGGCTGCGTCGAGAGCCCCCGCCTGTGGCTGAACTCGGACCTGCCGAACCCCAACGGATGGGTGGGCCGCGGCCTCACCGACCATCACATGGACCTCGTCGTCGGGGTGTTCGACGAGTACACCGGCCAGACCCGCGGGGCGGGGTCCAACGCGCGCGTCGACCTGCCAGGCTACGGCGGCATCGAACAGGTGGGCCTGCCCCCGGCGCTGCTCGCCTACGGACTGAACTACAGCGACTCCGGCATCCACGGCCACGGGCGGGCCGGGGGAGTCGTCGACACCGCCGGGGCCGACGGACTCGGCCGGCTCGTCGGCCGCGACCTGCTGGACACGATGGCCGACGCCGACCGGGTGCTCACTGCGCTCGTCATCACCGACGACGACGTCGAAGCCGACAACCGGGTGACCCTGTCGTCGGTGCTGTTCCCCGACGAGGCAGGCCTCGCGCCCCGGGTGACCGTGCGGCACCGCCGCCGGTCGGACCGCACCCGCCGCAACCGGGAACACGTCACCCGCACCGCGGTCGAACTGATGCGGGCCGCCGGGGCGAGACGCGTGCACCGCTGCGACTGGCCGCCGCTGATCCTGCACGCCCAGTCCAGCATGCGGATGGGAACGAGCGAGGATGATTCGGTGCTCGGCCCCGACGCCGAGGCACGGTGGGTGCGGCGGCTGTTCGTCGCAGACAACTCGGCACTCGCGAACAGCCTCGGTGGCCCCAACCCCACACTGACCACCCAGGCGCTCGCCACCCGCACCGCGGAGCGGATCTTCGCGAAGTACTTCGACGGCGATGCGTGGGTGGGGCGCGAGAACCCCGTCTCGTCGATCGACGACCGGGTCACCGCTGCGGTGCTCGACCGCGGCCTCTGACCGCACCTGCAGGCGTTCTTCTCCCGAAACGGAACCGACCGGCCCTCCCGTGCGTCGAACGAGACAGGAGGGCCGAGCACGAACGGTCCACGACGGGAGGAGCCACCGATATGGATCGACCCACCGTGAGGTGCGTCCCCACACGCTCTCGCCTGCGCGACCTGCGGCGCGCGACGGGACCACGCTCGGCCATGCGGATGCGGTGCGTCCGAGCGGGTTCCGGGACGGACGAGGCCGGAGTCGAGGAGGCCGGAGTCGAGGAGAAGGACACCACCGATCGGCGGACCGGCGACACGGACCGCGACGGAACCCCGACGTGACCGTTCCGGAACGATCAGGACGGCAGCTGCGCCGCGGCCTCCGCGTCGACGAACCACACGGTGCGTTCGGTGCCCCGCGCTCCGGCGGCGGGGAACTCCTCCGGCTCGGCGCCCCCCACGGCTGCCGCGACGGCCTCGGCCTTCGCGGCGCCGGCGACGAGGAACCACACCTGCCGGGCGCGCCGCACCGCGGGCAGAGTCAGCGTCACCCGGGCTGGTGGGGGCTTCGGCGAATCCTCCACACCCACCACGAGACGCGCGGACTCGCGCACCGCGTCGGTGTGCGGGAACAGCGAATTGATGTGTCCCTCACCGCCCATGCCCAGCAGGTGCACGTCGAACTGCGGCACCGTGCCGTCGGGGGAGTGCGCCGCGAGGATCTCCGCGTACCGCTGCGCCGACTCGGCGGGGGTGCTGCACCCGTCCTCACCGAGCGCCGGCATGGTGTGGATCCGCGCCGGATCGAGCGGGACGTGGTCGAGCAGCGCCGCCCGCGCCTGGACCTCGTTGCGCTCACCGTCACCGGGCGGCAGGAAACGCTCGTCACCGAAGTAGACGTTCACCGCCGACCAGTCGATGGCGCCCTGGTTGCGGCGCACGTGCTCGAGCATCGCGATGCCGGTGCCGCCGCCGGTGAGCACCACGTGAGCCTGCACGCGCTCACGCTGCGCCGCGACGACCGCCTCCACGAACGCGTCCGCGGCCGCGCGGGCGACCTCGTCGGCGTCGGCGAAGCGGAGAACTTCGGAGGGGGAGGTTACGTGATCAGACATATTCCACCTTCGGCAGCGCCGACAGAGCGGCCTCGTAGACGACGTCGGGATCGAGTCTGCGCAGTTCCTCGGCCAGGCACTCCGCCGAGTTGCGGCGCGCCAGGCTGATCAGCGATGCGGGCTTGCCGGTGCGCTGGAGGGTGGCCACGCGTCCCTCCTGCGGCCGCTCCAGGGCGATCGTCTGCGACGCCGTGCGGAGCTCGACCCGCAGCTCACCGGTGGTGCGTTCGACCGGGCAGTCGAGCCGGCTGGCGAGCCAGCCCGCCAGCAGGTCCACCGCGGGTTCGGTCCGCAGCCCCGACACTCGCGCCGACAGCACCGGCTCGTGCGGTGGCTGGTCGAGCGCCGATACCAGCAGCGCCCGCCAGTAGGTGACCCGCGACCACGCCAGATCGGTGTCGCCGGGGGTGTATCCGGACAACCGTGCTGTGAGTTCGGCGTGCGGATCGTCGGCGTTGGTGACGTCGGTGATGCGGCGCACCGCCAGACGTCCCACCGGATCCTGGGCGGGCACCGGCGGAGCCTGGTTCGGCCACCAGGCCACCACCGGGGTGTCCGGCAGCAGGAAGGGGACCACCACGGACTCCTGGTGCTCACCGAGCTCGCCGTGCAGCGCCAGGATCAACGCCTCGGACGCCCCGGCCTCACCGGCCACCCGGATCTCGGCGTCGAGCCGGGACGGGCCGTCGTGGCGGCCGCGGCCTACGACGATGACACGGCAGGGATGTTCCTTCGACGCCTCGGTCGCGGCGGTGATCGCGGCGTCGAGACCACGGGCGTCGCCGGCGCACACGATGAACGTGAGCACCCGGCCCTGCGTGACCATGCCGCTGGTCCGCCGCAGTTCCACCAGCTTGCGGCTGATCGCGTTCGCGGAGGTGTTGCGCAACTGGAGTCTCACGGACGCCTCCATTCCCGGCCGGAGCGACGGAGCATCTCGTCGGCGGAGGTGGGACCCCAGGTGCCGGCCTCGTAGGGTTCGGGGCGCCCGTTCGCGGCCCAGTACTCGAGCACCGGATCGAGGATCTTCCAGGACAGTTCCACTTCCTCGTCCACCGGGAAGAGGGAGGGCACGCCGAGGAGCACGTCGAGGATCAACCGCTCGTACGCCTCGGGGGAGGACACGGTGAACGCCTGGCCGTAGCTGAAGTCCATGTTCACGTCGCGTACCTCCATCTCGGAGCCCGGCACCTTGGACCCGAACCGCATCGTGACACCCTCGTCGGGCTGCACCCGGATCACCAGGGCGTTCTGGCCGAGTTCCTCGGTCATGGTCTCGTCGAAGGGCAGGTGCGGGGCCCGCTTGAACACCACCGCGATCTCGGTGACCCGGCGGCCGAGCCGCTTGCCGGTGCGCAGATAGAACGGCACCCCGGCCCAGCGGCGCGTGTCCACCTCGAGGGTGATCGCCGCGTACGTCTCGGTGGTCGAGTCCTTCGCGAAACCGTTCTCCTCGAGCAACCCGACGACCTTCTCGCCGCCCTGCCAGCCCGCGGCGTACTGACCGCGGGCGGTGGTCTCGTCGAACGGCTCGGCCGGCCGCGTCGCCGACAGCACCTTGATCTTCTCGGCGTGCAGTTCGGACGCCGCGAAGCTCACCGGCTCCTCCATCGCCGTGAAGGCGAGCAGCTGCAGCAGGTGGTTCTGGATGACGTCGCGTGCGGCGCCGATGCCGTCGTAGTAGCCGGCCCGCCCACCGAGGCCGATGTCCTCGGCCATGGTGATCTGCACGTGGTCGACGTAGTGCGCGTTCCACACCGGCTCGAACATCTGGTTCGCGAAGCGCAACGCCAGGATGTTCTGCACCGTCTCCTTGCCGAGATAGTGGTCGATGCGGAACACCGACTCCTCGGGGAAGACCTCACCGACCACCGCGTTGAGTTCGCGGGCGCTCTGCAGGTCGTGCCCGAAGGGCTTCTCGATGACCACACGGCTCCACGCCCCGTCGCGGCTCTTCGCGAGCCCGGAACGGGACAGTTGGCCGCAGACGACCGGGAAGGCGCCGGGCGGCACCGACAGGTAGAAGGCGTGGTTGCCGCCCGTGCCGCGTTCACGGTCGAGCTTCTCGAGGGTCGTGGCGAGCTCGGCGAATGCCGCGTCGTCGTCGAAGGTGCCCTGCACGAAGCGGATACCTTCGGACAGCCGCTGCCAGACCTCCTCACGGAAGGGGGTGCGGGAGTGCTCGCGCACCGCGTCGTGCACCACCTGACCGAAGTCCTCGTCGGCCCAGTCCCTGCGGGCGAAGCCGACGAGCGCGAATCCGGGCGGCAGGAGACCGCGGTTGGCGAGGTCGTAGACCGCGGGCATGAGTTTGCGGCGTGCGAGGTCGCCGGTGACCCCGAAGATCACCAGCGCGCAGGGCCCCGCGATGCGGGGCAGTCTGCGGTCCCTACCGTCCCGAAGAGGATTCACCCACGCTGCCGCACCGGATTCGGGCACGTTCAGCCCTCCGCGTTCGGAGCGTGCGCCGCCAGCTGCTCCTTCGTCGCCGCGAGGAGATCCTTCCACGACACCACGAACTTCTCGACGCCCTCGTCCTCGAGCTTGCGGAAGACGTCCTGCAGGTTCACACCCACGGAGGCCAGGGCATCGAACACCTGCTGCGCGGCACCGATACGGGCGGTGATGGTGTCGCCGGTGACCTCACCGTGGTCGGCGACGGCCTCGAGGGTCTTCTCCGGCATCGTGTTCACGGTGTTCGGCGCGACCAGCTCGGTGACGTAGAGGGTGTCGGGGTAGGCGGGGTTCTTCACACCCGTGGACGCCCACAGCGGACGCTGCGGCAGCGCACCCGCGGCGGCGAGCTGCTCGAAGCGGGTACCACCCTCGAAGGCCCTCCGGTAGGCCGCGTACGCCAGGCGCGCGTTGGCCAGGCCGGCCTTGCCGCGCAGGTTCAGCGCCTGGTCGGTACCGATCTCCTCGAGCCGGGCGTCGATCTCGGTGTCAACACGGGAGACGAAGAACGACGCGACCGACCGGATCGTCGACAGGTCGTGACCGGCTGCCTTCGCAGCGGTCAGGCCGTCGAGGTAGGACTCGATGACCCGCTCGTACCGCTCGACGGAGAAGATCAGCGTGACGTTGACGCTGACGCCCTCGGCGACGACCCGGGCAATCGCGGGCAGACCCGCCACCGTCGCCGGGATCTTGATGAACAGATTGGGGCGGTCCACGATGCGCCACAGTTCCAGCGCCTGCTGCACGGTGGCGTCGGTCTTGTGCGCCAGCCGCGGATCGACCTCGATCGACACGCGGCCGTCGAGACCACCGGTCGCCTCGAACACCGGGGCGAGTACGTCGCACGCGGCGCGCACGTCGTCGGTGGTGACCGCGAGGATCGACGCGTCGACGTCGTGGCCGCCCGCGGCGAGCTCACGGATCTGCTCGTCGTAGGCGTGCCCCTTCGACAGGGCCGCCTGGAAGATCGAGGGGTTGGTGGTCACACCGACGACGCTGCGGGTCGCGACCAGGTCGGCGAGCTTCCCCGACCGGATGAGATCGCGGGAGAGATCGTCGAGCCACACCGACACACCTTCGGCGGACAGCGCCGCCAGCGCCGGATTCTGCGTGGAAGTCTGCTGGGTCATCCGATCATCCCTTCACTCGGGTCAGCGAGCGGCGCGCAGCGTCGACGACGGCCTCGGCGGTGATGCCGAACTCGCGGAACAGGGTCTTGTAGTCGGCGGAAGCGCCGTAGTGCTCGAGCGACACGGCCTCGCCGCCGTCGCCGAGCAGGCGGTACCAGGGCATCGCCAGGCCGGCCTCGACGGACACCCGCGCGCGCACCGACGGGGGCAGGACCTCGTCGCGGTAGGCCTGATCCTGCTCGAGGAACCAGTCGAGCACCGGCACCGACACGACACGGGTGGGCACGCCCTCGGCCTCGAGGACCTCGCGGGCCGCCACGGCCAGCTGCACCTCGGAACCCGTCGCGAGCAGCACCACCTCGGGGCTGCCGGAGGACGCCTCGACCAGCACGTAGGCGCCGCGGGCGACACCCTCGGCAGCCTTCTCCCGGGTGCCCTCGAGCACCGGGACGTTCTGGCGGGTCAGGGCGAGCGCGGTCGGACCCGTGCGATTCTCCAGCGCGGCCTTCCACGCGAACGACGTCTCGTTGGCGTCGGCCGGGCGGATCACCGCGAGGTTCGGGATCGCGCGCAGCGCGGCGAGGTGCTCGATCGGCTGGTGCGTCGGGCCGTCCTCGCCGAGACCGATCGAGTCGTGCGTCCACACGTAGATCGCCGGGGTCTGCATCAGGGCCGCGAGACGCACCGCAGGCCGCATGTAGTCGGAGAACACCAGGAAGGTGCCGCCGTAGGGGCGGGTCGGGCCGTGCAGCGCGATGCCGTTGAGGATCGAGCCCATCGCGTGCTCACGGATACCGAAGTGCAGGGTGCGGCCGTAGGGCTGCGCGGTCCAGTCCTTGGTGGAGATGGACTCCGGGCCGAACGAGTCGGAGCCGGGGATCGTGGTGTTGTTGCTGCCCGCGAGGTCGGCGGAGCCACCCCACAGTTCGGGCAGGATCGGGCCGAGGGCCGCGAGGACCTTGCCGGACGCCGAGCGGGTCGCCGGGCCGTTCTCGGTGGGTTCGTAGGTCGGCAGCGCCTCGACCCAGCCCTCGGGGAACTCGCCGGCCTGCAGCCGGTCGAACAGCGCCTTGCGCTCGGGCTCGCGTGCGGCCCAGGCGTCGAAGCCGGCCTGCCACGCGGCGCGGGCCTCGGCGCCACGGTCGACGACCTTGCGGGTGTGCTCGATCACGGCCGGGTCCACGTCGAAGTTCTTCTCGGGGTCGAAGCCGAGGGCCTTCTTGACGGCGGCGACCTCGTCGGCGCCGAGCGCGGCACCGTGCACGTCGCCGGTGTTCATCTTGTTCGGCGCCGGGTAGCCGATGATCGTGCGCACCGAGATGAGCGACGGGCGGTCGGTGACGGCCTTCGCGGCCTCGACGGCCTCGAGGATGGCGGTGACGTTCTCGCCGCCCTCGACGGTCTGCACGTGCCAGCCGTAGGCCTCGTAACGCTTCGAGACGTCCTCACCGAGCGCGATCGCGGTGTCGTGCTCGATGGAGATCTTGTTGTCGTCGTAGAAGACGATCAGGTTGCCGAGCTGCTGCACGCCGGCGAGCGAGGACGCCTCGGAGGTCACGCCCTCCTCGATGTCGCCGTCGGAGGCGATGACGTACACGTAGTGGTCGAAGGGACTCGTGCCCTCGGCGGCCTCGGGATCGAACAGGCCGCGCTCGCGCCGCGCCGCCATCGCCATGCCGACGGCGGAGGCCAGGCCCTGACCCAGGGGGCCCGTGGTCATCTCGACGCCGGCGGTGTGGCCGTACTCGGGGTGCCCGGGGGTGAGTGAACCCCAGGTGCGCAGCGCCTCGAGATCGGCGAGCTCGAGTCCGTAACCGGACAGGTAGAGCTGGATGTACTGCGTCAGGCTGGAGTGGCCGCACGAGAGCACGAACCGGTCGCGGCCGACCCACTGCGGGTCGGTCGGATCGTGGCGCATCACCCGCTGGTAGAGCGTGTAGGCGAGGGGAGCGAGGCTCATCGCGGTGCCGGGATGTCCGTTGCCCACCTTCTGCACGGCGTCGGCCGCCAGCACGCGCGCGGTGTCGACGGCCTTGGTATCGAGGTCGGTCCAGTCGGCCGGATGCGCAGGCTGGGTGAGGGTGCGGATCTCGTCTGTGATCGACACGAGCTTCAAGTCTCCTGACATGGGTGTACGGGGTCCCGGCGGGTGGAAGTCGGCCCGCGCGCTACTTCAGACTAGTGCGCGGCCCGGAGTGGGTCGATTCGGTCCGGGCAAGCCTGCCGTCTACCATCGTTCGTAGTAGAGGAGCGTCCGGAATCGGGCGACCGTGAACGGGCGAAACGAAGGTGCGGATTCGCGTGGGACGAGGAGACAGCGTGCGGGTAGGGCGACGGCCGGGAGGTCACGGCTTCGGCGTCCCGGAAGCGCCGAGTACCCCGCGTCCCGACAGCGCGTGGGGCCGCATCTCGGGGACCGTGCTCGCGTACATCGCGCTCACGAAGCCCCGGGTGATCGAACTTCTGCTGGTCGCGACGATTCCGGCGATGCTGTTCGCCGATCGCGGTCACGTCGACATCGTGCTCATCCTGAGCACCCTGTTCGGCGGGTGGATGGGCGCGGCGAGCGCCAACTCCCTCAACTGCGTCGTCGATGCGGACATCGACAAGGTGATGAAACGCACGGCGCTGCGCCCGCTCGCGCGGCAGACGGTGCCGACCCGCAACGCCTTCGTCTTCGGCATGGTCCTGGGCGTCGCGTCGTTCGTGTGGCTGTGGTGGCGGGCGAACCTGCTGGCAGGCCTGCTCGTGGTGGCCACCATCGCCTTCTACGTGCTCGTCTACACGATGGTCCTCAAGCGCCGGACCTGGCAGAACGTGGTCTGGGGCGGCGCGGCCGGCTGCATGCCGGTGATGGTCGGCTGGGCCGCGGTCACCGGTTCGCTGAGCTGGGAACCGATCGTGCTGTTCCTGGTCATCTTCTTCTGGACGCCGCCGCACACCTGGGCGCTCGCCATGCGCTACAAGGAGGACTACAAGGCGGCCGGTGTGCCGATGCTCCCGGTCATCGCGACCGAGCAGCACGTCACCAAGCAGATCCTGATCTACACCTGGGCGACCGTGCTCGCGACGCTGGTGATCGTCCCGGCGGCGGGTGTGATCTACGCTGCGGTCGCGGTGCTGGCCGGGGCGTGGTTCCTGATCGTCGCCCACCAGCTCTACAACAGTGTGCGCGGCGGGGCGTCGGTCAAGCCGCTGAAGCTGTTCCTGCAGTCCAACAACTACCTCGCGGTGGTCTGCCTGGGTCTGGCGATCGACTCCGTGCTGGCGATGCCCACGATCGGCTCGTACTTCTGACACACGCCGCATGGACGATGCCCCGGCCGTCCGGCCGGGGCATCGTCGTATCCGGTCAGGAGATCACGGGAGCAGGACGATCGATCCGGTGGTCCGGCGTCCCTCGAGATCGGCGTGGGCGCGGGCGGCCTCGGCCAGGGGGTAGCTCGCCCCCACACGGATCGTCAGCGAGCCGTCGGCGAGCGCCGCGAGCACGTCACCGGCCCGCCACAGCAGCTCCTCGCGATCGCGCGTGTAGTGGACGAGGGTCGGGCGGGTGACGAACAGCGAGCCCGCCGGATTCAGTCGCTGCAGGTCGAAGGGCGGCACCGGGCCGCTGGCCGCGCCGAACAGGGCGATGGTGCCCCGCACCCGCACCGACGCCAGCGACGCCTCGAAGGTCGCGGCACCGACCCCGTCGTAGGCTGCGGCCACACCCTCTCCGCCGGTGAGTTCGCGCACCTTCCCGGCGAGGTCGTCGCCGTAGCGCAGCACCTGCCAGGCACCGGCCTCGCGGGAGAGGGCTTCCTTCTCGTCGGACGAGACGGTGGTGATCACCCGCACGCCCTTCGCGACGGCGAGCTGCGTGAGGATCAGCCCCACCCCGCCGGCACCGGCGTGGACGAGCACCGTTTCGCCGGGTTGCGCCGCGTACACGGAGTTGAGCAGGTAGTGGGCCGTCATGCCCTGCAACAGGACCGAGGCGGCCTGGTCGGCGGGCACCGAGTCGGGAACCGGCACCGCGACGTCCTCGGGGACACGGACCAGTTCGGCGTACGAGCCGGGTGCGTTGCACCACGACACCCGGTCACCGACCGCGGTTCCGCGCACACCCTCGCCGACGGCGACGACCGTGCCGGTGCCCTCCGAGCCGGGGATGTAGGGCAGTTCCGTCCCGTAGAGGCCGGTGCGGAAGTAGGTGTCGATGAAGTTGACGCCGATCGCGTCGGTGCGGACCAGCAGTTCGCCCGGGCCGGGCGTGGGGTCGGGTCGTTCGACGGGAACGAGGACTTCGGGGCCTCCGTGCTGTGCCACTTCGATTGCGTGCATGGCGTTCACAGTATTCTGCAGGCATGAGCGTCGAAACACAGGTCGTGGCCGCACCGGCCGACATCGTCTCGTCCATCCGCAGCTTCGTTGCCGAGCACGGCGGATCCGGCAAGGCCGTCCTGCAGCCGATCGGTCTGTCGGGTGTCCGGATCACCGTGGTCGCGGCCGACGGCACCCTCGGCGATCGCGTCGCCAAGGACCTCCCGACGGCGCGTGCCGTCGTCGAGCAGATCCCCGACGTGACGGTCTCGGAGTGGGACCGCGAGGTCACCAGCATCGCGACCCCGCAGAAGGGTCACTGGGCCAGGATGGCCGGCTGGGTCGCGCGGCAGACCAAGTTCCCCAAGGCACGCAACGAGCGCTGACGACGCACCTCACCGACATCTCGGGCCCGTCCACGATCGTGGACGGGCCCGAACCGTATCGAGGGCGGACCGGAGTGGCCTAGGCGGCGACGGGTTCCGGGGCGGGCTCGGTGGTGCGCACCCGGCCGGCGGCCCACACCGCGGAGGTCGCCGCCGTGCACAGGCCCGCACCGGCGACGTGCATGATCACCAGCACCGCGGGCACGTCGGTCCAGAACTGCACGAGACCGATGCCGGCCTGCACCACGACCAGCGCGAGCACGACCTTCAGGCGCAGCGTGACGGCGCGGGGGGCGTGCACGGCGTAGACGGCGAAGGTGAGCCCGATGAGCAGAGCCAGGTAGCCGACGAGGGCCTCGGCGTGCAGGTGCACGAGGTTGGTGATGTCGAGGTCGAGGCGGGGAACCGGGTCCTCGGCGCTCTTGTCGCCGGCGTGGGGCCCGGCGCCGGTGACCATCGTGCCGAGCACGAGCACCACGGACAGTGCCACACCGGACAGGACGGTCAGCCACCGCAGCGGCCGCGGCAGCACCTGGACGACCACGCCGTCGTCGGGTTCGCTCACCTTCGCGTAGAGCACCACGGCGAGCCACACCATGAGCATGGACGCGAGCAGGTGGATCGCGACGGTCCACCAGGCGAGTCCGGCGAGGACGGTTATACCGCCGATGATCGCCTGCAGCACGGTGCCGGCGGGCATGACCCAGGCCCAGGCGACGACCTCCTTGCGGCGGCGGGCGCGGGTGACGGCCAGCACGATCGCGGCCGCGGCGGCGACCACGACGAAGGTCAGCAGCCGGTTGCCGAACTCGACGACCTGGTGCAGCGTGTTCACCCCGCTGGACACGCCCACCGGGACGAGGGAGCCGGGGAAGCACTGCGGCCAGGTCGGGCAGCCGAGCCCGGAGGCGGTCACGCGCACCACCGAGCCGGTGACGGCGATGCCGCCCTGGGTGAGGATCGTGAGGAACGCGATGATCTTCTGCGTCCGCAGAGACGGCAGCGGAAGACGGTCGACAAGGCTCAGGTAGCCGCGATACAGCACGGATCCGATGGTACGGCGTGAACCACTACACACCGTAGTTGGGCCGAATCGCAGCTCTCCCGGCGCCGGCTCAGGTGAACCGGAACCAGCGTGCCGCAGCGGCCCCGCCGAGCGCCGCCCACACCACGAGCAGCACCATCGACAGCCAGTCCACCGTCCCGGCGACCGCGCTCTCGAGCGCGAGGGTCAGCGCCCCGGACGGCACCAGCCGCACCAGATGCTCGACGGTCTCGGGCACCCCGTCGCCCATCACCACGACACTGCCGATGCCGAGCAGCACGAACCACACGATGTTCGCCAGGGCCAGCACGATCTCCGCGCGCAGTGTCCCGCCGAGCAGCAGGCCGAGGGTCGCGAACATCACGGTGCCCAGCGCGATCACGACCGCGCCGATCGCCAGCCCGAGCAGGGTGGGACGCCAGCCCAGCGTCACCCCGATCCCGCCGAGCAGCACCGACTGCAGCACCACGACGATGCCCACCGCGGCGCTCTTGCCGGCGATGATGCCCCACTTCGGCAGGGCGGTCGCGCCGATCCGCTTGAGCGCCCCGTAGCGCCGGTCGAAACCGACGGCGATGGCCTGGCCGGTGAAGGCCGTCGACATCACGGCGACCATCATCACGGCCGGCAGCACCCGACCGACGCGGTCGTCGCCGAGGTCGCCGATCGGCAGGAGGGTGAGCCCGATGAGCAGGGTCACGGGGATGAGCATGGTCAGCAGCAGCTGCTCGCCGTTGCGCAGCAGCAGCTTCAGTTCCATGACGGTCTGGGCCGCCAGCATCTTCGACGGCGAGTTAGGCTTCGGACGCGGGACGAATGTCCCCTCCGCGAACCTGTTGTTCGCCAGACGATCGTGGGTCACGCTCACCCTCTCAACTCCCGGCCCGTGAGCTCGAGGAAGACGTCCTCGAGGCTGCGCTGGTCCACCCGGATCTCGGTGGCCAGTGCTCCCTGATCCGCGCACCAGGTCGCGGCGGCGGCCACGACCGACGGGTCGATCGTGCCCTCGACGAGATAGCGACCGGGATGATCCTCGCGCACGCGATGTGTGCCCGCGAGCGTCGACTGCAGGCCGGTGACGTCCAGCCCGGCGGGGGCGGACAGCCACAGCTGGCCCTCGGCGCCGCTGCGGGTGACCTCTTCGGGAGTGCCCGCCGCGACGACCCGGCCGTGGTCGATGATGACGATCTCGTCGGCCAGTTCCTCGGCCTCGTCCATCAGGTGGGTGGTGAGCAGCACGCTCACCCCGTCGCGCCGCAACGCGTCGATCAGCTCCCACACCAGCAGACGCGCCTGCGCGTCGAGACCGGCGGTGGGTTCGTCGAGGAAGACGAGTTCGGGGCGCCCCACCAGCGCGCACGCGAGCGCGAGACGCTGCTGCTGGCCGCCGGACAACCGCCGGTAGGGGGTGCGCCGGGCTTCGGTGAGGCCGAGGCGCTGCAGCAGCCACTCCGGGTCGAGGGGGTCGGCGGAATAGGCCGCCACCAGGTCGAGCATCTCCCCGGCGCGCGAACCGGGATAGGCGCCACCGCCCTGCAGCATCACGCCGATCCGGGGGCGCAGGGCATCGGAGTCGGCGACGGGATCGAGACCCAGGACGCGGACGGTGCCCGCGTCGGGGGTGACGAATCCCTCACACATTTCGACGGTGGTGGTCTTACCGGCGCCGTTGGGACCGAGGAGGGCGAGCACCTGCGCACGTTCGACGGTCAGGTCGAGACCGGCGACTGCGGTGACGCCCCCGTAGGTCTTGACGACGCCGTCCAGACGCACGGCCGGTGCCGCACCGGAGGGAGAACTCGGGATCACGGGGTTCCAGCCTAGGCGCCCGTGGTTTCCGCCGGACGCGGTGGTGTGCGCTCCTGCAACCGCCACGGCAGCCGCGAGCGCGTCGCCACGATGAGCAGCCCGACCACCACGATCGTCACGATCGACGCCTGGACGATCACGAACGGCTGGTACTCGCCGCCGTTCGGCATGAGGATCATCCCGACCACCGACGAGAAGGCGATGGTGGGGATGCGGAAGACCGGCCGGGTCGCCCACGCGGCCAGCGGGATCACCGCCCACAACAGGTACCAGGGCTGCACGACCGGGAACAGCAGCACGATCGCGCCGAGGGAGACACCGAGGGCCCCGACCGGATGGATCCGGCCGGTGAGCACGGCCAGCAGCATCCGCACCGTCACCACCGCGGCCACGAACGCCGCGATGGGCCGGGTGATCGACAACACGGCGGTGGTGTGGTCGCCCAGGCCGAGCAGCACTCCGCCCAGCCCGGTGCCCATGCCCAGCAGGGTGGGGATCGACATCCAGCTGCGCACCTCGGTCGCGGTGCCGAGGGTCTTCGTCCAGCCCAGCCCCAGGCCGCTGCCCCAGCTCACGAGCACGATCACCACACCCGCTCCGACGGCCAGGACGGCGGCGGCGGCGAGCACCGCGCGGAGCGTGCCGCCCCAGCGCCGGGCCAGGGCCATGCCGACGAAACCGAGGGCGAGCAGGGAGGGCACCTTCACCATCGACGACAGCGCGATCAGGGCCGTGCCCGCCGCGAGCCACCCGGCGACCTGCAGCCGTGTCGTCGACTCGGCGACGTACACCCCGCGCAACGCGAGCTCGACACCGGCGAGCATGAGGCCGAGCATCAGCGCCTCGTTGTGGATGCCGGCGACGAGGTGGAACAGCAGCAGCGGGTTGGCGGCGCCGAGCCACAGCGCGCTCACCGAGGCGACGCCGCACCGGCGGGCCAGGCGGGGCAGTGCCCACACGATCAGCGCGACACCCACCAGCGCCAGCAGACGGTGCACGAAGATGCCCGCGACGATGTTCTCCCCGGTCAGATGGGTGATCTTCTCGCCGATCCACAGGAAGGCCGGTCCGTAGGGGGCGGGGGTGTCGCGCCAGATGTTGGGCACCGTGCGGGTCAGGACGTGGTCCACCCCCAGCGCCCCGGCGGGCCCGATCGCGTAGGGGTCCAGGCCGCGCGCGGCGATCTCGCTCTGCGCGAGATACGAGTAGACGTCCTTGCTGAACATCGGCGGTGCCACGACGAGCGGGACGATCCACAGCAGCAGGGTGCGGTCGAGCTGGGAGCGTGACAGGCGCCGGGGTGCGCCGTCCTCGTCGCGCCGGCCGATCGCGAAGCGGCCGAGCAGCAGCCAGGACAGGATCACCAGCGCCGTGCCGGTCATCGCCAGGGTCAGCGACGCGCTGGGCATCCGGGCCGCCAGACCCAGGCCGCGCACGCCCTGCACGGGGTTCTGCAGCACCGGTTGTGCGCCCGCGCCGAGCGCGCCGACGGCCATGAGGACGGTGCCGGTGGCGCCGAGCAGCCGGATGCGGTGCAGATAGCTGGTCTCGGTCGCGTCGAGCCCGCGTCCCTCGACCTCGTCGCCGTGCAGCACGGTGGTGACGTCCGCGCCGGCGCCCGGCGCGTCGAGCCCGAGGATGCGGCGGCCCCAGCCGAGGAGGCGTCCGCCCACACCGGTGCGGTCCGGTGCGGGGCCGTCCGTGAGCGGCGCGGCGAGTGGGGGAGTCGACGACACGACAGCAGCGTAACGGGGTGCCCGGTGGGTTCCTCGACACCGCCGGAGCCGGTGTAAGGAAGGGCACCCTTGGTGGACCCGGTCCCCGAATTCCGTCACACTGGTGTTGTGAAATACCCGCCCGCATCCGCTGAGAGCGCCGAACGCACAGGTCACGCGCCTGTCGGGGCGTCGTCGCGGGTCCTGGGCGGACGTCCGGCAGCCACGGTCGCCGCGGGACGCGAGAGCCACGAGGGTCAGACCCGCGCGGCCGTCGTGCAGCTGCTCCTCGAAGAAGGACCCATCACGGCCCCCGAGATCGGCGAACGCCTCGGTCTGAGCGCCGCCGGTGTGCGCCGCCACCTCGACGCCCTCATCGAGGCCGGTGAGGCCCAGGCCGCCGCCCCGCCGCGCCGCCAGGGCCGCGGCCGCGGCCGCCCCGCCCGCCGCTTCCAGCTCACCGCGGTCGGGCGCGCCCGCCTCGGACACTCCTACGACGACCTCGCCACCGCCGCGATGCGGCACCTGCGCGAACTCGGCGGCGACGCCGCGATCGAGGACTTCGCCCGCCGCCGCGTCGAGTCGATCCTCAGTGGTGTCCAGCCCGCCGAACCCGGCACCGAGGGCGATGCCGAGGACATCGAGTCGATGGCCGAGGAGATCGCCGCGGCGTTCACCGCCTCGGGTTTCGCGGCCTCCGCCCGCCGGGTCGGCACCGGCGTGCAGATCTGCCAGCACCACTGCCCGGTCTCGCACGTCGCCGAACAGTTCCCCGAGCTGTGCGAGGCGGAGCAGGAGGCCTTCGTGCGCATCCTCGGCACCCACGTGCAGCGGCTGGCCACCATCGCCAACGGTGACGCCTTCTGCACCACCCACGTACCGGTGCTGCCGCCGCCGGGTGTCCCGCAACGGGAGCCGCCTCCGTGACATCCCCGCCGGCGCGACCCCGCCGCCCCCGAGACCCCCAGTTCACCGACGGTGCACAGCCCGCACCGCTCACCACAAGACTCCGGAAGGAGCTCGCATGACCGTCGCATCGGATCAGACGTCCGGCGGCACCCCGCTGACTCAGGAAGAGACGATCGATTCTCTCGGCCACTACGAATACGGCTGGGCGGACCCGGACACCGCAGGTGCCACCGCGCAGCGCGGCCTGTCCGAGGAGGTCGTGCGGGACATCTCCGCGAAGAAGAACGAGCCCGAGTGGATGCTCGACATCCGCCTCAAGGCGCTGCGCACCTTCGACAAGAAGCCGATGCCGGTGTGGGGTTCGAACCTCGACGGGATCGACTTCGACAACATCAAGTACTTCGTGCGCTCGACGGAGAAGCAGGCCGCGAGCTGGGACGAGCTCCCCGAGGACATCAAGAACACCTACGACAAGCTGGGTATCCCGGAGGCCGAGAAGCAGCGGCTCATCGCCGGTGTCGCCGCCCAGTACGAGTCCGAGGTGGTCTACCACCAGATCCGCGAGGACCTCGAGAGCCAGGGCGTGATCTTCCTCGACACCGACTCGGGTCTGCGTGAGCACCCCGAGCTGTTCAAGGAGTACTTCGGCACGGTCATCCCCGCCGGCGACAACAAGTTCTCCGCGCTCAACACCGCGGTGTGGTCGGGTGGCTCGTTCATCTACGTCCCGCCGGGTGTGCACGTCGACATCCCGCTGCAGGCCTACTTCCGCATCAACACGGAGAACATGGGGCAGTTCGAGCGCACCCTGATCATCGTCGACGAGGGCGCCTCCGTGCACTACGTCGAGGGCTGCACCGCCCCGATCTACAAGTCCGACTCGCTGCACTCCGCGGTCGTCGAGATCATCGTCAAGAAGGGCGGCCACTGCCGCTACACGACCATCCAGAACTGGTCGAACAACGTCTACAACCTGGTGACCAAGCGCACCAAGGTCGAGGCCGGCGGCTCGATGGAATGGATCGACGGCAACATCGGTTCCAAGGTGACGATGAAGTACCCGGCCGTGTGGATGATGGGCGAGCACGCTCGCGGTGAGGTGCTCTCGGTCGCCTTCGCCGGCGAGGGCCAGCACCAGGACACCGGCGCGAAGATGCTGCACCTGGCTCCGCACACCTCCTCGACCATCGTGTCGAAGTCGGTGGCGCGCGGTGGTGGACGTGCCTCCTACCGCGGCCTCGTGCAGGTCAACAAGGGCGCTCACGGCTCGAAGTCGACGGTCAAGTGCGACGCGCTGCTCGTCGACCAGATCAGCCGTTCCGACACCTACCCGTACGTCGACATCCGCGAGGACGACGTGACGATGGGTCACGAGGCGACCGTCTCGAAGGTGAGCGACGACCAGCTGTTCTACCTCATGAGCCGCGGTCTCGACGAGGACGAGGCCATGGCGATGGTGGTGCGTGGATTCGTCGAGCCCATCGCCAAGGAACTGCCGATGGAGTACGCCCTCGAACTCAACCGCCTGATCGAACTGCAGATGGAAGGGGCAGTCGGCTAAATGACTGCGGAAGCGAAGAACACGCCGGCTACCGCGACGGGCGTGCAGGATGCCGTGCGTGCCGAGAACCGGGTGCCGGCCGTCAACACCGCCGGCAAGCCGGCAATCAACAAGGGTGAGGTCTTCACGTCCTTCGACGTGAACGCCTTCGAGATCCCGTCGGGTCGCGACGAGGTGTGGCGGTTCACCCCGCTGCGCCGCCTCCGCGGTCTGCACGACGGCACGGCCACCGCGACCGGCACCACGACCGTCGAGGTCACCGAGGTCGACGGCGTGACCGTCGAGACCGTCGGCCGCGACGACCCGCGCCTCGGCCGGGGCGGTGTGCCGTTCGACCGTGTCGCGGCACAGGCCTACTCGTCCTTCGAGACCGCGACCGTCGTCACCGTCGGCCGTGAAGTCGAGGTCGCCGACCCCGTCGTCTTGACGATCACCGGCCCCGGTGAGGGCGAGACCGCCTTCGGCCACCTGCAGATCCGCCTCGAGGCGTTCGCGAACCTGACCCTCGTGATCGACCAGCGCGGCAGCGGCACCTACGCCGAGAACATCGAGTTCGTCGTCGGCGACAGCGCGCATCTGAAGGTCGTCGCAGTGCAGGACTGGGCCGAGGACGCCGTGCACGTCGCGGCGCACCACGCCCGCCTCGGCCGCGACGCGGTGCTGCGTCACTTCACCGTCGCGCTCGGCGGCGACCTGGTGCGCGTGTCGGCCACCACCAAGTACGACGGCCCCGGCGGCGACGCCGAGCTGCTCGGCCTGTACTTCGCCGACGCCGGCCAGCACCTCGAGCAGCGCCTGCTCGTCGACCACTCGCAGCCGAACTGCAAGTCGAACGTCGTGTACAAGGGTGCGCTGCAGGGTGATCCGGCCTCCGGCAAGCCCGACGCGCACACCGTGTGGATCGGCGACGTGCTCATCCGCGCCGAGGCCGAGGGCACCGACACCTTCGAGCTCAACCGCAATCTCGTGCTCACCGACGGCGCCCGCGCCGACTCGGTGCCCAACCTCGAGATCGAGACGGGCGAGATCGTCGGCGCCGGACACGCCTCCGCGACCGGACGTTTCGACGACGAGCAGCTGTTCTACCTGCGTGCGCGCGGCATCCCCGAGGAGGAGGCGCGGCGTCTCGTCGTCCGGGGCTTCTTCCACGAGCTGCTCGAGCGCATCACGGTCCCCGAGATCCGCGAGCGGCTCGAGGCGGCCATCGAGGCCGAGCTGGAAGCCGTCGGCGCCTGACCGTCACCCTGCGTGCCGGCACGAGCGCCGATGCACCCTAGTCCCGATACTTCTCCACTAAGGAAACGCATTTCGATGTCCACACCTTCGAACGTCCTCGAGATCAAGGATCTGCACGTCCGCGTCGCCCAGACCGACGAGAGCGCCGAGCCGATCGACATCCTCAAGGGCGTGAACCTCACGGTCCGCTCCGGCGAGACCCACGCCATCATGGGCCCCAACGGTTCCGGCAAGTCCACCCTGTCGTACGCCATCGCCGGTCACCCCAAGTACGAGGTGACCTCGGGCAGCATCACCCTCAACGGTGAGGACGTGCTCGAGATGAGCGTCGACGAGCGTGCCCGCGCCGGCCTGTTCCTCGCCATGCAGTACCCGGTCGAGGTGCCCGGCGTGTCGATGTCGAACTTCCTGCGCACCGCCGCGACCGCCGTGCGCGGCGAGGCCCCCAAGCTGCGCCACTGGGTGAAGGAGGTCAAGGAGGCGATGTCCGAGCTGGACATCGATCCGGCCTTCGGCGAACGCAGCGTCAACGAGGGCTTCTCCGGCGGCGAGAAGAAGCGCCACGAGATCCTGCAGCTCGGCCTGCTCAAGCCGAAGATCGCCATCCTCGACGAGACCGACTCCGGCCTGGACGTCGACGCCCTGCGCGTCGTCTCCGAGGGCGTGAACCGCTATCAGGAGCGCGAGCACGGCGGCGTGCTGCTCATCACCCACTACACCCGCATCCTGCGCTACATCAAGCCGCAGTTCGTGCACGTCTTCGTCGGCGGCCGCGTCGTCGAGTCCGGCGGACCGGAGCTGGCCGACGAGCTCGAGACCAACGGCTACGTGCGTTTCACCCAGGCTGCAACGCAAGGAGCGTGAGCGAATGACGGTGCCGGTGCGGACCCTCGACGTCGCCCGGATCCGGGCGGACTTCCCGATCCTCGCGCGCACGGTGCGTGACGACAAACCCCTCGTCTATCTGGACTCGGGGGCCACCTCGCAACGCCCCGTGCAGGTGCTCGACGCCGAACGCGCGTTCCTCGAGTCCTGCAATGCGGCGGTGCACCGCGGTGCCCACGCGTTGTCCGAGGAAGCGACCGACGCCTACGAGGACGCCCGCGCCGTCGTCGCCGCCTTCGTCGGGGTCGATCCCGACGAGGTGGTGTTCACCAAGAACGCCACCGAGTCGCTCAACCTCGTCGCGTACGCGTTCGCCGACGACCGGTTCCCGTACCGGCTCGGCCCCGGCGACGAGATCGTCATCACCGAACTCGAGCACCACGCGAATCTCGTGCCGTGGCAGGAACTCGCCCGGCGCACCGGCGCGACCCTGCGCTGGTACGGGGTCACCGACGACGGTCGCATCGACCTGGACTCGCTGACCCTCACCGATGCGGTGAAGGTCGTCGCGTTCACGCACCAGTCCAACGTGACCGGTGCGGTCGCGCCGGTCGAGGAGATCGTCCGGCGCGCGAAGGAGGTCGGTGCGCTCGTCGTGCTCGACGCCTGTCAGTCGGTGCCGCACATGGCCGTCGACTTCCGGGCCCTCGGTGTGGACTTCGCGGCGTTCTCCGGGCACAAGATGTTCGGTCCGTCCGGCGTCGGTGTGCTCTACGGCCGCCGCGACCTGCTCGCCGAGGTGCCGCCGTTCATCACGGGCGGCTCGATGATCGAGACCGTCACGATGGAGGCGACCACCTTCGCGGCACCGCCGCAGCGGTTCGAGGCCGGTTCGCCCATGTCGTCGCAGGCCGTCGGCCTCGGCGCCGCGGTGCGCTACCTGCAGGAGATCGGCATGGACGCGGTGGCCGCGCACGAGCACGAGCTCACCGCCGCCGCCCTCGCCGAACTCGGCGGTATCGAGGGGGTGCGGATCATCGGCCCGACCACCGCCGAACGTCGCGGCGGCGCCGTGTCGTTCGTGGTCGACGGGATCCATGCCCACGATCTCGGGCAGATCCTCGACGACGAGGGTGTCGAGATCCGCGTCGGTCACCACTGCGCGTGGCCGCTGCACCGCCGGTTCGGGGTGGCGGCGACGGCCCGCGCCTCGTTCGCCGTGTACAACACGCTCGACGAGGTGCAGGCACTCGGCGCGGCGATCCGCCGTGCCCAGAAGTTCTTCGGGGAGGCGTGAGCGATGCGGATGGAGCAGATGTACCAGGAGGTCATCCTGGACCACTACAAGCACCCGCACCACCGTGGCCTGCGTGAACCGTTCGGTGCGGAGGTGCACCACGTCAACCCCACCTGCGGCGACGAGGTGACCCTGCGGGTGCACCTGGACGGCGACACCGTGGCCGACGTGTCCTACGACGGTCAGGGCTGCTCGATCAGCCAGGCCTCCACGTCGGTGCTCACCGATCAGGTGATCGGTACCTCCCTCGGGGACGCACTGAAGATCGTCGAGAGCTTCGTCGAGATGGTGAGCAGCCGCGGCACCGTCGAGGGCGACGAGGACGTGATCGGCGACGGCATCGCGTTCGCGGGTGTGGCGAAGTACCCGGCGCGCGTGAAGTGCGCGCTGCTGGGCTGGATGGCGTTCAAGGACGCGGTCGCGCAGACCGTGGACGCCACGGGCTCCGGTGCGCCGGACGCCCCCGAAACCGTTTCGAGCGGAGGACAGAACTGATGACCGAACCCGCCCCGGGCACCGTGAACACCGACCAGAATCCGCCGGCGGACGGGGGAGCGGAGGAGGCCTCGGCCCTTGTCGCGGACACCGCCCCGCCGATGGATCCCGGCCGTCTCGACGAACTCGAGGAGGCCCTGCGCGACGTCGTCGACCCCGAGCTCGGCATCAACGTCGTCGACCTCGGTCTCGTCTACGGCATCTCCGAGACCGACGAGGCCGTCACGGTGGACATGACCCTCACCTCGGCCGCGTGCCCGCTCACCGACGTCATCGAGGAGCAGGCCAAGGGTGCGCTCGTGCGCAGCGGCCTGTGCGACGAACTGCGCATCAACTGGGTGTGGATGCCGCCGTGGGGCCCCGACAAGATCACCGACGACGGTCGCGAGCAGCTGCGCGCGCTCGGTTTCACCGTCTGACCGGCACCACCCTTCGGGCCTCGGCGCCTGACCCCATCCCGACCTCCGGGCGGGTGGGTCAGGCGCCTTTGCGTTCGCCCGAGCTCTTCTTCGCGGGGCCCTTCTCGGCAGTGCTCTTCTTCGCGGTGGTCTTCTTGGCGGTGGTCTTCTTGGCAGCCGCCTTCTTCGCAGGAGTCTTCTTCGCGGCCGTGGTCTTCCCGGCCGTGTTCTTCTTCGCCGCGGTCTTCCCGGCGGTGCTCTTCTTCGCCGCGGTCTTCCCGGTGCTCTTCTTCGCCGCCGAACCGGACGGCCGCTTGTCGCTGCCGGCCTGTTCCAGACTCTGCTTCAGAGCGGCGACGAGGTCGAGCACCTCGGCGTCCTCCTCCTCGTGCTCGGGTTCCGACACCTGGAAGACGTTGTCGCCCCGCGCGATTGCCTCGTCGATCAGCGTGCGCAACTCGACCTGGTACTCGTCGACGTATTCGGTCGGATCGAAGTCACCGGACATCGATTCGACGAGGGTCTCGGCCATCGCCAGCTCGCGCTGCTTCGGCTTCTCGATGTCGTCCAGCGAATCGAACTCCGCCGCCCGCACCTCGTCGGGCCACAGGAGTGTCTGCAGGATGAGCAGACCGTCCTGGGTGCGCAGCGCCGCCAGCCGGGTACGCTGCCGCAACGTGAAGTGCACCAGGGCGGTGCGGTCGCTCTGCTCGAGTGTCGCGGCGAGCAGCCCGTAGGCCTTCGGCGACGACGAGTCGGGTTCGAGATAGTAGGACTTCTCGAACAGGATCGGGTCGATCTGCTCGGTCGGCACGAACTGCAGCACCGGGATCTCGTGCTTCTCCGCGACCGGCAACTTTTCGAAGTCCTCGTCGGTGAGCACCACCCGCTCGCCGTCCTCGGAGTCGTACGCCTTGTCGATCTCCTGGTAGGGGACCACCTCACCGCACTCGCTGCACACGCGCTGGTACTTGATCCGCCCACCGTCCTTCGCGTGCACCTGGTGGAACGTGATGTCGTGGGACTCGGTGGCCGAGTACACCTTCACAGGTACGTTGACCAGGCCGAACGCGAGGGAGCCTTTCCAGATCGACCGCATGTGTCCATCATGATCGACGCCCGGGGCACCCGCTGGAAACCCGCGAAACTCACCCCGCACTGGACGAGACCTTCGTCACGTCCAGCTCAGCGCAGCGACCGCAGGATCGTGCGGCGCTGCGAGGACGGCAGCTCCCGGAACAGCTGCCACATCGTCGCGGCCACCCCCGCGGCGTCCTCGCGGCCCGACAGGTAGGCGCGTTGCCGGTCGACCGGCAACGCGAAGAACGCCTCGAAGAACTCCGTCGCAGCGTCTGCGTCGAGGTTCAGCAGCACTCGCAGTCCCAGCCGCCGCAGACCCGCCACCGCGCGGCTGCGTGCCGGCCACAGCACCTTCCGGGGGTCGGTACCCCGGCACATCGCGTCGACCACCGCGTCGGCCGTCGCCAGCGCCGTGGCCACCGCGTATCCGGTGGCGGGGTGCATGAGGCCGCCACGGGCACCGACCCCCAGGACCCCTTCGGCGACCGGCCCGCCCTCGACGGCGAAGCGCACCCGTTCGGTGCGCGCACCCCCGTGCACGTCCACCCCGCGCGCTGCGAGCCGGACCCGCAGCCGGCGCTCGAGTTCGGGGAGGCCGAGCGCCGGCCGCCCCACCAGGCAGGTCTCCTCCAGGATCGTGCGCCCGCCGCCGACCGGCACCGCGTACAGGAACGACGGCACGTCGCCCGGAGCGGTCCCGTTGTCGCGCCGCCAGTCCATGAACCAGGCCTGCCGGCCCTCCAGCGCGGGAGCGGCGACCGCGTCGTCGACGATCACCCCGAAGGCGGTCTGCT
The DNA here is from genome assembly GCF_025837095.1 of Rhodococcus sp. Z13. NCBI lineage: Bacteria > Bacillati > Actinomycetota > Actinomycetes > Mycobacteriales > Nocardiaceae > Rhodococcus > Rhodococcus sacchari. The sequence continues at coordinate 2,152,115 of NZ_CP107551.1, forward strand.
GGGCGCGGTGCGGCTCGGCGGGCACCCCCCGCGCGTCGACGACGTACCGGGCCCGCAACCGCCGCCCGTCGTCGAGCACCACCCCGTCGGCGCCGACGTCGCGCACCCGGGCCGCCACCACCCGCGCCCCGTCGAGACGCAGACACTGTTGCAGCGCGACGGTGTCGAGCACCCGATAGGGCCGGTCGACGACGTGCAGCCGCCGCGTCCACGCGGCGGGGGCCTGCGTGTGGGTGGCGACGGCCTCCGCGGGTAGCCAGGCGGGCAGCTCGTCCGCCCACGCGGCGTAGGTGGCGGTCCATCCCCGGTCCGGGCGCGCGTCGACGGCGGTGACCGTCAGTCCGGCGGCCGTGGCCCGGGAGGCGAGGGAGCGGCCGGCGGGGCCGAGACCGGCCACCAGCAGGTCGGTGGGTGGGGAGTCCGTCACGGCGTCAGCCTAGGCCGGGGGCCGGTAGGGCGACGCAGGCCGGGTCCGGCGGTTCCTGTGGAGGCGGCGGGGTGGGTAGCGCATCTCACCTCCGGAAACGAGCGGCGCCACGGTAAAATCAGTGGTTCGTGTGCCCGGCGATCCGGCATCCTGACACCCGTCCGAGAACTTTCCGATCCTTCTAGGAGTCCCCCGCGTGATCACCGCTACCGACCTCGAAGTCCGCGCCGGCGTGCGGACGTTGCTCAGCGCGCCGGGCTCGGCGCTGCGAGTGCAGGCGGGGGACCGGATCGGCCTCGTGGGACGCAACGGCGCCGGCAAGACCACCACGCTGCGCATCCTCGCCGGTGAGGGTGAGCCGTACGCGGGCACCGTGATCCGGTCCGGCGAGATCGGTTACCTCCCGCAGGACCCGAAGGAAGGCAACCTCGACGTCCTCGCCAAGGACCGGGTGCTCTCGGCCCGCGGTCTCGACGAGATCCTCCGCAGCATGGAGAAGCAGCAGGCCATCATGGCCGAGGCCGTGGACGAGAAGATCCGCGACCGTGCGGTGCGCAAGTTCGGGTCGCTCGAGGAGCGTTTCTCGACGCTCGGTGGTTACGTCGCCGAGTCCGAGGCGTCCCGCATCTGCCACAGCCTCGGACTGCCCGACCGGGTGCTCGGGCAGCCGCTGCGGACCCTCTCCGGCGGTCAGCGCCGTCGTGTCGAACTCGCGCGCATCCTGTTCGCCGCTTCGGACGGCTCCGGCGGCAAGTCCGACACCACCCTGCTGCTCGACGAGCCCACCAACCACCTCGACGCCGACTCGATCTCGTGGCTGCGCGGCTTCCTGAAGAACCACGACGGCGGCCTGATCGTGATCAGCCACGATGTGGACCTGCTGGCCGACGTCGTGAACAAGGTGTGGTTCCTCGACGCCGTGCGCGGCGAGGCCGACGTCTACAACATGGGTTGGCAGAAGTACCTCGACGCCCGCGCCACCGACGAGGCCCGTCGTCGCCGCGAGCGCGCCAACGCCGAGAAGAAGGCCGCCGCGCTGCAGAAGCAGGCCGCCAAGCTCGGTGCCAAGGCCACGAAGGCGACGGCCGCGCAGAACATGGCCAAGCGCGCCGAGAAGCTGCTCTCGGATCTCGACGAGGTGCGGGTCGCGGACAAGGTCGCCAAGATCCGGTTCCCGACGCCTGCTCCCTGCGGCAAGACGCCGCTGATGGCGAAGGAACTGACGAAGGTCTACGGCTCGCTGGAGATCTTCACCGGCGTCGACCTCGCCATCGACCGTGGCAGCCGCGTGGTCGTGCTCGGCCTCAACGGTGCCGGCAAGACTACACTGCTGCGCCTGCTCGCCGGAGTGGAGAAGCCCGACCTGGGTGAGCTCGTGCCCGGGCACGGCCTGAAGATCGGTTACTTTGCGCAGGAGCACGACACCATCGACGACTCGGCGACCGTGTGGGAGAACATCCGGCACGCCGCCCCGGACGCGGGGGAGCAGGACCTGCGTGGGCTGCTCGGCGCATTCATGTTCACCGGTCCGCAGCTCGATCAGCTTGCCGGGACGCTGTCCGGCGGTGAGAAGACGCGTCTGGCGCTCGCGGGCCTGGTGTCGTCGGCGGCGAACGTGCTGCTGCTCGACGAGCCGACGAACAACCTCGACCCGGTCTCGCGCGAGCAGGTGCTCGACGCGCTGCGCAGCTACGAGGGCGCCGTCGTGCTGGTCACCCACGATCCGGGTGCCGCCGAGGCCCTCGACCCGGAGCGCGTGATCCTGCTGCCGGACGGAACCGAGGACCACTGGTCGCAGGAGTACCTGGAACTCATCCAGCTCGCCTGATCCGATCCGCACCGCGCGGGCCTGCGGTTCCTCTAGCCTGGGGACGGGACCTTTGGCGAGGTGCAGGGAGGATCCGATGGCGCGGAATTCCGAACGTGGACAGGCACGTGAAGGCACGACCTACGCGAAGGGAGCTCGGGTCACCGGCGAATCGCGGGACCGTCTGCAGGAGGAGTTGAAGCGCCGCTACGAGGAGGGCGCGAGCATCCGCACCCTGGCGAAGGAGACCGGACGGTCCTACGGCTTCGTGCACAACGTCCTGGTGGAGTCCCGGGTGCAGCTGCGTGGCCGGGGAGGCCCGAACCGTCGCCGCGCCACGGCCGGCGACGCCCAGGGGTGAACTCTGCGCCGGTGATCTAGCCGGTGGGCCGGTCGGCGTCGGACGGCCGATCGGGGCGCCGCACCGATTCCTCGACGAGGTCCAGCACCGCCTCCAGGTTCCGATCGGTGTGCCCGGAGGCGAGACGGGCGATGAGCCCGTCGAGTACGAGATCGAGATAGGCCAGCAGCACCTCGGTGGGCACGTCCTCGCGCAGCCGCCCGGCTTCGCGCTGCCGTTCGAGGCGGCCCACGGTGGCCTCGGTGAGTTCGACGGAGTGCTGGGTCCACGCCTTCGCGAACTCGGGGTCGGTGCGCAGACGGCGGGTGATCTCGAGGCGGGTGCCGAGCCAGTCGAACTGGTCGGGGGAGGACAGCATGTCGCGCATGACCTGCACGAGGCCCTCGTTGGCGGCGACGTCGGCCATCCGCTTGGCGTCCTCCTGCGCGAGCGCGAGGAACAGGCCGTCCTTGTCCTTGAAGTGGTGGAAGATCGCGCCGCGGGACAGGCCCGTGGCCTCCTCGATCAGCCGTACGGTCGCGCCGTCGTAGCCGTATTCGGCGAAGCAGCGACGGGCACCGTCGAGGATCTGCCTGCGCCGTGCGGCGAGATGGTCCTCACTGACCTTGGGCACGAGCCACATCCTTTCCGCTCAGGGGAGACGGCGGGCCCGAGACGAGTCTCGCCCCGGGCCCGCCGCCTTCACACAGATGTGACCACTGGGGTCACGCGCAGTGCACTCAGCCGCGGATCATGTTCCGCAGCACGTACTGCAGGATGCCGCCGTTGCGGTAGTAGTCCGCCTCACCGGGGGTGTCGATGCGGACGACGGCGTCGAAGACGACCTTCTCGCCGTTCTCCTTGGTGGCGGTGACCTTGACGGTCTTCGGCGTGACGCCCTCGTTGAGCTTCTCGATGCCCTCGATGTCGAAGACCTCGGTGCCCGTCAGGCCGAGCGACTTGGCCGACTCGCCCGCCGGGAACTGCAGCGGGATGACGCCCATGCCGATGAGGTTCGAGCGGTGGATGCGCTCGAACGACTCGGTGATGACGGCCTTCACGCCGAGCAGGCGGGTGCCCTTGGCGGCCCAGTCACGCGACGAACCGGAGCCGTACTCCTTGCCGCCGAGCACGACCAGCGGGATGCCGGCCTTCTGGTAGTTCTGCGAAGCGTCGTAGATGAACGCCTGCGGAGCGCCTTCCTGCGTGAAGTCGCGGGTGTAGCCACCCGAGACACCGTCGAGCAGCTGGTTCTGCAGACGGATGTTCGCGAAGGTGCCGCGGACCATCACCTCGTGGTTGCCGCGACGCGAACCCAGCGAGTTGTAGTCCTTGCGCTCGACACCGTGGGAGTCGAGGTACTGCGCGGCCGGGGTGCCCGGCTTGATCGGACCGGCGGGGCTGATGTGGTCCGTGGTGACCGAGTCACCGAGCAGCGCGAGGACGCGGGCGCCCTTGATATCGGAGACGGGCTCCGGATCCAGCGGCATGCCGTCGAAGTACGGGGCCTTGCGGACGTACGTCGAGTTCTCGTCCCACGCGAAGGTGTCGCCCTCGGGGGTCTCGAGGTTCTGCCAGCGCTCGTCGCCCTTGAAGACATCGGCGTAGGACTTGCGGAACATGTCCTGGCTGATCGCCGACTTGATGGTGTCGTCGATCTCCTGGGCGGAGGGCCAGATGTCCTTCAGGAAGACGTCGTTGCCGTCCTTGTCCTTGCCCAGCGGGTCGGTCTCGAAGTCGAAGTCCATCGTGCCCGCGAGCGCGTAGGCGATGACCAACGGCGGCGAGGCCAGGTAGTTCATCTTCACGTCGGGCGAGATGCGGCCCTCGAAGTTGCGGTTGCCCGAGAGCACCGCGGTGACCGAGAGGTCGTTGTCGTTGATGGCCTTGGAGATCTCCTCCGGCAGCGGGCCGGTGTTACCGATGCAGGTGGTGCAACCGAAACCGCCGAGGTAGAAGCCGAGCTTCTCGAGGTACGGCCACAGGCCGGCCTTCTCGTAGTAGTCGTTGACGACCTGCGAGCCGGGCGCCATGTTGGTCTTGACCCACGGCTTGGTGGACAGGCCCTTCTCGACCGCGTTGCGGGCGAGGAGGGCGGCACCGAGCATGACCGACGGGTTCGAGGTGTTGGTGCAGGAGGTGATACCCGCGACCACGACGGCGCCGTGGTCGAGGATGAACTCGCCGCGGTCCTCGGAGACGACCTTGACCGGCTTCGACGGACGGCCGTGGGCGCCGTTGGCGGCCGACTGCACGTCGACGGCTCCGTCGTCCGCGAAGGACAGGACGGCCGGATCGGAGGCCGGGAAGCTCTCCTCGACGGCCTCGTCGAGCTTGGTGTGCTCGGCCGGGAGGTTCTCCTCGACGTAGTTGTGGATGTCCTTGCGGAAGGCGACCTTCGACTCGGACAGCAGGATGCGGTCCTGCGGGCGCTTCGGGCCGGCGATCGACGGGACGACCGTCGACAGGTCCAGCTCGAGGTACTCGGAGAACTCGGGCTCGCGGCTCGGGTCGTGCCACAGGCCCTGCTCCTTGGCGTACGCCTCGACGAGAGCGAGCTGCTCGTCGCTGCGGCCGGTCAGGCGCAGGTAGTTGATGGTCTCGCCGTCGATCGGGAAGATCGCGGCGGTGGAACCGAACTCGGGGCTCATGTTGCCGAGGGTGGCGCGGTTGGCGAGGGGGACCTCGGCCACACCGGCGCCGTAGAACTCGACGAACTTGCCGACGACACCGTGCTTGCGGAGCATGTCGGTGACGGTGAGCACGACGTCGGTGGCGGTCACGCCCGGCTGGATCTCACCGGTGAGCTTGAAGCCGACCACGCGCGGGATGAGCATGGAGACCGGCTGGCCGAGCATGGCGGCCTCGGCCTCGATGCCGCCGACGCCCCAGCCGAGCACGCCCAGGCCGTTGACCATGGTGGTGTGCGAGTCGGTGCCGACGCAGGTGTCGGGGTAGGCCTGGCCGTTGCGGACCATGACGGTCGGGGCCAGGTACTCGATGTTGACCTGGTGGACGATGCCCATGCCCGGCGGGACGACGCGGAAGTCGTCGAAGGCGGTCTGGCCCCAGCGCAGGAACTGGTAGCGCTCGCCGTTGCGCTCGTACTCGAGGTCGACGTTGCGCTCGAGGGCGTCGGCGCGGCCGAAGTAGTCGAGGATGACCGAGTGGTCGATGACCATGTCGGCGGGGGAGAGCGGGTTGACCTTGTTCGGGTCGCCGCCGAGGGTCGTGACGGCCTCACGCATGGTGGCGAGGTCGACGACACAGGGCACGCCCGTGAAGTCCTGCATGATCACGCGGGCGGGCGTGAACTGGATCTCGATGCTCGGCTCGGCCGAGGCGTCCCAGTTCGCGATGGCGCGGATGTGATCGGCCGTGATGTTGGCACCGTCCTCGGTGCGCAGCAGATTCTCGGCCAGGACCTTCAAAGAGTAAGGAAGTTTCTCGGTGCCGGGGACGGCCGACAGGCGGAAGATCTCGTAGGAGTTGTCTCCGACCTGCAACGTTCCCTTGGCGCCGAACGAATCAATACTGGTGCTCACGTCAGCTCCACTCGTCGTTTCGGCTCGCCGCCGACGGGGCTGTGTCGACGGCTGAAGCGAGGCACACGTGATCTGCCGGACCGGTGGACCGGATGCAATCGTCGTGGCGTCTCGCACTCGATTCTAACAGTACGCTTGTCCTGCATTGAACCGGATCGGGGGATGTCGCGCCGTGTCGCGGCCGCGCGGGATCGTCCCTGCTCGGTGGTGCGCGGCGGCGCCTGCTCGGGCCGATCGCGTAGTGTTCCCAGTGCCGCACGGGTGTCGCGCGCTCCGTCCCGGCCACCCGCGGTGGCAGGGACGGCGGACGCCCGCTCCTGCCCCAGCACCACCGGAGAGAGATGTCTGCGCCACTGCTTCGAGTACCGGGTCCTGTGCACACGGATCTGCCCACCGGGGTGTCCGTCGACAAGGTTCTCGTCGACCTCGCCGACGACCAGGTCGCAGCGCCCCCGGAGTACGTGGACCGGCTCGTGGCCGAGGTGCAGCGGGCCCGGGACAACGGCATCGACCTCAGCGTGGTGGTGCTCGACGAGGACCCGAGGGTCGACTCGCAGCTGCGCGATCTCGCGACCGAGGTGGGTGTCGAGGACGGCGGCACGGTGCTCGTGCTCAGTCCCGGCTGGGTGGGTACCTACAGCGACAGTCTGGACCGGGTGACCCTCGAGGCCGCCCAGGACCGCACCTACACCGGCGACCCGGTCGTCTCCACCCGCAACTTCGTCGACTCGGTGCTCGAACCCTCCCCGCCGTGGACCGGGATCACCCTGGTGCTCGTGCTGCTCGTCGCCCTGGTCGGCGGCGCCACCTACTGGGCGAAGGTGCGCCGGTCCCGTCACGAGCAGGCCTCGGAACACCGGGCCGAGCCTCCGCAGGCGCCGACGAAGACCCTCTGACGTCCCGTCTGTCGTCGTCGCCGACGTCCCGTCTGCGTCATCACCGACGTCTCGTCTCCGTCACGACCGGGTTCGGTGAGGTCGAAATCGAGTAGCGAACCCGTCATACCGGACGTAACGGTGCATTCGTTGTGGCCCGTCGTATCTCCGACCCGCGAAATTCGTGACTGTCGTGCGACATACACGCTCCATGTCGTACGGTGCTCATGACACTCTTGGGGAAGGTGTGTCACAACCCGGCTCGTGGGGACGCTGCCCGCAGCCGGTGCAGGACAGGCAGCGTGTGAACCGTGAGGTGCTCACGGTAGGGCGGTGCTGTCTGTCGATGCTGCGTGCCTTCCTTCGGGTGTCGGGCCGGATGTCTCGGCCACCAGGCACGACCGAGGGAGACGTGAAGTGAGACGGTTCGGCATCCACGGAGGGATTCCGCGACGGTCCGTGCCGGAAGGCACCGTCACGACCAGGGCCACGGTCGACGAGACGAACGGTTCGCCCCCGGCCCGCCGCTCACCCCGTCGCCGCACCGGCAGACTCCTCGCAGGACTCGGTCTGGTCACCGCTGTACTGCTCACGGTCTCCACGACCGCCGGGGCCGCACCGCCCCCGCCGCCGAATCCGTCGGACGCCGAGATCGACCGGGCCGGCGCCGCGGTCGCCGCGAACGTCGACCGGGTCGGCGAGCTGATCGTCCGCATCGCCGACGCCGACCAGCGCCTGTCCGAACTCGACGCGCAGGTCGCGATCAAACGCGAGGACGTCAACCGCGCCCTCGTCGACCTGCAGGCCGCCCGCGACGCCGTCGACGCCGCCGAACGCTTCGTCGCCGACACCCGCCGGGCACTCGAGGACGCCGCGGCCCACATCGCCTTCGCTCAGAAGGACTTCGACGCGTTCGTCCGTAACAGCTACATGCGCGGGTCCAACTCGGCGTCGCTCGCAGCCTTCCTCGACGTGGACGGTCCCGACGACCTGCTCGACCGCGCGCAGGTCATGCGGCTGCTGTCGACGGGCCGCGCCGCGGTGCTCGATGCCCTGCAGCGCGCCCGCACGGTCGAGGCCAACTCCAATTCGCGGGCCCGCGCGGCCAAGCTCGAGGCCGACGCCGCCGCGCAGGCCGCCGAGCAGCGCAAGGCCGAGGCCGAGGCCGCCATCGTCACCGCCCGGGAGGCCCTCGAGAAGCAGGCGGCGGAGAAGGCCCGCATCGAGCAGGAACGCGCGACCGCGCAGGCGGCGCTCGACGAGGCGCGGTCGACGGTCACCGGTCTCGAGGGTCAGCGCGCGCAGTATCTCGACTGGGAACGCCGCAAGGCCGCCGAGGAAGCCGCGGAAGCGGCTGCGGCCGAGGCCGCTCGGGCGGCCGCCGCGGAGGCGGCCGCGCGGGTCGCGGCCGACGAGGCGGCACGGGCGCGCGCGGAGGAACTCGCCAACGGCCGGCGACCGCACACCCAGATCGAGGACACGCCCCGGAACTCGGAGAGCGCCCCCGACACGAGCAGCGGCACGACCGGCGGCGGTACCACCACCGATCCGGATCTGTCCGGTAGCGGACCGGTGCCCGACGACACCGATCCCGGCACCGGCCTCGGCGGCACCGAGTACGACCCCGACTACGGCTCCGGTGACCCCGATTACAGCTCCGACGACGACACGGACTACGGATCGGGTGACGACTCCGGGTACGACGACCCCGATTACGGCACCGACGACGGCACGGAGGATTCCGACGACTCGGGCAGCGGCAGCGACACGGACAATCCGGATCCGAGCGATCCGGTCCACGAGGACGGCCCCTCGGGCACGGGTTCGCAGCCGTCGAACTCCGGCTCGACGCCGCGTACGGGCACGCGTCCGACGGTCACCGGCGCTGCTGCGATCGAGATCGTGATCGACCGCGCGATGTCGCAGATCGGGGTGCCCTACGCGTGGGGCGGTGGCAACGAGAACGGCCCGACCCGCGGCATCCGGGACGGCGGTGTCGCCGACGTCCACGGCGACTACAACAAGATCGGTTTCGACTGCTCGGGCCTGATGGTCTACGCCTTCGCCGGCATCGGTATCTCCCTGCCGCACTACACCGGCTACCAGTACACGGCCGGCACGCAGATCCCGTCCGCGCAGATGAGACGCGGCGACATGATCTTCTACGGGCCCAACGCCAGCCAGCACGTCGCGCTGTATCTCGGCAACGGGCAGATGCTCGAGGCGCCGCAGTCGGGATCGTTCGTGAAGATCTCGCCGGTACGCTGGGACGGCATGACACCGTACGTGGTGCGCATGGTGTCGTGACGGTGAGGTTGCCGCGGCCGACGTGCCGCCGAGGACGGGTGCTCCCTCCCGGCCGGTGCTGTGGTGACGGCACACCGAGCCGACACCTGCCATAGTGGTGCGGCAGGTGATTTCCAGCGGAGCAACGTAGGCGAAAGCGGTGGATTCTTGGTGACCTCACGCGAGGGTGGGACGTCGGGTTCGGCAACGCCGGGCAACCAGGGCGGCAGTGACGAACGGAAGAACGACCGGACCGCAGGGGGAGCGGCCGCGACTCGGAAGGACACCCCCGCACAGCAGCCCGGGTCGTCGTCCGCGTCGGCGGAACCCACGGTGGACACCACGAAACGGATCGACTCCCCGAAGACCGGCACCGACAAGGCCGACCCGAAGAAGGCCGATGCGGCGAAGGTCGACGCCCCCGAGAGCGACGTCACCGAGAAGGCGTACGACCCGGCCGAGGACGTCCGGCTCCTCGAACGCGCCATCTACGAGGTCAAGCGCGTGATCGTCGGCCAGGACCTGCTCGTCGAACGCATGCTCGTCGGTGTGCTCGCCCGCGGCCACGTGCTGCTCGAGGGTGTACCGGGTGTCGCGAAGACCCTCGCGGTCGAGACCTTCGCCAAGGTGGTCGGCGGGTCGTTCTCCCGCGTGCAGTTCACCCCCGACCTCGTGCCCACCGACCTCATCGGCACCCGCATCTACCGGCAGGGCCGCGAGGAGTTCGACACCGAACTCGGCCCCGTCGTCGCGAACTTCGTGCTCGCCGACGAGATCAACCGTGCCCCCGCCAAGGTGCAGTCGGCGCTGCTCGAGGTGATGGCCGAACGCCACGTCACCATCGGCGGCAGGACCTTCCCGATGCCGGAACCGTTCCTGGTGATGGCCACCCAGAACCCGATCGAGAACGAGGGCGTCTACCCGCTGCCCGAGGCGCAGCGCGACCGCTTCCTGTTCAAGGTGCTCGTCGACTACCCCACGGTCGAGGAGGAACGCGAGATCGTCTACCGGATGGGCGTCGCCGCACCGGAACCGAAGCAGGTGCTCGACAACGAGCAGCTGCTGCGGCTGCAGAAGATCGCCGGCCGGGTCTTCGTGCACCACGCGCTCGTCGACTACGTCGTGCGGGTCATCTTCGCGACGCGGCAGCCCGCCGATCTCGGCCTGCACGACGTGCAGGGCTGGATCGCCTACGGCGCCTCCCCGCGCGCGACCCTCGGCATCATCTCCGCGGCCCGGGCCCTCGCCCTCGTGCGCGGCCGCGACTACGTCGTGCCGCAGGACATCGTCGACGTCATCCCCGACGTGCTCCGGCACCGGCTCGTGCTGTCCTACGACGCGCTCGCCGACGACGTGTCGGCGGACCGGATCATCACCCGGATCCTGCAGACCGTCGGGCTGCCGCAGGTCGCCCCGCAGGCCAACGTGCCGGTCCCGGCCGGACCCGCCCCGCAGCAGCCGGTCGGGCCTCGACCTCCTGCCGGTGCACAACCTCCCGTCGGCGCCCCCGGTCCCCAGGCGGGCACAGGCCCGCGGTGAGCACACGTCGTCACGACGGAGCGCCACCGACGTTCCGGTCCGGTGAACTGCGCGACCCCGCCCTCACGGCGGCGTTGCGCACCCTCGAGCTCACCGTGCGGCGCCGGCTCGACGGTGTTCTGCACGGCGACCATCTCGGGCTGATCCCCGGGCCGGGCTCCGAACCCGGCGACGCCCGCGAGTACCAGCCCGGCGACGACGTGCGGCAGATGGACTGGTCCGTCACCGCCCGCACCACCCACCCGCACGTGCGGCAGACCGTCGCCGACCGCGAACTCGAGACGTGGCTGGCGATCGACATGTCGGCCAGCCTCGACTTCGGCACCGGGGCCTGCGAGAAACGCGACCTGGCCGTCGCCGCGGTCGCCGCGCTGGCGCACCTGACCACCGGTGGCGGCAACCGTATCGGCGCCGTGATCTCCACCGGTCACGACTCCGTCCGGATGCCCGCCCGCGGCGGCCGCCTGCACGCCCAGTCGCTGCTGCGCACCGTCGCGACCACCCCGCACCCGCCGGACGGCACCCGCGGCGACCTGCGCGGCGTGATCGAGGCGCTGCGGCGTCCCCAGCGCCGCCGCGGTCTCGCCGTCGTCATCAGCGACTTCCTCGGCCCGATCGACTGGGAACGCTCCCTGCGCGCCCTGTCCGCGCGGCACGAACTGCTCGCCGTCGAGGTGCTCGACCGGCGCGACCTCGAGCTGCCCGATCTCGGCGACGTGGTCCTCCACGACCCGGAGACCGGACGCACCCGGGAGTTCACCACCACACCCGAGCTGCAGGCCGACTTCGCGCAGGCCGCCGCCGAGCATCGCGCCGCGGTGCACCAGGCGTTGCGCAGCTGCGGAGCGCCCGTGATGACATTGCGGACCGACCGCGACTGGATCGGCGACATCGTGCGGTTCGTCGCCGCCCGCCGCCACAGCTACGGCGCGCCCACCGGTCCCGCACGGAAGGGGGGACGATGAGCCTGTCCGGCTTCACCTCACCCTGGTGGCTGCTGCTGCTGTTCGTCGTCGCCGCACTCGGCGTCGGCTACGTGATCGTCCAGCGCAGACGCCTCACCAACACCCTGCGCTTCACCAACCTCGAACTCCTCGAGAAGGTCGCGCCCAACCGGCCCGGCCGGGCCCGCCACATCCCGATCGCGCTGCTGCTCGTCGGCCTGACCTTCCTCACCGTGGCACTGGCCGGACCGACCGCCGAACAGCGGGTGCCGCGCAACCGCGCCACCGTCGTGCTCGTCATCGACGTGTCGCTGTCCATGGAGGCCACCGACGTCGCCCCCACCCGCCTCGCGGCGGCGCAGGAGGCGGCGAAGCAGTTCGCCGACGACCTGACCCCCGGCATCAACCTCGGTCTCGTCGCGTTCTCCGGCACCGCCTCGGTGCTGGTCTCACCGACCACCAACCGCGAGGCCACCAAGACCGCGATCGACAACCTGCAGCTGAGCGAGCGCACCGCCACCGGCGAGGCCATCTTCACCGCCATGCAGTCCATCGACACCCTCGCGGCGGTGCTCGGCGGCAGCGACCAGGCGCCACCCGCCCGGATCGTGTTGCTGTCCGACGGCAAGCAGACCGTCCCCGAGAGCCCCGACGACCCCCGCGGAGGATTCACCGCCGCCCGCCAGGCCGCCGAGAAGGGCATCCCCGTCTCGACGATCTCGTTCGGCACCGAGACCGGCACCGTCACCATCGAGGACGAACGCATCCCCGTGCCCGTCGACGATCCCTCGCTCAAGGAGATCGCCAACCTGTCGGGCGGAACCTTCTTCACCGCGTCGAGCCTCGAGGAACTCGAGGACGCCTACGACACGCTCGAGGAGCAGATCGGCTACGAGACCACCCGCGGCGACGCCAGCCGTCCCTGGCTGCTGCTCGGTGCCCTCTGCGTGGCGGGCGGGCTCGTCGCGGCGATGGTGCTCCGCCAGCGGCTGCCCTGATCCGCTCGACTGTGCGCCCGGGAAGCGGTTTCCGTCTCCGATCGATCACCAGATAGGTTGGAGCCCATGACTGACGCAGACAGCAGCGCCGCGCGCGCGGTAACGCCCCGGTCGGTTCTCGTCACGGGAGGTAACCGGGGCATCGGCCTCGCCGTGGCCCGCCGCCTGCAGGCCGACGGCCACAAGGTCGCGGTCACCCACCGCGGGTCCGGTGCGCCGGAGGGCCTGTTCGGTGTCCGGTGCGACGTCACCGACGCCGACTCGGTGGACGCGGCGTTCAAGGAGGTCGAGGAACACCAGGGTCCCGTCGAGGTGCTCGTCGCCAACGCCGGCATCACCGACGACACCCTGCTGATGCGCATGACCGAGGACCAGTTCACCAAGGTACTCGACGCGAACCTCACCGGCGCCTTCCGCTGCGCCAAGCGCGCCAACCGGGCGATGCTGCGGGGCCGTTGGGGCCGGATGATCTTCCTCGGCTCCGTCGTCGGTCTCGCCGGCCAGGCGGGCCAGATCAACTACGCCTCCTCGAAGGCCGGTCTCGTCGGCCTCGCCCGCTCGATCACCCGCGAGCTCGGCTCCCGGTCCATCACGGCCAACGTCGTCGCCCCGGGCTTCATCGAGACCGACATGACCGCCGACCTGTCCGACGACCTGCGCGACACCGCGAAGAAGTTCATCCCGCTGCAGCGGCTCGGCAGACCCGAGGACGTCGCCGCCGTCGTCAGCTTCCTCGCCTCCGAGGACTCCGCCTACGTCTCCGGCGCCGTGATCCCCGTGGACGGCGGGATGGGCATGGGCCACTGACGGTCCCCCCGGGGACCGTATGGGCCACTGGCGGTCCCCGCGGACCACACCGGATCGCATCGACCACATCCGAATCTCACTGGAGGACCGACACACTCATGGGCGGACTGCTCGAGGGCAAGACCATTCTCGTCACCGGCATCATCACCGATGCCTCGATCGCGTTCCACACCGCGAAGGTCGCGCAGGAGCAGGGCGCGAAGGTGATCATCACCGGCTACGACCGGCTCCGGCTGATCGACCGTATCGCGCAGCGCCTGCCGCAGCCGGTGCCCCCGGCGATCGAACTCGACGTGCAGAACCCCGAGCACCTCGAGGGTCTCGCCGAGAAGATCCGCGAACTCGCACCCGAGGGTCTCGACGGCGTCGTCCACTCGATCGGCTTCGCACCCCGCTCGTGCCTGGGCAATCCCTTCCTGGACGCCCCGTGGAACGACGTCGCCGTCGCCGTCGAGGTGTCGGCCTACTCCTACGCCGCGCTCGCCAAGGCCGTCCTGCCGGTGATGAACGAGGGCGGCTCGATCGTGGGCATGGACTTCGACCCGTCGCGGGCCGTGCCGTTCTACAACTGGATGGGCGTCTCGAAGGCCACGCTGGAGGCCGTGAACCGTTACGTCGCCAAGGAGGTCGGCCCGCGCGGCATCCGCTCCAACCTGGTCGCCGCCGGCCCGATCAAGACCCTCGCGGCCAAGGCCATCGCCGGCGACGCGACCGGCCCGGGCGCCGAGATGAACCGCCTCAACGAGGGCTGGGCCGCCGCGTCCCCGATCGGCTGGGACGTCGACGACCCGACCCCGGTCGCCAAGACCGTGTGCACCGTGCTGTCCGACTGGCTGCCCGGCACCACCGGGTCGATCGTCTACGTCGACGGCGGCTTCCACTCCCAGGTCGGATTCGGGGCCTGATCCGATGAGCGAGAACGCCCCCTACGACGCACTGCTCGTGCTCTCCTTCGGCGGTCCGGAGGGACCCGACGACGTGCGCCCGTTCCTCGAGAACGTCACGCGCGGCCGCGGCATCCCGCCGGAGCGGCTCGACGAGGTCGCCGAGCACTACCTGCACTTCGGGGGCGTCTCGCCCATCAACGCGCTCAACCGCGCCATCATCGACGCCGTGCGCGCCGAGTTCGACGCCCACGGCATCGATCTGCCGATCTACTTCGGCAACCGCAACTGGCACCCGATGGTCGAGGACACCGTCGCCGCCATGCGCGACGAGGGCATCCGCAACGCCCTGGTCTTCGCGACGTCCGCCTGGGGCGGCTACTCCGGCTGCCGGCAGTACCACGAGGACATCGCCCGGGCCCGCCAGGCCGTCGACGGCGCCCCGCAGCTGACGAAGCTGCGCCAGTTCTACGACCATCCGCTGTTCCTCGACGCGGTCGCCGACGCCGTGCGCGCAGCCCGCGTCGAACTGCCCGACGAGGTGCGCGACACCGCGCGGCTGGTGTTCACCGCGCACTCCGTCCCGAACTCCTTCGACGCCACCGGTGGTCCGGCGGAGGCGGGCGGGCACCTGTACAGCCGGCAGGTCGCCGAGGCGGCGCGGCTCGTCGCGGAAGCGCTCGGCGTCGCCGACTACGACCTGGTGTGGCAGTCCCGGTCCGGCCCGCCGCAGGTGCCGTGGCTCGAACCCGACATCGTCGACCACATCGACGCGCTGCACGAGCGCGGCACCGAGGCCGTCGTCGTCGTGCCCGTCGGGTTCGTCTCCGACCATCTCGAGGTGGTGTGGGATCTCGACACCGAGGCCCGCGACCGCGCCGCCGAGCACGGCATGGGCTTCGTGCGGGCCGGCACCGCCGGAACCGATCCGCGCTTCGCGCAGCTCGTCCGCGAACTCGTCGAGGAGCAGCGGAACGGCGTCGCCGCCCGCCGCCGCGGCACCGAGCCGCTGCTCGGGGTGGGCTGCAACGGCAGCCTGTGCGCGGCACGCTGCTGCGAGCCGCCCAAGCGGCCCACGCGTCCCGCGGCCTCGCGCTGACCGTCAGACGGCGAGCGGGGAGACGAACCAACGCGGCAGGCTGCGGCGCAGCGGCGACGGCCCGTCGATCGTCACCGCACCCGACCGCTGCGCACCCTCCCAGGTGGCTTCGCCCCGCCAGATCTCGGTGAGTTCGCGCAGCCTCGCGGTGACGGTCACCGACACCTCGAAACCCGGGTCGACGTCGCACACGTCGACGTCGTCGGCGGTGACCACGAGCCACCACCGGCGCGACGCCCGCGTCACCCCGGGGAAGACGAACTGCACCACCACCCGGGCCTCGGGGACCTGCGCGTGGTCGACGTGCCGGTGCATGTCCCACATCAGCAGTTTCGGATCGAGATCGGCGTCGCCGAGCCGGCCCGTCCACCGGGCACCCCACGCCCCGAGCGCGTCGACGACGGTCTCGAGTTCCCGGCCCGCCGGGGTGAGCACGTAACGCACCTCGGACCCGTCGGTCACGCGCCGCACGATGCCCGCCGCGGTGAGCTGGTGCAGCCGCTTCGACAGCAGGCTCGGCGACATCCGCGGCAGACCGCGCCGCAGGTCGTTGAAGCGTTCGCTGCCCAGGACGAGTTCACGCACCACGAGCAGCGTCCACCGCTCGTCGAAGAGTTCCATCGCCTTGGCGACGGGACAGAACTGGTGGTAGGGCGAACCCATGGTCGAATCGTAGGCCCGCCGGGGGAGCGCGGTACAGATCCTGTACTGGAGGCGGATCTCCACGCGTTCCTACAGTCGAGACGTGACCCGGCACCGCGCCGGATCGCGATCGCATCCGACAGGAGGAATCGCGATGACCGACACCTCGACGACCCCCGGCCTCTGGGCCACCGACGCCGACCGTGCCCTCAAGGCCAAGCATCGCATCATGTGGGCCCTCGGCGACTACCCCGCGGTGGCGACGGAGGTCATCGCCACCCTCGGCCCGACCCTCGTGGACGCCACCGGCATCGCTGCCGGAGACCGTGTCCTCGACGTCGCCGCCGGCTCGGGCAACGCCGCGATCCCGGCCGCACTCGCCGGCGCCGACGTGCTCGCCACCGACCTGACCCCCGAACTCTTCGACGCCGGCCGCCGTGCGGCCGCCGCGGCCGGCGCGACCCTGACCTGGCAGGAAGCCGACGCCGAGGCGCTGCCCTTCGACGACGCGAGCTTCGACGCCGTGCTCTCCTGCGTCGGCGTGATGTTCGCGCCGCATCACCGTCTCGCCGCCGACGAACTGCTCCGCGTCACCCGCCCGGGCGGACGCATCGGGCTGCTGAACTGGACCCCCGGTGGGTTCATCGGCCAGATGTTCGCGACCATGAAACCCTATGCGCCGCCGCCCCCTCCGGGTGCGCAACCACCGCCGCTGTGGGGCGACGAGACCCACGTGCGCGACCTGCTCGGGCACGCCGTCACCGACCTGGAGGTGCGCACCGACAACCTGCGCGTCGAACGGTTCGCGAGCGCCGAGGACTTCCTCGACTTCTTCAAGTCGACCTACGGACCCACGATCGTGGTCTACCGCAACATCGCCGACGATCCCGACCGCGTTGCCGCCCTCGACCGCGCCCTGCTCGAACTCGCCCTGCGCCACGACATCGGTGGGGGAGCGATGAACTGGGAGTACCTGCTGGTCACCGCGCGTCGCGCCTGAGCCGCCGTCAGGGGTGGTGCTCGGCGCGCAGCGCGGCCGTCACCGCGCACACCCGCGCCTCCCGCACCGCCGTCCACAACGGCTGCAGCACCGCCTCCCGTCCGGCGGTCGCCGACGCGGACCCGGCCCGCAGGCCACCGCCGCGACCGGCGACGGTGAGGATCGCCGCGACCTGGTCGGCGGTGTCGAGGATGCGCGCCGCGCGCGGCGGCAGCGACCCCGGATACCGGTGCCGCGCGAGTTCGGCCACCTCGGTGGCGATCTCCTCCCGGGGATCGGCACGACGACCGTCGGTCCCGACGGTGGGGATACCGGTCAGCGCCGACGCCGCGTCGCGGACGGCCTCGCGCATCGCGAACTCGGCCTCCCCGAGACCCCGGTCCGCGGCGGACTCGGGCACCGACTCCAGGGCGAACACGCTCCAGCGCAGCACGTCCGGGCCCTCCCGGTGCGGGACGAGCCCGAGCCCCGGGGCGCCCGGCGCACCCACGACGACACCTTCACCCGTGGCGAGGGCCGCGCCCGCGAAATCCGTGCCGGCCGGCAGACCGCGCACGTCGCCGGGCGCCGGCAGCACCAGCCGCAGTCCCGCGCTCTCCGCCGAATCCACCTGCCGGATCAGCGCGAGCAGCAGGGCCGCACCGTCGGAGACACCCCGCTCGGGCAACCCGGCCGAGGCGGCCGCCGCCGCGTCGTGCGCGCCGACCAGATGCATCGGAGCCCACGCGTGCAGAGCGTCTATGACGTCGTCGGGTGCGGCGTGCCCGGACAACCACGACCCGGCCCAGACGGTCAGTGTCAGGCTCGGAGAACTCACCCGCAAAGCATACGACCGGGACGGGTGCCGTGGCCCGGCGTGGCGGACGGATCCGGTTCGGACGATGTCCTAACGTGGGTCGGCGTGAGCCCACGCGACATGTATGCCGGCGACATCCTCGCCGGTCACACCCGGAGGAAGAAGAAGTCCGTCCCCGAACTCGAAGCCGAGCGCGGGGTCGTCGTCGAGGACGCCGCCTCCGGCTGGTGCGGTGCGGTCGTGGGCTTCGAGAAGACCTACGACGGCGACTTCGTCCGGCTCGAGGACGCCCAGGGCCGCACCCGGCTGTTCGCGATGCGCCCCGCGGCGTTCCTCGTCGATGGTGCCCCTGTCACCCTCGTCAAGCCGAAGGCTCGGTCCGCCGCGCAACCGGCCCGGTCGGCCTCCGGGTCCACCCGCGTCGAGGGACTGCGGGCCCGGGTCGCGCGGGGCAGCCGCATCTGGGTGGAGGGTGTGCACGACGCCGCTCTCGTCGAACGGGTGTGGGGCCACGACCTGCGCGTCGAGGGTGTGGTCGTCGAACAGCTCGAGGGCCTCGACAATCTCGGTTCGCGGCTGGCCGAGTTCGGCCCCGGGCCCGGCCGGCGCGTCGGTGTCCTCGCCGACCACCTCGTCACCGGTTCCAAGGAAGAGCGGCTCACCGCGAACCTCGGCCCGCACGTCATGGTCACCGGCCATCCCTACATCGACGTGTGGCAGGCGGTGAAACCGAAGGCCGTGGGTATCGACGCCTGGCCCGTGATCCCGCGCGGCGAGGACTGGAAGACCGGCGTGTGCCGTGAGCTCGGCTGGGGCACCCCGCAGGACGGCTGGCGCCGCGTCTACGACGCCGTGAACTCGTTCCGTGACCTCGAATCGCACCTCATCGGTGCGGTCGAACGTCTCGTGGACTTCGTCACCGAGCCCGACGAGGGCTGAGCCCTCACAGAATCCGACGAGGGCTGAGCCCTCACAGAATCCGACGAGGGCTGAGCCCACCCCGGGCTCGGGCCGGGCTCAGCGGCCGCCGGTCTCCGTGGGGGCGTCCCCGGTGCCGGGCAGGCCCGTGCCGACACCGCCGACGTCGACGATCGTCCAGTCGGAGGCGCGGTCCATCGTCACCGTGTAGGTCGCGGTGGCGGCGACCCCGTCGGGGGTCTGCTTGCTCTTCGACACCATGTCGACGAACACCTGTACCACGTAGGTGTCGCCGTCGGTGTGCGACGCCTCGGCGGCGAGCAGCCGCGCGTCGGCGGTGTACTCCATCTGCGTCAGCCACGGCGACACCACGTCGACGGCACCCTCGAGCTTCGGCGTCAGCTGTTCGCTGACGCCGTCGGTCAGCGCGGCCCGCCACCCCTCGAGGTCCCGGAAGTCGACCTCGGAGACGCTCAACGCGTACTCGGAGGCGACGGCTTCGGCCTCGGCTTCGACGTCGAGCCGGCTCTGCAGGGCCTGCAACTGCTCGGACGAGTCGTCGGTCGCCCACAGCGCCCCGAATACCACGGCGGCGACGACCGCCGGCGCCGCGACGATCCAGGCGGTGCGGGCGGAGGTGAGGCCGCGGCCCGGGCCCGCCGTCGCGGTGCCGGTGCCGGTGGTGGCCGGATCCTGTTCGGGGAACTCGGTGTTCGAGGCCGAGCCGGTGTTCGACATGACGCTGTATTCCTTCTTCATCGGGGGACGCTCACGGTGAATCGGACGCTGTCGCCCGGTAGCGTGGCGATGGCCTGTTCGAGCAGAGTACCGAGATCCATCCGGCCCACCACGGATCCGGTGGCCTGGGTGGCCGGTCGCAGCGCCACCCCGATCGCGCCGAGTTCGGGTGCCATCTTCTTCAGGAAGTCGGCGAGCTCGATCTCCTGCTGACGCCACGACCCGAGGACCTCCTTGCCGCGCAGCACCGACGAGCCTTCGAACAGGTACTCGTAGGAGACGCCGAGGGTTTCGCCGAACTGGTCGAGCATCGGCGGTGCGGCGACCATTGCGGGCCGCACCCAGTCGACGTCACCCATCATCCACATCAGGTCGCTCAGCACCGTCTCCAGTGACCCGTCGTGCCGGGTGAGGGTCGCCAGCAGCAGTTCCGCACCGCGCGCGGCCGCCGGCATCGTCTCCTGCAGCCCGGACACCGACTCGGTGAACGTCGTGACCAGCTCGTTCAGTGACTCCGCGTCGGTCTGTTCGAGCAGTTCCGAGGTGGTCGCGAGCAGATCCGGTACCGAGGTGGGCAGCTCCACGACCTCCGTCAGGTGCGCGCCGTCCTCGAGATAGGGGCCCTGCGAGGTCGCCGGCAGGAACGAGAACACCGGCTCGCCGAGCGACGACAGGTTCTCCACCCGCATCGTGCTGTCGACGGGGATGCGGTGCTCGGCGTCGTAGGAGATGTTCAGGCGGACGAACCCGTCGAGGTTCTCCATGCCGTCCACGCGGCCGATGTTCACACCCCGGTAGACGACCTTCGAGCCGGTCCGCAGACCGGCGGCGTCGCGCACGTCGACCATCGCGTGGGTGCGGCTGCGCGTCGGGTCGATCTGCAGCACCCCGACGACGAGATACCAGCTGCCGAGGGTCATCACCACGACCAGGGCGAGGGCGGACAGCCAGGCGGGAATACGGGTCACGGCAGAGCTCCGATCATGCGCAGGAGGACCAGACCGTCGGCGAGGGGACTCTCCTCCTCGCCGGCGATGGTCACCTCACGGATGTCGATCCCCGGTTCGAGCAGGAACGGCACGAGTTTCTCGTCGACCAGCGCGACGAGTTCGGCGGCGTTGCCGCGCAGTTCGTCGGCGTTGGGGGACGGCTCGCGCAGCAGCGGCGTGAGGGTCTCGAGATTGTCGTTGATGTGCGGCAGACGCGGGATCAGCCATTCGAGGCCCGTGACCATCGTGTTCACGTCGATGACGATGTTGAGCACGGCCTCCATGAAGTAGGGCACCCGGTCGAGGCGGTAGCGCGCGGTGTCGGAGAACAGGAATCCGATGTCGTCGCGCGCGGCGTCGAGCCGCTGGGACAGGTCGTCGGTGGCGACCACGATGCGGTCGATCTGGTCGATGTTCGCGGCGGCCTCGTTCAGGTCGTTCGAGATCACCGCCGACAGGTCCCGGGTCTCGGCGGGGTCCTCGGGCAGCACCTCGTTGAGGCGGGCGATCGAGTCCTGCAGCCGGGTGATGCTGCCGCCGTTGACGAACATCGCGATCCGCTCGAGCATCTCCTCGATCTGCGGGCCGGGATCGGTGTCGCTCAACGGGATGGTGTCACCGTCCTGCAGGGGCGCGCCGCCGCCGTTCTCCGGCGGCAGCAGCGCGATGTAGATGTCGCCGAGCGCCGTGTTCTGACGTAGTTCGGCGCGGGTGCCGGCCGGCACGATCACCGAGTCGCGCACGTCGATGCGTGCGACGGCGCTGTGCGGTTCGAGGTCGATCGCGCGCAGGGTGCCGACGGAGATGCCGCCGCTGCGGACGTCGGCGCCCGCGGGCAGGCTCAGCAACGACTCGAACTCGAGGTTGAGCCGGTAGGTCGGGCCGCGCACCCCGGAGCCGGGCAGTGCGTGGTCGCTGGGGTCGAAACTGCACCCGCACAGCACGAGCAGCGCGGCGAGCATCGCGCCGACGAACCGCCCTGTGTGGGCGCGGTGGCCGAGCCGCCCTGTGTGGGCGCGGTGGCCGAGCCGCCCTGTGTGGGCGCGGTGGCCGAGCCGCCTCGAGTGGTCGGAGCGGGGGAACGAACGGGTCACGGCGTTGCTCCGATCGTCGACAGGACCAACTGGGGCAGCGGCACCGCCACCGACCGGGAGGACACCACGGTGCAGCTGCCCGGGGCGACCTGTTCGAGTGCCGCGCAGGTCAGGGCAGCGTCGGGGGTGGGTACCTCGGCGCGGGCCGGATCGAGTTCCATCGCGACGGATCCCGGATGGGACTGCACCATCGTCTCGAGCATGGTCAGCGTGCCGGGGATCGTCGCGAGCAGTTCGCTCGAGCTCTCCGCCTGGGTGCGCAGCATCGTCAGGGTGGGCAGCGACGAGTTCAGCGCGTTCATCAGGTGGGGGAAGTGCTCGTTGAACAACCGGTCGAGCGGGCCCACGGCCAGTGACAGTTTCTCGACGAGGATCTTCGCCACGACCAGCATCTGCTCGATGCCGGCCAGGCCCGGCGCGAACGTTTCGATGGTGGACTTGACGTTCTCCCAGTCGCCGACGAGGAGCGAGCTCATCTCGGCGGAGTTGTCGAGGATCTGCCCGAGCTGGTCCATGAAGTTGTCCGGGGAGGACAGCAGCTCCGCGAGATCCCGCAGTTCCCGGTTGAGGGTCGGGCCGAGTCCCTCGAACTCGCGGCCGGCGTCCTGCAGTGCCGACTCGAACGGCGCCGTGCCGTCGGGTCCGCGTTCGGTCATCTTCCGCACGAGCTCGGAGAACGAGCCGAGCGCGTCCGAGACGCTGACCGGGGTGCGGGTGCGGGCGGTGTCGATGCACGTCTCCGGCGACAGGGTCGGGCCGGGGCGTGGATCGGCGTCGACGAGTTCGAGTCTCCGGTCGGTGAGGATCGACGCGTTGGTGATCACGGCGCCGGTCTCGGCGGGCAGGTCGCGGTCGTGGACGGCCATGTCGACGCGTACCCGTGTGCCGTCGGGTTCGACCCGGTCGACGCTGCCGACCGTGATCCCGCGGATCGTCACGGGCGAACCGGGGTACAGGCCGTATGAGTCCTCGAAGTACGCGCAGATCGAGGTGTCGTCGCGGGAGGTCGCGGTGAAGGCGGTTGCGCCGGCCACGGCCAGCGCCACCACCGTCACGGCGGGGACGAGTCGTCGAGTGTTCATGATCGCTGGTCGCAGGTCGGCTGGTCGCAGATCGGCTGGTCGCAGATCGGCTGGTCTCATATCAGCACCGCACTCCCGGCCTCGGGAGACAGACGTCGGGTCGTTCGACCGTCAGTCCGCTCTGGTCGACGAGGGCCTGGCCTTCGGGCCCGGCGACGGCCGCCAGGCCCGTGAGGGTCTCGCGGAGGGACGCCGTCATGGACTCGACGGACGCCTGCAGTTCCGCGCCGCGCTCACCGGCCTCCACGAGGTGGGGGATGATCGGCTCGACCTTCTCCGGGTAGGGGCCGCTGAGGAAGTCGAACAGCAGTCCGGCGAGACCGGAGAGCCCGTCCGCGAAGATCCTCACGTCGTCGGCGGCCTCGATGATGTTCGGGCCGAGGACGGCGTAACCCCGGATGATCTCGAGTGCGAGTTCCTTGTTGTCGTTGGCGGTGCGCAGGTACTCGTTGGACAGCTCGAGCAGGCTCTCGATCTGGTCCTTCTGGGTTGCCATGACGTCCATGACCGACTCGAGGTCGGTGACGGTGATGCGTACCGAATCCGGGGATTCGCCGAGCAGCGCGGCGGTCTTGTCGAGGGCGGTGCGCAGCGCGCCGGTGTCGAGTTCCTCGACCACGGCGGTGGCCTCCTGGAACATATCGTCGACCAGGAACGGCAGGGCGGCGCGGTTCGCCGGGATGGGTTCGGTCAGCGGTTGCCGGCCGGCCGGGTGCAGGGCGAGGTACAGGCCCCCGATCGGGGTGAGCATCCGCACCGACACGGAGGTCTGGTCGCCGACGAAATGCTCGGAGTCGACGGTGAACTCGACGTCGACGTGGTCGTTCGCCAGGCTCGTCCGGGTCACCGACCCGACCGGGACCCCGGCGATGCGCACGTCGTCGCCCGCCGCGAGACCCGCGGTCTCGGGCAGTTCGAGCCGGTAGGTGTGTGCCCCGACGGGACGCAGGTACAGGGCGAGGACGACACCGGCGATCAGGGCGAACACCAGCAGACCCGACAGCGCCCACCACATCTGGGTGCGGGGATCGGCGTCCTCGGCGCCGAAGTCGAGTCGTCCGAACAGGCGGGTGCGCATCAGGCACCTCCGTTGCAGACGGTCAGGGCGCGGCCCTGGAGCAGGACGTCGGCGGCGATCGGCAGTTGCACCGTGCCGTTGCTGCACTGCCGGGCCGTGTCGGTGCGGGGGATGAGGGAGTTGATTCCCTCGAAGATCCCGGGCAGCACCGTGAGCGTGTCGATCGCGGTCTTCGGATCCGGGATCACCTGGTCCACCCGGCGGATGAAGTCGTCGTTGCGTTCGAGGAACCCGTCGTGCTCGGTTTCGGCGCCGAGGCCCAACTGGGAGAGCAGGTTCACGGTGCGGTCCACCTCGGCCATCTCGATCGCGCCGAGCTCGGTCAGGGACAGGAACTCGGTCATGCGTGTCACCAGGGGGGTGAAGATCGAATGGAAGACCTCGAGGATGTTCTCGAGGTTCTCGGATCGGCTCTCCAGTCGGTCGTTGAGGGCGGTGAAGTTGTCGAGGAGCCGGCTCATCAGGGCGCTGCGGTCCTCGGCGTAGCTCGCGAGTTCGGCGATGTCGCGCATGACCGGGGTCGGGCTGGACTCACTGCCTTCGATCAACGCCGCGACGTTGGTGGCCAGCCGGTTGTACACGGCCGGATCCGCTTCGCGCAGAAGCGGTTTGAGGCCGTTGAAGATCGTGGTGATGTCGAACGAGTCGACGGTGTTCACCACCAGGCCGGCCGGGTCGAGTTCCTGCCCGCCCTCCTCGCTGCGCTGCAGTTCGAGATAACGCTGGCCCGTGAGGTTCTGGAACTTCACGAGCAGCCGGTCCGTGTCGCGCAGCCGGTACTCCTCGAGCACGGTGAAATCCACGAGCGCACGGTTGCCGTCGGAGACCGAGATGTCGGTGACCTTGCCGATCTGCACGCCGCGCAGACGCACGTCGGCGTTCTCCTTCAGACCGAAGACGTCACCGAACTGCGCCTTGTAGGCGATGGTCGTGCCGCCGACGGGACGTTCGATCGCCTGCACGATCAACACGATGATCAGGGCGACGACGCCGGCGAGCAATACCAGCCGGATCGCGGCCTGTCGGGGAGTCCTCATCGGGTACCTCCGGTGGTCTCGAGCGGAACCCGGAAGGCGGGGAAGGTGTCGACCAGCACGTCCACTCCCAGCACCACACGATCGCCCTGCCGGTGCAGGGCACCGCCGGCGCCCTCGGTCAGCCGCGCGACCTGGTCGGGGTCGACCGTCTGCAGGCTCTGGTTCATCGGGATCAGGATGTCGAGCAGCATGTCCACGGCATCCGAGGTCGGTCCCAGCGCACCGACGATCTCACCGGACAGGGCGAGCACCAGGTGCGACACCTCGGTGATGGTCTCGCTGGCCTGCTGGGTGCGGAAGTCGTCCTCGAGTTCCTCGACGGACGCGATCGCCGACAGGGTGTTCAACGCCGACGGGGTGAACGCCGCGATCCCCTCGGTGACGTCGGCGAACTTCGGCAGCAGTTCGCTCAGCGGCTCGTTCTGGGTGCGGGCGATGTTCCGCATCACCAGCAGCGACGAGGCCAGCAACGGTGCCATCTGCTGGGTCAGCTCGGCGGCGCTGTCGATCGAGTCGGACAGCTGTGGTGTCACCACGTCGAGCAACAGGCGCCCGGAGTCGCGCAGCACCGTGGTGACGGTGTAGTCGCCGACGTCGCCGAGGTCGAGGGTGCTGCCCGGGGTGATCGGCTGCCCACCCGGCCGGGGGATGAGTTCGAAGGCCGTGGAGCCGAAGATGTTCGACGAGACGAAGCGGGTGTGCATCGTCGACGACAGCTCGTCGAGGTGGTTCTCGTCGACGCTGAGGGTGACGACCTGCTGTTGCGGTCCCCGCGGCTCGACGTCGACCACCGAACCGATCGTCATGCCGCGCAGGCGGACCGCGGTGTCGGTGGAGACACCGTCGCCGAGATTCGATGCGGTGACGGCGAACTGGACCTGGCCCGAGCGGTCCGGTTTCGTTCCCCACCAGGCCGCGGCGGCGACCACGGCGGCGGCGACGAGGACCGCGAGGCCGCGGATGCGCAGCCCGCGCCGGGTAGGCCCGAAGGCCGTGTACTGTGCGTTGCTCACGTGGTCCTCACCCCGAGAAACTGATCGTCGCGTCGAGGCCCCACATCACGAGCGTGAGCACCATGTCGGTGGTCACGATCAGGACGAGGCTTGCCCGGATGGCGCGTCCGGAGGCGATGCCGACCCCCTCGGGGCCGCCGCTCGCGTGATAGCCCTGATAGGCGTGCACGAGCGTCACGACCAGGACGAACACCACCACCTTGATCAGCGAGTAGATCAGGTCGACCGGTTCGGTGAACATGTGGAAGTAGTGGTCGTAGGCGCCGGATCCCTGTCCCTGCACGACGGTGACCGTCACGCCGGTCGCGGCGAAGCCGAGGGCGAGCGCGATGAGATAGGACGGCACGACCGCTCCGACCGCGGCGATGAGCCGGGTGGACACGACGTACGGGATCGAGTCGATGGCCTGCGCCTCGAGCGCGTCGATCTCCTCCGAGATCCGCATCGCGCCGACCTCCGCGGTGATCCGGCAGCCGGCCTGCGCGGCGAACCCGATGGCGGCGATCAGCGGGGCGAGTTCCCGCGGGTTGGCCAGTGCCGACATCGCGCCGGTCAGCGGA
This sequence comes from Rhodococcus sp. Z13, assembly GCF_025837095.1. Lineage (NCBI taxonomy): Bacteria > Bacillati > Actinomycetota > Actinomycetes > Mycobacteriales > Nocardiaceae > Rhodococcus > Rhodococcus sacchari. The sequence goes on from NZ_CP107551.1 coordinate 2,178,613, forward strand.
CCCATCCCGAGCATGTCCAGGGCGGAGAAGCCGACGAGACCGACCATCGCCCCGGCTACCACGCCGAGGATCGCCAGGACCGGGGCCACGCCGCCGCCGACGATGACGGCGCGGCCGTTGCCCCAGGTCAGGTCGGTGAAGATGGAGATGGTCTGTCGCCGGTTGCGGCGCAGGGCGTGCCCGATGCCGCGGAACGAGACGACGACGAAGTGCAGGTAGGCGCCGAGGGACTCGATCGGGATCCAGCCCCGGCGGGCGTGCCGTGTCCACCGCAGGCCGCGGGGCAGATAGGGGGACGGCGTTGCGACGGGGGTCTTCTGTGCGGCGCTCATCAGAGGAACCTCATCGGGACGAACATCAGGACCACCTGGGTGATGAAGAGGTTGACGACCATGCAGGCGATGATGCTGAGCACCACGGCCGCATTGACGCTGTCGGCCACGCCTTTCGGGCCGCCCTTGGCCTCGAGGCCGCGCTGGCTCGAGATGATCGCCACCACGTACCCGAAGACCGCCGCCTTGAACAGGCACACCAGCAGGTCGGTGGTGGAGGCGAAGCTGCCGAAGGACAGCCAGTACGAGCCCGGCGCGACTCCCTGACCGAGGGAGGCCACCGCGAAGCTCGCGACGATGCTCATGAGGATGATCAGCACCGACAGCATCGGTGCGACGACCGCCATCGCCAGGATGCGGGGGGAGACCAGACGACGCTGGGGGTCGATGCCCAGGGTGCGCAGCGCGTCGATCTCCTCGCGGATGGTGCGCGAGGCCAGGTCCGCGGAGATCGCCGAACCACCGGCGCCGCCGATGAGCAGGGCCGCGGCCAGCGGGGCGATCTGCTGCATCACACCCATGCCGCCGACCGCGCCGGCCATGGAGTTGGCGCCGACGTTGTCGGTCATGCTGCCGACCTGCACGGCGATGACGACACCGAGCGGCAGGGCCACCAGCACGGCCGGGACCGCGGACACCGAGATGAAGAACCAGCCCTGCACGATCGCCTCCCGCAGCGGGAAGCGGCCACGGAGGATGTCGACGATCAGGTAGGCCGTCGCGCGGAACGCCAGCCGGAGGGTGCGGCCGAAGGTGCGCATCGACTCGGCCAGGCGTGCCGCGAAGGCGTTCCCGCGAGGTGGTGCACCTGCGGTGCCGTGTGGCGGCGCGCCCGGGACGGCGCCGTCCGCGGTGTGCGAAGTCATGTGGATCCCCCTGAGAAAAGCGATGGTGAGCGGCCCGGCGCGAAGACCGCGACCCGGTGGGGTCGGCGGTGTGCCGCAGCGCGGGCGGTGTCCGTCACGGATATGGAGACGATGACGGTGGTCGGCGGTCAGACCCCCAGAGCCGCACGGGCTTCCGGGATCATCCGGAAGCGCGCGGGCAGTGTACGGGAGGCGAGGAGCATGAACGCCAGCAGTGCCCGGAACTCGCGTTCGCGGGCGGCGCTCCACGGCACACCCCAGATCTGCCGGACGTGTTCGGGGAACGCCCCGAACATCAGCGTCTTCACCGGGCGGCCCGTGAGTTTCTTCAGCACGGCCGGAAGGGGCCGGGGGAGTTCCGCGAGCCTGGGTTCGAGGGTCGCGATGACGTCCTGCTCGTCGACGAGCTGCTGCATGCGGCGGGTGCCGGGCGACATCGCGAGCTTCTCCCGGACCCCGTCCTCGACGTAGCGGCGCAGGCCGGCGACGTCGGCGGGCATGTCGTCCTCGCGCACCCCGAACAGCCGGCCGAGGCGGCAGCTCTCCCGGTAGAAGGCCTCGACCCGGTCCTGCGGTTGCGGGCCGAAGCACACGTCGATGGCGTAGAGGAGCGATTCGACGGTGGTCAGGTGCACCCAGGCCCACACGTCGCGGTTCCACGCGTGGTAGCGGCGTCCCTCGTAGTCCTGCCCGGTGATGGGACGGTGCATCTCGCGCAGTTCCCGCGCGGATTCGGCGACGTTCTCACCGAAGTAGATGCGATAGGTGTAGGCGAGGGTGTTCTCGGCGCGTTCCGAGGGCCGGTCCCACGACTTCGAGTGCTGTTCGAGAGCCGCCATGACGGTGGGGTGCGTGCCCTGCAGGGCCAGGGCGCGGAACAGGAACATGGGCCAGATGCGCCGGTCCGCCAGCAGGTGCACGAAGGTGCGCTGCGCGACGGGAATGTCGGCTTCGATGTTCTCGGGAACGCGCTGTGCGGGAGTGATGTCCATCGCTGGGCTCCTCGGACTCGATGGCGGTGATGGCGGTGGGAAGGGTGCCGTGGTCACTCGGCGTCGGGGGAGGGGGAGGGGGAGGGCGGCGCACTCAGGAAGGACAGCAGGATCCTGGCGATCCGGCGCACGCCGTCGTCGGTGGCGGTGGCGGTACCGAGTTCGGGTGCCAGCCACACGCTCGCGAAGAAGCGCGAGACGATCTCCGCCGCGGTCTCGGTGTCGAACTCGACCCCGGCGTGCGTCGCGGTGAGTTCGAGTTCGTGGCGCACGGACACGAGCAGCATCGTGGTCAGCTGCGGGTCGTGGAGGACCGGGAGGGCGGCACCGTCGTCGACGAACCGGCGGGACACCGGATGGTTGCGGACCGTGCGTACCGCTTCGACGATCCACTCGATGGCCCGCTCGAGGGGATCCTCGATGTCGTCGATCGCATCGTGGAAGGAGCGGACGAGGCGGTCGAGTTCCCACGCGAACGCGCGGCTGAGCAGTTCCTCCTTGGTGTCGAAGCGGCGGAAGACGGTCGCCCGTCCCACCCCGGCCTCGGCTGCGACGTCCGCGACCGTGGTCCGTTCGAGGCCGTGCCGGCTGAGGCACCGGATCGTCGCCTCCATGATCGCGGTGTCCGTCGGGTCGATATCGGAGGAGTTGCCGACCAGTGCTCCTACCAGGAGCGAACGCACCGGAGTGATACCCATAGTTCGGGGACGGTATCACCGATCTCACATCCGGGGAAGGACGTGTTTCAGCCAACTATCGTTACGGGGAACAGATTCCGGGCATGACGGAAACAATCGATTGACCGAATCCAGTGGCGGCGATCCTCCCTGCTCGCGAACCCGGAAGGGCGCGAATGGGGCCTGTGGCCGCTCTCACCTGGGCTGCTGCCGCGATGTCCGATTTGTGGTTCGATGGTGACCGTGGCCGCACTGATTTGGTTGATCGCCGGCCTGGCGTTGGCGGCCGGCGAAGCCCTCACGGGCGACTTCGCGCTGCTGATGCTCGGCGGTGCCGCAGTGGTCACTGCAGGGTTCTCGGCACTCACCGAGCTGCCGCTCTGGACCGATGCGGTGATCTTCGCGCTGACCTCGGTGGTGCTGCTGCTGGGGGTGCGGCCGGTGCTGCAGCGCCGCTATGCGCAGCCGCCCGCGCTGCCCACCGGGGTCGAGGCCCTGCCCGGCAAGCACGCACTCGTGCTCGAGCGGGTGGGGGAGCATTCGGGGCAGGTCAAGATCGACGGTGAGGTGTGGACGGCCCGGCCGCTCGACGCCACCGAGGTGTACGAACCGGGCACGACCGTGACGGTGATGGAGATAGACGGCGCGACCGCCGTCGTATGGAGGGGGGTCTGAGAATGGAAGCGTTGATCGTGCTCGCCGTCGTGGTGGCACTGGTCGTGCTCCTGGTGTCCAAGTCGGTGGTGCTGGTACCGCAGGCGGAGGCTGCGGTGATCGAACGGCTGGGCCGGTACTACCGCACCGCCTCGGGCCAGCTGACCTTCCTGGTGCCCTTCGTCGACCGGATCCGCGACAAGGTCGATCTGCGCGAGCGCGTGGTCTCCTTCCCGCCGCAGCCCGTCATCACCGAGGACAACCTCACCCTGAGCATCGACACGGTCGTCTACTTCCAGGTCACGAACCCGCAGGCCGCCGTCTACGAGATCAGCAACTACATCGCCGCCGTCGAGCAGCTGACGGTCACCACGCTGCGCAACGTCGTCGGTGGGATGACCCTGGAACAGACGCTCACCTCCCGCGATTCGATCAACGGGCAGCTCCGCGGTGTCCTCGACGAGGCGACCGGCCGGTGGGGCCTGCGCGTCGCTCGCGTCGAGCTCAAGAGCATCGATCCGCCGCCGTCGATCCAGGAGTCGATGGAGAAGCAGATGAAGGCGGACCGTGAGAAGCGCGCCATGATCCTCACGGCCGAGGGTCATCGCGAGTCGGCGATCAAGACCGCCGAAGGCGAGAAGCAGTCCCGCATCCTCTCCGCGGAGGGCGCGAAGCAGGCCGCGATCCTCGAGGCGGAGGCCGACCGGCAGTCGCGGATCCTGCGCGCGCAGGGCGACCGCGCCGCCCGCTATCTCGAGGCACAGGGCGAGGCGAAGTCCATCGAGAAGGTGTTCGCCGCGATCAAGTCCTCCCGCCCCACCCCCGAACTGCTCGCCTACCAGTACCTGCAGACCCTGCCGCAGATGGCGCAGGGCGACGCGAACAAGATGTGGGTGGTGCCGAGCGATTTCGGCAAGGCGCTCGAAGGATTCGCGCGGAGCCTCGGTCAGCAGGGCGAGGACGGCGTGTTCCGGTTCGAGCCCAGCCCCGTCGAGGAGGATCTGGAACGGCCCGAGGACGACTCGGCCGAGGTCGAGGACTGGTTCACCACCAAGCGCGATCCCGAGGTGGCGCAGGCCGTCGCCGAAGCCGAGGCCGTGGCCCGCACCCCGGTGGATCCGGCGGTCCGGACCGCCGCGCCGAAGCAGGACACCGGACCGGGCGGCGATCAGGCGGCGCTGCCGACCCCGACGCCGCCCACGCAGACCTGGCCGGCGCAGGACGCCGACGAGGCCCCGGCGCCGCGGCACTCCCAGCAGTAGACGGAAGACGGTGCGGGGCGGCCACCGAAGTGGGCGCCCCGCACCCGCGTCGTCATCGCGCTCGCGCGACCAGTGGTAGTGCCATCGACAGCAGGATCAGGCCGGCGCCCAGTGCGGCGAGGGTCGAGACCGCCTCGCCGAACGCGAGCATGCCCACGGCGAGAGCGACGACGACCTCCAGATAGGACAGCCCGGACAGTTCGGCGGCACGCAGGTGCTTGCCGGCGACCACCAGCAGCCCCAGGGCGAGTAGACCGCAGACGGCGAAGAAGCCGCCGGCCCACATCCAGTTCTCCGTCGTCATCCCCGACAGGTCGGGACGGGTCACCACGACCATCGCGCCGGTGGCGACGGCGCCGAACGCAAAGTTCCAGAAGCACCGCACATCCGACGGCATGTCGCGGCGGTAGCGATAGCAGAGCAGCGCGGCGCCGTAGAACAGGCCCGACGCGACACCCAGCACCGTCCCGAGCGTCTCGTGCTCGCCGCTGGACGCGTCGCCGCCGACGAAACCCGCGGCGAGCAGCATGCCCGCGAAGGCGGTACCGATCGACAGCGCATCGAGTCGGGCGATCCGTTCCTTCAACACGACGCGGGCGAGGACGGTGGCGACGACCGGACCGAGATAGTGCAGCACCACCGCTCGGGAGAGATCGGTCAGCACCGTCGCCGACAGATAGGTCGCCAGCGACAGGCCGAGGAACACCCCGCCGCCCACGACCGACCACGACAGTCGCTCCCGGCGCACCTGCCCGAGACGTCGGGTGGCGGCGAGCAGCACGAGCATGCCCAGTGCGCCGACCGCCATCCGGCCCAGGGTCAGAGCCTCACCGAGCACCGCTCCGTCCGGGCTGGCCTTGCGCCCGAACAGGCCGGCCGCGCCCATCGCGGTGGCGGACACCACGATGGCAACGATGCCGAGCCGACGATTCGGGCGTGGAGCGGCGACAGGGGTGGTTCGAACAGCAGCAGGTGGAACAGCGATATCGGCGCGCGCAGGCGCGCCCAGGGAAACGGTCACACGTCTTCCTCGGGTCCAGGGTGCACGAAAGAGGGCACCAGCGGGTGTCTGTCGTTTCCCCGCTCTGTCATCGGACCTGAGAGCTTTCGCGGACGTGGATCCGCCTACACCGTCGGTGAACTCGAAATCGAGTTGCTTTCCAGAGGAGCCTCGCCGTCGGCGGTCTGGGGGCCTGAGAGATTCCCGGGGAGGTTGCTCCTTCGGCGCCCGCGCATGCGGGACTCTCCCGCCGCGGTTCGGTGGCTGTTCAGTTGTCGCGGTCAGTATGCCATGCCCTTCGGAACGGAGCGTCGTTGCCCTGAGGCATGGGGCGTGTCTCACATTCCTGCTGGTGAGAGGGCTGCCGAAAAACTTCTGCCGATACCTTCACAAATATTGGCATAATTGCTATGGTGTGCATCACACGGTCTCGTGAGGGGTGTGGACGACATTCCGCATCCGGGGGGCACGAGGTCCGATCCCTTCGTCTCTTCTCGTACGGCACTAGGTATCTACAGACAGGTGGTCACATGGGCATCGGGATGGTTCTCGACATGGCGTCTGCCGCTACCCCCGGGCGGATCGCGACCGGTTCGCGACAGGGTGGCACGACCTATCGGCAACTCGACGAACTCGCCTCGCGGGGGGCGGGACTGATCGGCGAGCTCGGCGCGCGCCACCTCGTGTTCGTGGGGGTCAACGGGCCGGTGCTGCCGGTGTTGATGTTCTCCACCGCGCGAGCCGGTATCCCGTTGGCGCCGTTGAACTACCGCCTTCCGTCCCATCAGTTGCTCGAGTTGATCGACCGCTTGGGCGATCCGGTGGTGGTGGCGGACGCCGAATACGTCGACAAGCTCGCCGGATGCCGGCACCGCATCCTCTCGACCGACGAATTCCTCCGCCTCGCAGGCGAGACGGAACCTGTCGCGGGAGACCGCTCGGAGGACGAGGGCACCGCGGTCGTCCTGTTCACCTCCGGTACCACCTCGGCCCCCAAGGGTGTGCTGCTCCGGCACCGCAACCTGCTGTCGTACCTGATCAACACCGTCGAATTCGGTTCCGCTGCAGAGGAACAGGCTGCATTGGTCAGTACGCCCCCCTATCACATCGCCGGTCTCGGTGCCGTGCTGAGCAACGTCTACTCGGGTCGGCGCATGGTGTATCTCCCCGACTTCACCCCGCAGGGCTGGCTCGACGTCGTCCGGCGCGAAGGGGTCACCAGTGCGATGGTCGTCCCCACCATGCTCGCGCGCATCGTCGACCACCTCGACGGTGCGCCCGCCGAGTGCCCCACACTCGAATCGCTCGCCTACGGAGGGGCGCGGATGCCGCAGCCCGTCCTCGAGCGGGCACTCGCGGCGTTCGGGAACACCGGCTTCGTCAACGCCTACGGACTGACCGAGACCAGTTCGACCATCGCGGTCCTCGGTCCCGAGGACCACCGTGAAGCCTTCGCGAACCCCGAACTGCGAGGACGTCTTTCGTCGACGGGACGGATCGTTCCCGGGGTCGAGGCCCAGATCCGGTCCGAGGACGGGACCCGGGTGCTCCCCGAGGGGGAGACGGGACTGCTGTGGGTACGTGGTGCCCAGGTCAGTGGGGAGTACATGGGCAACGGCTCGGTGCTCGACGAGGACGGTTGGTTCCCCACCCGCGACCGCGCCCGAATCGAGGACGGCTATCTCTACATCGGGGGCCGCGCGGACGACACCATCATCCGCGGGGGCGAGAACATCGCCCCGGCCGAGATCGAGGACGTGCTGGCCCATCACCCCCACGTCCGCGAGGTCGCGGTGATCGGCACCCCCGACGACGAGTGGGGTGAGCGGATCTGCGCCGTGATCGTCCCGTCGGTCGACGACCACGACGACCCCGAGGAGATCCGCACCTGGTGCCGCGCGCGTCTGCGCGGCTCGCGGACGCCGGACGATGTCGTCTTCGCCGACGACCTGCCCCGCACCCCCACGGGCAAGCTCGTGCGCCGCGACCTCGTGGAACAGATCACCGCGGGACTCGCGGGCTGACCCGCCCGGCAACGCCTTCCGCACAGAACAGGTTCTTCCGTGAGCACTCACCCCACCACCACGGCCACGCGACTCGAATGGGTCCTGCGTGCCCGCCCGAGCGGCCGGCCCCGGCCGAGCGACGTCGAACTGGTCGACTCCCCGCTCGCCGAGCGGGGCCCGGACCGGGTCCGTGTCCGCAACCTCGTCATGTCGGTCGAGCCGTACATGCGGGGCCGGATGGGCGGTGAGGCGACCTACGCGGAGCCCTACGCACTGGGGGAGCCGATGCTCGCACCGACCGTCGGGATCGTCACCGAGTCCGACGACCCGGCGCTCCCGGTCGGTGCCCACGTCCTCCACGATCTCGGCTGGCGCACCGAGGCCCTCGTCCCGGTGGCCGACTGTCGCCGCTTGCGGCACGCCGACCTGCCCGCCGCCGTGCACCTGAGCGTGCTGGGTATCCCCGGCATGACGGCCTGGGTGGGGATCGACCGGATCGCGCAGGTCCGTGCCGGGGACGTCGTGTTCGTCTCCTCCGCTGCCGGCGCGGTCGGTTCGACCGCCGTCCAGCTGGCGAAACGACGCGGCGCCGTGGTGATCGGCAGCGCCGGGTCGCCCGAGAAGGTCGCACTCGTGCGCGACCTCGGAGCGGACGCGGCGTTCGACCACCACGACGGGCCGGCGAAGGACCTGCTGCGCGAGGCCATGGCCGAGGCCGGGGTTACGGCCCTGGACGTGTACTTCGACAACGTCGGTGGCGAACAGCTCGAAGCGGCGATCCGGGTCCTGGCCGACCACGCCCGCATCGCCCTGTGCGGGATGATCAGCCTCTACAACTCCGCCGAGCCCGTGCCCGGCCCCCGCAACCTGCTCCGGCTGATCTGGCGCCGCGCCCGCATGGAGGGCTTCCTGCTGGCCGACCACCTCGACGCCCGCGAGGAGTTCGAGGACGAGATGGCCACCCTCGTGCGGGAAGGACACATCCGGCCCGTCCACACCGAGTTCCCCGGCGGCATCTCCGGAGCATGGGACGCCTTCGTCGGGATGCTCGACGGCACCGCCACCGGCAAGGCCCTCGTCCCCCTCGACCCCGCCACCTGATCCGCACCGGGACCGATCCCGACGTCGCGCCCGCGACGCCGGTGTCCCGCCGTACCTTCCCACCCCCGTCCGGCGCCCCGCGCCGACCACATCGACAGGAGCCCCCATGACCACGCATCCCCGTCCTCTCGAAGGAAAGGTCGCGCTCGTCACCGGCGGCAGCCGCGGTCTGGGCCGCGAGATGGTGCTTGCCTTCGCGCAGGCCGGAGCCGACGTCGTCATCGTCAGCCGCAAGGTCGACAGCTGCGAGAAACTCGCCGCGGAGGTCGCCGAGACCACCGGCCGCAAGGCTCTCCCGCTCGCTCTCCACGTCGGTGACTGGGACGCCCACGAACCCGTCGTCGACCGGGTCTACGACGAATTCGGCCACCTGGACGTCCTCGTCAACAACGCCGGGATGGCCCCGCTGTATCCGAGCCTCGACCAGGTCTCGGAGGAGCTGTTCGACAAGGTGATCGGCGTCAACCTCAAGGGCGCCTTCCGTCTGACCGCCCTCGTCGGACCGCGCATGGCGGCCGGCGACGGCGGATCCATCATCAACATCAGCTCGATCGCCTCCGAGCGGCCGATGACCACCGACCTGCCCTATGCGGCCGCCAAGGCCGGACTCAATACCCTCACCAAGGGGTTCGCGCAGGCCTACGGTCCCACGGTGCGGGTCAACACCATCATGGCCGGTGCGTTCCTCACCGACATCAGCAAGGCCTGGGACATGGACTCGGCCAACGAACTGTTCCGTGCCATGCCGCTCCAGCGTGCCGGTGACCCCAGCGAGATCGTCGGGGCTGCACTGTATCTCGCCGGACCCGGCTCCACCTACACCACCGGTGCAGTGATCCCCGTCGACGGCGGCCGCACCTCCACCCCCTGACCGATCCCGGCAACCCCACCGGACCGACGACCAGGAGCCCCACATGACCCCCATCAAGTCCCGGCGCACCTTCCTGTCCGCCCTGACCGCCGCCGCACTCGCTGCGACCCTCGCGGCCTGCGGCGGTAGCAGCAACGCCGACGACCGCATCACCGCCGACTCCGTCGGTGCCACCGGCCCGGCCGGTGACGAGGCGTGGCAGCAGATCGTCGAGGCTGCCCAGCAGGAGGGTGAGGTCACCATCTATTCCTCCAACGCCGCCGATGCTCTCGCCGAACTCGGACGCCGCTTCGAGGCCGACTACGGCATCCGCCTCAACGTGGTCCGAGATGTCGACGCGAACCTGCACCAGAAGATCGGTGCGGAGGCGGAGACGGGCAACCGTGTCGCCGACGTGATCACCCAGGCCAGCGTGCCCTGGGCCGTCGAGAACGGCGCGAACGGTGTCTTCGCCCAACCGGTCGGCCCCGCCTTCACCGACTCCGCGAGCGAATACGACGTCGCGACGTTGATGGACGACGACGGCTACTTCGTCACCAACGCCTCGGTGCTGACCTTCGGCTGGAACACCCAGCGTTACCCCGACGGCCTCGACAGCTACACCGACCTGCTCGATCCGTCCCTCGCCGACGGCAAGATCGGCATCGTCACCCCCACCTCGACCGCCCACGTCGACTTCTACGACAGCTATCTCGAACAGGTCGGGGGAGAGGGATTCCTCGAGAAGCTCTCCGCCCAGAAGCCGCGGATCTACCCCAGCGCACTGCCACTGGCTCAGGCCCTCGCCTCCGGTGAGATCGCCGTCGCCGCCTTCGTGCAGGACCAGAAGAGCGAACAGAAGACCGGTGCGCCCGTCGACTCGGCGTTCGGGGACGTCGTGTGGGGCGCACCCATGTACACCGCGATCCTCGCCGACGCCGTTCATCCCAACGCGGCACAGGTCCTCGCCAACTACATGATCACGCCCGCCGGCCAGGAGGCCGTCTCGTTCCGCAACGCCGCGGTGCTGCCGAACATCGCCTCGTCGGTCACCACCGTGGACAAGGTCGCCCCGCAGGACACCGAGGCGATGACGCCGGAAGCACTCGAGGACCTCAAGGCCCGCTTCGGTCGCCTGTTCAACCAGTAGCCCCGGATCGCCGGAGAAGGAGTCACCCCATGGGAAGAGTCGAAGGCAAGGTCGCGCTGATCACCGGCGCGGCCCGCGGCCAGGGACGCTCGCACGCCCTGCGTCTCGCCGAAGAAGGAGCCGACGTCGTCCTCCTCGACGTGTGCGCACCCATCGAATCGGTGCCGTATCCCCTCGCCACCGAGGACGATCTGAAGGAGACCGAGGCACTGGTCGCCGCGACCGGTCGCCGGGTGCTCTCCCGGATCGCCGACGTACGCGACCAGGCGCAGCTGGACGCCGCCGTGGCCGACGCGATCGGCACCTTCGGCCACATCGACATCGTCTGCGCCAACGCGGGCATCGTCGGTTTCCGGCCCACCTGGGAGCTGAGCGACGCCGAATGGCAGGACATGCTCGACGTCAACCTCACCGGTGTGTTCCACACCGTCCGGGCAGTCGTCCCCGAGATGATCCGGGCCGGTCGCGGCGGTTCCATCGTCATCACCAGTTCCATCCAGGCGATGCTCGGTTCGGCCAACATCGGGCACTACAACGCCTCCAAGAGCGGTGTCGTCGGCCTGATGCGCACCCTCGCCACCGAACTCGGGCCGCACGGGATCCGCGTCAACACCGTCAATCCCAGTGCCGTCGAGACCCCGATGCTGCACAACGACGCAACCTTCCGGATCTTCGCCCCCGATCTCGAGGCTCCCGGGCCGGACGATCTGTGGGAGCGCTCGAAGGGGCGCAATCCGATGGGCATCGGCTGGGTCGCCACTCAGGACATGACCAACGCCGTGTTGTTCCTGGCTTCCGACGAGGCACGATTCATCACCGGCGTGGCACTGCCGGTCGACGCAGGAGTTCGACTGTGACAACTCTGGACAACGAAACCCGTCCCGACACCGCCCGAGGGCTGCGCCGCCTCGAAGGACGCCGCATCTTCGTCACCGGTGGCGGCAGCGGAATCGGGGAGGCCGTCGCCCACCGCCTCGCCGCCGAGGGCGCCCTGGTCGCCGTGACCGACGCACGGGGCGAGGCCGCCGAATCGGTCTCCGCCGCGGTCGCCGACACCGGCGCCCGTACCCTGGGTCTGCGCTGTGACGTCGGCGACGAGACCTCGGTGGAGGAAGCGATGGCCGCCTCGGTCGCCGAGTTCGGCGGCCTCGACGGGGTGGTGACGTGCGCCGGTGTCAACGGCACCGCGATGCTGCACGAGATGGACCTCGCCCACTGGGAACGCATCCTCCGGGTGAACCTCACGGGCACCTTCCTGCCGTTGCGCGCGGCGCTGCCGCACCTGCTCGAGGCCGGGGGCGGGTCGATCGTCACCGTCGGGTCGGTCGCCTCACTGGTGGCGACCAATCTGAACACCCCCGGTTACGACGCGTCCAAGGGCGGTGTCCTGCAGCTCACCAGGTCGATCGCCATGGGCTACGCCGACCGCAACATCCGCGCGAACTGCCTGTGCCCGGGCCTCGTCCGCACCGGGCTGCGGGTGAACTCGCAGGCGTTGCAGGGACCGGAACCGGAGCCGACCCGCAGCCGGGTCGTGGAGAACACCGCGCTCGGCCGCTCCGCGGATCCCGCGGAGATGGCGTCGGTGGTGGCCTTCCTGCTCTCCGACGACGCGTCCTTCGTGACCGGCGCGGCCATCGCCGCCGACGGTGGCCTGACCGCGAACTGACCCACTAGACAGAGGTGACCCACACATGTCCACCGACCCGACCTGGCGCAGGGATGCCTGTGCCATCGCAGGAATCGGGACCACCCGGTTCTCCAAGGATTCCGGCGTGTCCGTCACGGCGCTCGCCGTCGAGGCCGCCGCTGCGGCGCTCGAGGACGCCGGCCTGACCCCCGCCGACGTCGACGGCGTCGTCCGCAACGACATGGACCTGGTCTCGTGCGCGGCGCTCGCCGACGGCCTCGGCGTACCGCATCTGACCTACTGGGGCGAAGCGGGACCGGGTGGCTCCGGTCCGGCCGCGATGGTCGCCCAGGCCGTCGCCGCGATCATGAGCGGCCAGGCGACCACCGTCGTCGTCTTCCGCTCGCTCAACGGCCGCTCCGGCCGCCGTTTCGGTCTCTCCCCGGTCGTCACCCCCGAGGTGGGCGGCAACGAGACCTTCGAGGAGTTCTTCGGTCCCTACGGGCTGCTCTCGTCCGGCCAGTACTTCGCGCTCATGGCCCAGCGCTACATGACCGAGACCGGCCTGACCTCCGAACAGCTCGCGCAGATCGCGCTGGTGACCCGCAAGCGTGCCAACGCCAACCCGGCCGCCCAGATGTACGACCGGCCGATGACCCTCGACGACTACTTCGCCTCGCGGATGCTGTCGTCACCGCTGCGCCTGTTCGACTACTGCCTCGAGACCGACGGCGCCGCTGCGGTCGTCGTCACCACCACCGAACGCGCCAAGGACCTGCGCCAGCCCCCGGCGCTGATCCGCTCGGTCGCGATGTCGACCTGCCGGCACCCGCAGCCGGGTCTGATGTACCCGACGCTCATGCGCGAGAACATCACCGTGCTGCCCTCACGTGAATGCCAGGACACGCTCTACAGCCGTGCGGGGCTCGGGCCAGCAGACGTCGACGTCGCCCAGATCTACGACTGCTATTCGATCACCGCCCTCATCCAGCTCGAGGACTACGGCTTCTGCAAGCGCGGCGACACCGGGGACTTCCTCGCCGACGGCCAGATCGACCTGGGTGGGTCCATCCCGATCAACACCAGTGGAGGACACATGTCCGAGGGATACATCCACGGAATGAACCACGTCGTCGAAGGGGTGCGGCAGATCCGCGGCACCTCCACCAGTCAGGTCGAGGGCGCCGAGGTCTCCCTCGTCACCTCGGCCCCGCCGCCGGCGGCGTCCGCACTGCTCCTGGTGGCGGCATGAGCGCCGCGCCCGCCGCGACCGCGGCCACCCCCGATACCCCCCGACTCCGCCCGCTCGTCACCGAACGGGGCAGCGCCGGCTTCTTCTCCGCCGCCGCGCGGCGCCGCATCGAGATCCTCACCTGCGAGGACTGCGGCCGGCGTATCCACCTGCCGCGTCCGCGCTGTGTGCACTGCGGCAGCACGAACGTGTCGTGGACCCCGGCCCCGCACACCGGCACGGTCTACAGCCACACGGTCGTCGAACACCAGGTCCATCCGCTGTTCCCCGTGCCCTACACGGTGATCGTCGTCGACCTCGACGGCGAGGAGGACGGCGTACGCCTGATCGGCAACCTGCCCGGCCGTGCCGAGGTCACCGCCGGCACCCCCGTCCGCTGCACCTTCGAGGACCTCGGAGAGGACGCGGCCGGAAACCCTGTGGTCCTGCCCGTATGGGAGATCGATACCGAGCGCGCGAGCAGCGGAACCGAGGAGGACGCGTGACCACGACATCCACCCGCCCGATCGATCCGGTCCTGTTCGTCGACGACGATCCGAACGGCGCGCTGCGCGGTGCCCGTTGCGCCCGCTGCGCGACCGTCACCTTCCCGGTCCAGCACAGCTGCCCCCGTTGCGGGGCCGCGGAGATGAACCCCGAGGCACTGCCCACCGAAGGGGTGCTCTGGTCCTACACCGTGCAGTCCTTCGCCCCGAAGAAGCCGTTCCTGCACACCGAACCGTTCACCCCCTTCGGGGTCGGTTACATCGATCTCGGTGACGTGATCGTCGAGTCCCGGCTCACCGTGAACGATCCGGAGTCGCTGGAGATCGGGATGCCGATGCGGTTGTGCAGCATCGTCAACCACGTCGACGACGACGGCACCGAGGTCGTCACCTTCGCATTCGCACCGAGCAAGGAGGAGGCGGCATGAAGGTCGCGATCGTCGGTATCGGCATCCACAGGTTCGGCCGCACCGAGGGTGTGAGCGGTCTCGAACAGGGCGCCTACGCGGCCCGGCAGGCGATGGCCGACGCCGGAGTCGAGTTCAAGGACATCCAGTTCGCCTACGGCGGCAGCGATTCCGCGGGTAACGCAGACACCCTCGTGTCCACCCTGGGCCTGACGGGCCTGCCGTTCGTCAACGTGTCCAACGGATGCGCCACCGGTGGCAGCGCGCTGACCTCGGCGGTGAGCCGGATCCGTTCCGGCGAGTCCGATCTCGGCCTCGTCGTCGGGTTCGACAAGCATCCCCGCGGTGCGTTCAACCCTCGTCCCGAGGACAACGGGCTCGGCCGCTGGTACGGCGAGTCCGGGATGATGGTCACCACCCAGTTCTTCGCCATGAAGATCCAGCGGTACCTCGTCGAACACGGGCTGCCGAAGTCGCTGCTGGCGACGGTGGCCGCCAAGGCGTTCCGCAACGGCTCGCTCGCCCCGCACGCCTGGCGCCGCACCCCTCTGACCGAAGAGGAGATCGCCGGCGCGACGATGGTCAACGACCCGCTCACCCAGTACATGTTCTGCTCCCCGGCCGAGGGCGGGGTCGCGCTGGTGCTCGCCCGCGCCGACCACGCCCACCGTTACACCGACACCCCGGTCTTCCTCGAGGCCGCCGAGCTGCGGTCCCGGTTGTTCGGATCGTTCGAGGTGTTCAGCCCGTGGATCTCACCCGAACGGGCCGACGGGCCGACGGTGACCGCCTCCCGGGCCGCGTTCGAAGCCGCCGGGATCGACCCGAGCGACGTCGACGTGGCGCAGATCCAGGACACCGAGGCCGGCGCGGAGATCATGCACCTGGCCGAGACGGGTCTGTGCAAGCACGGCGAGCAGGAGACGCTCATCCGGTCCGGCGCCACCGAGATCGGTGGCTCGATCCCGGTCAACACAGACGGCGGGTGCCTCGCGAACGGAGAGCCGATCGGCGCGACCGGCCTGCGGCAGGTCTACGAGAACGTCGTGCAGCTGCGTGGCGCGGCGGGCGCCCGTCAGGTCCCGGGCGACCCCAAGGTCGGGTTCACCCATGTGTACGGGGCTCCGGGCATCAGCGCGTGCACGGTCCTCACCCGCTGACCCGTCCCACCGACGAGAACTTTCACCAACGCTAGGAGACGATCGACATGGCATGGGATTTCGAAACCGACCCGGAGTTCCAGGAGAAGCTGGACTGGGTGCAGACCTTCGTGAAGGAGGAGGTCGCCCCCGTCGACCGCGTCATCGAGCACGCGTGGGACGTCACCGATCCGACGCGCAACAAGCTCATCCGCCCGCTGCAGGACATCGTGCGGGAGAAGGGCCTGTGGGCGTGCCATCTCGGCCCGAAGCTCGGTGGCCCCGGTTACGGGCAGCTCAAGCTCGCGCTGCTCAACGAGATCCTCGGCGCCACCCACAGCGGCCCGGTCGTGTTCGGCTGTCAGGCACCGGATTCCGGCAACGCGGAGATCCTCGCGCACTACGGCACACCCGAACTGAAGGAACGCTACCTGCAGCCGCTCATCGACGGCGACATCGTCTCCTGCTACTCGATGACCGAACCCCAGGGCGGCTCGGACCCGACGAGCTTCGTCACCCGCGCCGTCCGCGACGGCGACCACTACGTCATCAACGGTGAGAAGTGGTTCTCCTCGCACGCCCGGTTCTCGTCGTTCCTCATCGTGATGGCCGTGACCGACCCCGACGCCCCGCGCACCAAGCGGGCGTCGATGTTCGTCGTCCCCATGGACACCCCGGGCATCGAGATCGTCCGGAACGTCAGCGTGTGGGGGCACCAGGAATCCGAGGGCACCCACGCGTACATCCGCTACACCGACGTGCGCGTGCCCGCCGACCACCTGCTCGGGGAGGAGGGCGAGGGCTTCGCCGTCGCCCAGACCCGGCTCGGCGGTGGCCGCATCCATCACGCGATGCGTACCGTCGGCCTGGTCAAGGCGTCGCTGGAGATGATGCTCGAACGCGCCGTGTCGCGGCAGACCCGCGGTCGCTCCCTCGCGGACATGCAGATGGTGCAGGACATGATCGCCGAATCGTGGGTCGATCTCGAACAGTTCCGCCTGCTCGTGCTGCAGACCGCCTGGAAGATCGACCGGCTCGACGACTACAAGAAGGTCATCGCCGACATCTCCGCCGTGAAGATGGTGATGCCGAAGGTCCTCAACAACGTCGTCTCCCGGGCGATCCAGCTGCACGGCTCACTCGGCATCTCCACCGAGATGCCGTTCGGCAAGTGGCTGCTCGAGAGCTACCACATGGGCCTGGCGGACGGCGCCACCGAGCTGCACAAGCAGCAGATCGCCAAGCAGCTGCTCAAGACCGCCACGCCGGCCGAGGGCCTGTTCCCGACCGGGCATCTGCTCGCGCAGAACGCCGCGGCGGAAGCGAAGTTCGGGCTGCCGGCGCTGGGGGTGCAGTGATGACCGACCTCGCAGCGCGGCCGCGCGCCGGGGAGGTGGAGGAGCCGCGCGTCGAGGTCGCGCCCGTGAGGCCGGGGGAGGAGCTGGACTGGGCTGCCCTCGAGGCCTACCTGCGCACCCACCTCGACGATCTCGACGGCGAGTTCTCGGTGCTGCAGTTCCCCCGCGGCTCGGCGAACCTGACCTACCGGGTGGCGTTCGGTGACCGCTTGCTCGTGGTGCGCCGTCCCCCCTTCGGGAAGATCGCGCGCGGCGCCCACGACATGGCCCGTGAGCATCGCGTCCTGTCGCGGCTGTACCGCGCGTACGACCGCGCCCCGCGGGCGCTGCTGCACTGTGCGGACACCTCCGTCGTCGGTGCGGAGTTCTTCGCCTCCGAGTACCGCGAGGGGGTCGTCGTGTGGGACGAGATCCCCGAGTCGATGGCACAGCATCCGGACGCCGGTCGGCGGATCGGGTTCGCCGTCGTCGATGCGCTCGCCGAACTGCACGCCGTCGATCCGGCGTCGTGTGATCTCGCGGATCTCGGCCGGCCGGAGGGATATCTGGAACGGCAGGTCGCGGGGTGGTCCTCGCGGTGGGAGGCCGTCGCCGAGTACGCCTCCGACCGGGAGGTCGCCGAGCTCGTGGAGGAGGTCGGCCGCCGGATCCGCGCGGACGTGCCCGGCAGCCAGCGGGCCGGCATCGTCCACAACGATTACAAGGTCGACAACTGCCAGTTCCCGCACGGTGATCCGGACCGGGTGAAGTCGGTGTTCGACTGGGACATGGCCACCACCGGTGACGTGCTCGTGGATCTGGGCACCCTGCTCAACTACTGGCCGGACCGGACGGTGGACCCGGACTCGGACGCGGCGTTCATCGTGGTGCCCGGCATGCACGCCCTCGACCTGCCGTCGCGGGCCGAGATCGTCGAGCGCTACACGGCCGGAAGCGATCTCGATCTGTCGCGCATCGACTGGTACGAGGCCTTCGGTTGCTGGAAGACCGTGGTCATCCTGCAGCAGCTCTACGCGCGGTTCGTGCGGGGGGAGACCACCGATCCGCGGATGGGCCAGCGTGGGGAACTCGTCGCGCCGCTCGCGCGCCGGGCTCTCGGCCTGCTGCCCGCCTGACCGTACACACCGACGGGGCACGTCCGGTGGCGCGAGCCGCCCGGCGTGCCCCGTCGTCGTTTCGCCACCACGAGGAGAGAACGTGCCCACTGTCGGACTGTGCACCTACGGCATCACCCCGCACGACGCGCTCGACCTGGCCCGCGCCGCGGACGAACTCGGATTCCACGCCCTGTGGCTCGGGGAGCACGTGCTGCACCCGATCTCGTACGGGAGCGCGCACCCGTCGACAGGCACCCGCCAGCACCATTCGGGGCCGATCGTCGACGACACCACCGAACTCACCGACCCGCTCGCCCTGCACGCCGCGATCGCGGCGTGCACGCAACGGCTGATGCTCGGCACAGCCGTCTACGTCACCGCCCTCCGGCACCCCCTGCACACGGCCCGTACGACGATCACCCTGCAGGAACTCAGCGGTGGACGGTTGCTGTTCGGGATCGGTTCGGGCTGGCTCGAGGAGGAGTTCACCGCCCTCGACGTGCCCTTCACCCGGCGGTTCGCCCGCACCGACGAGTGTGTGGAGATCCTGCGTAAGGCGTGGGGCGGCGAGTCGTTCGCCCACGAGGGTGCCCACTACCGGTTCGACGAGGTACGGCTGCACCCGCGGCCGGTGACGGTGCCGGTCGTCTACGGCGGCAACGGGCCTCGTGCCCTCGCCCGCGCAGCACGTCTCGGCGATGCGTGGATCTCCTCGGGCACACCGACCTTCGAGGAGGCGGTGGAGTTGGTGGGTACCCTGCGTCGGCACCGCCGGGAGATCGACGGCAATGCGGATTTCCCGTGCTATGTGCGTGTCGAGATCACCGAGGAGACGACGGCGTCGGATCTCCACCGTTACCGGGAGCACGGACTCGACGATCTGGTCGTGTGGGCCGACGCGGGTTGGAAGGGCGCCACCCTCGCGCAGCGGCGGGAGAATCTGGCGGCCCTGGCGGATCGGCTCGGGGTGCGGTCGCCGGCGACCGTGGGCTGAGCCGAACAGCACGAGACCCCGCGGCCGGGCGCGGAATCCGGAACCGCGGGGTCTCGTCGTCCGTCCCTGGGATCGGACGGCGGCGGGGTCAGCGGGCAGCGGTGCTGCCGGTGACCGGGACGAGAGCGCCGGTCACGGCGCGGGAGGCGTCGCTCAGGAGGAACGCGATGACCTCGGCGATGTCGGTGGGGCGCGCCCATGAGGAGGTGTCGGCGTCGGGCATGGCCTGTCGGTTCGCCGGGGTGTCGATCATGGACGGCACCAGGCCGTTGACGCGGATGGAGTCGGGGGCGTACTCCACGGCCATGCTCTGCACCAGCGCGGCGACGGCGGCCTTGGAGGCGATGTAGCCGGCGGCGCCGGGGAAGGGGCTCGTGGCAGCGGCCGACCCGATGCACACGATCGATCCGCCGCCGTGCCGGATGAGTTCGGGCAGCGCGGCCTGGGTGACGAGGTAGGCGATGCGCAGGTTGAGGGAGAGCTGGGCGTCGAGCACGTCGACGGGGGTCTCGTGCACGCGGCTGCCGGAGTGGAACCCGCCGACGAGGTTGACCAACCCCGTCATGGGACGGGAGTCGTCCTCGGCGGCAAGGGAGATCACGCGCTCGACGTCGTTCTCGTCGGACAGGTCGGCCTTGACGAGCAGGAGATCGGGGTGCGGGGTGAGCCGATCGACCTCGGCCTCGTCGTACCACGGGACGACCACACGGGCGCCGGTCGCGAGGAGACGTTCGGTGACGGCGGTGCCGAGACCGCCGGTGCCGCCGGTGACCACGACGGAGCCGGATCCGGGGGTGTGTTCACTCATGACGAAGCCTTTCGGTGCGGTGCTGGGAGCGACTCTCCTGCAGGAGAGTTCATGTCGGGTGGACATAAACATGCCCATATTTAGGATGGTTGTGAGTGTACCGCGGAAAGTGGCCCGCGTCACCCTTCGGTCGGCACCGGTTCGGAGGTGGGCTCCGTCCGGGTACGCCGCCGCGACGGCAGCAGTCGCCCGCCGAGTGCGAGAGCGCCCAGACCGAGGAACGCCGCGGCCGCGGTGGCTGCGAAGGGAACCCACGGCTCGGTGGTCTGGCCGAGCCATCCGGCCAGCCACGGCGCGCAGGCGCCACCACCGAAACGGACGAAACTGTAGCTCGCCGCGACGGTGGCGCCGTCCACCGTCGAGACGTGCATCCCGATCTCCGTCACCAATGCGTTGAGCAGGCCGACGAACAGGCCGGAGACGACGATGCAGGCCGTGACCACGGCCCGGTCGTCGACGAAGACCGCGACCAGGGCCAGGGTGGCGGCGAACGACACCAGTGCCGTGGCCACGGTGGGTACCGCCCCGACGGTCGACTGCAGTCGAGGTGCCAGAAGGACGGAGGCGCAGACCAGGCACAGGCCCCATCCGGAGAACACGAAACCGATTCGGGTCGACGAGTATCCGAGGACGAACGGGCCGTAGGAGAACAGCGTGAACAGACCGAGGTGGTAGAGCAGCGATACCACCGCCACCGAGAACAACCCCCGATGCGCGAGGGCGCGGAACGGGGCGGTGAGCGAGGTCGGAGCCGCCGGGCGCGGGGCGGGGGGCAGAATCGCCACCAGCACGACGAACGAGGCGACGACCAGCGCGGCCGATCCGAGGAAGGCCGCGCGCCACGAGATCTGCCCCAGCAGTCCACCGAGCAACGGGCCCGTGGCGATTCCCGCGCCCACCGCCGCCTCGTAGAACGTGATCGCCCGGGAACGCTCACCGGGCATCGCCGCCACGATCGCAGCCAGGGAGGTCGCGACGAACAGGGCATTCCCGAGACCCCAGCCGGCGCGGAAGCCGACGATCTGCCCGACCGTCCACGACAGGCTCGATCCGAGGGCGGCCAGCGCGATGACCGCCAGCCCGACCAGCAGGGTCGTGCGCATACCGATCCGGCTGGAGATCCAGCCGGTGGCCACCATCGCCAGTCCCATCACCGCCATGTAACTGGTGAACAGCAGGGACACCTGGGCCGGTGACCCACCGAGTTCGAGGGCCAGGGTCGGGAGGATGGGGCTCACCACTCCGATGCCCATGAACACGCCGACGGTGGCGAAGGCGACCGCCAGACCGGCGCGGGGGAGAGGGGAGCGACCGCGCGAACGGTCACGGCGGATGACAGGTTTCGATGACACGCAGGTCTCCGGCTGGGTGCGACGACCTGCAGCGTCCGTCCGGCGGCCGCGGTGGCCGCCGGACGGACGATGTTCAGGTCACGGGTGGGGGACCCGGATGCCGATCGAACCGGAGGGAGTGGTCAGCGCCAGTCCACGCGTTCGTCCAGCATCCGGGGATTCACTGAGGAGAGGTTGTCCATCACGTCGCGCATGTGCTCGCGCGCGAGGCGGCGGGCGAGTTCGGGGTCGCCTGCGGCGATGGCGTCGTGGATCGCCTGGTGGGGACTCTCGAAGCTCTGACGTTCCTCCTCGCTCCACACCTGGGGATGTGCCTCGAGCATCCGATCGGTGTAGATGTGGGCGAGCGCGGAGCCCGTGAGAGTGAGGATGTAGTTGCCGGACAGCTCCCGCAGGGTCTCGTGGAACCCGACGGCGGCCTCGGTGACCTCCTCGTCCGTCATGTCCGTGGAGATGCGCTTGCCGGCCAGTGCGTCGAGGTCGACCTTCTCGCCGGCGGCGACACGGTCGGCGAGCATCGCGGCCGCGAGTCCTTCCATCTCGAGTGCCGCCTCGGCGACCTGGCGGAAGCTGACGCCCTTCGCCTGCAGATACATCGACAGGGTGTCCCCGAACTCGCTGCCCGACGGCTCGGAGACGATCGGGCCGCCGCCGAGTCCCTGCCGTACGGTCACCAGGCCCTGGGCCTCGAGCAGACGCAGTCCCTCTCGAACCGAGGCGCGTCCGACGCCGAAACGGCGGGCCATCTCGGATTCCGCCTCGAGGGCGGATCCGGGGGCGAGCTGCCGGTCGGCGATCTCCTTGGCCACCATCCGGGCCACGGTGCGCGAGACCTTCTCGTGCCGGGTCATCGCCACCGCGCGCCGGCGCGCCGCGGTGTCCGACTGCGAGCTCGTGATGTTGCGGGTCATGGTGTCCTCGTCGTTTCAAGCGGGTTCCCGCACTCGTCCGAGCGGGGTGAGCGTGCCGCCGAGTATAGGGATGGCGGCCCCTCGATGAGGCTACTTTACAAATATATGTATGTTTCGCGTGTTTGATGCTATACCACTCCTATGACCCAGAACACACCCACCTACGAATCGTTGGCGCACAACACGAACGCGCACCCCCTGTCCGGGCAGCACGTCCTGGTCACAGGCGGAAGCGAGGGTATCGGCTACGGCATCGCGGAACGTCTGCTCGACGCGGGCGGCACGCTCACCCTCGCCGCCCGGCGGCCGCAGGTGCTCGACGACGCGGTCGAACGGTTGCGGACCCGATGCGGCGACGCGGCGCGCGTGACGGGCGTCGTCGCCGACATCCGCGACGCGGACTCGATCGCCGCGATGTTCGACACGGCGCAGGACCGGAACGGGCCGCTGAACGTGCTCGTCGCCAATGCCGGCAGCGGTACCGTCGTTCCCTTCCTCGATCTCACCCGTCAGCAGTGGCAGGACTGCATCGACCTGAACCTGACGGGAACCTTCCTGTGCGTGCAGGCCGCGGCCCGCTCGATGGTCGACCGCGCAGGGGAGAACCGCTCGATCGTCGTGGTCTCGTCGATCCGGGCGCTCGGCGCGCGGCCCTCCCTCGTGCCCTACGGTACGGCGAAGGCGGGACTCAACCAGCTCGTGCGCCTGGCCGCGTACGAACTCGCCTCCACCGGCGTGCGCGTGAACGCCCTGTCTCCCGGTATCACCGCGACACCGCTCACGCAGGATCGCAACAGCCTCTTCGAGGAACGGGCCGCCACCGTGCCCATGGGCCGGGCGGGAACGCCGGCCGACATGGCTGCTGCGGCACTGTATCTCGCAAGTCCCGACTCGTCCTTCGTGACCGGGACGAATCTCGTGGTGGACGGCGGCGAATCGCTCTACTGAGGCCGACGGCGGGTGCTCGGGGGCACGCCCGAAAAAATTTGTGATGTACAACGCACAAAACATTGCTATAGTTACAGTGTTTTCAGCTCACGTCCGAGCATCCGCCGGATTCCTCACCCCGATCACGGAGTCGTCCGGCGCTCACTCCCATCCTGCGCGCGGCCCGTCGTGGCCGTGAGACGACGAAGGAGAACACTCGATGACCACGGTGATGAACGGGATCAAGGTCGTGGAGGTGGCGCTGTACGCGTTCGTCCCCTCGGCGGCCGCGATCCTCTCCGACTGGGGAGCCGACGTCGTGAAGGTCGAGCACTCCGATTTCGGGGACCCCACCCGATCCACCGCTGCGTGGGGCGTGCCCGCCGAGGTGGACGGCCTCGCAAGCCTCTTCGAGATCAACAACCGCGGAAAGCGTGCCGTCGCACTGGATATCGCGCACCCCGACGGGCGCGAAGTGCTCATGAAGCTCGTCGAGTCCGCCGACGTGTTCATGACCAACTTCCTGCCCGACGCCCGTGCCAAGCTGGGCATCGACGTCGACGACATCTTCGCGCGCAACCCCCGCATCGTGTACGCCCGCGGCACCGCCCAGGGTGTGGCTGGTCCCGAGAGCGACAAGGGTGGATTCGACGGCATCACCTACTGGGCGCGCTCCGGCGCGGCCGGATCCATCGCGCCGGACGACCTCGACTGGCCGGCCAACATGCCCGGCCCGGCCTTCGGTGACTCCCAGAGCGGCATGGCCCTCGCCGGTGGTATCGCCGCGGGCCTGTTCCACCGCGAGCGCACGGGCAAGGGCATCGTGGTCGACACCTCCCTGTTCTCGATGGGTGCCTGGGCCATGCAGGCGACCATCGCGGGCTGCCAGGTGATCGGCGCCGACGAACTGCCCTATCCCGATCGGAACAACCCCGTCAATCCGGTGTCGAACATCTACCGCACCAAGGACGGTCGCTACATCCATCTCGCGCTGCTGCAGAGTCAGAAGTTCTGGCCCGGCCTGTGCGAGGCGATCGGACTGTCCCACCTCATCGACGACCCGCGGTTCGCGACCTTCGAGGACCGGGCGCGCAACTCCCGTGAGTGCACGGCGATCCTGACCGAGTTGTTCGAGCAGCGCACCCTCGAGGAGTGGACCGACATCCTCGGCAAGCAGGAAGGTCAGTGGGACGTCTTCCGCAAGCCGATCGACGTGCTGTCCGATCCGCAGGCGCTGGCCAACGGGTTCGTGCGGACCGTGGAGTACGAGAACGGGCGCACCCTCGACATGGTCACGGCCCCGACCAGTTTCGACGGGCAGGCCCCCACGCTGACGCGGGCTCCCCGCCACGGTGAGCACACCGACGAGGTGCTCCTCGAGCACGGCCTGGACTGGGATCGCATCGTCGAACTCAAGATCTCCGGCGCGATCAAGTAGCGCCCTTCCCCGGCCGCGACCGGCCCGGTCGTCGCCCGCCTCCGCGCGCACCTGCGCGCCGACGGTTTCCGTTTCCCCTCATCCCGAGAAGGAGTTCTCGTGTACGACCTTCGAGACATCAAGATCATCGACACCGACACCCATGTCGTCGAGCCGCCGGACCTGTGGACCTCCCGCATGTCGAAGAAGTGGGGCGACCTCGTCCCGCACGTGCGCTGGGACGAGCAGCGCGGCGACGAGGCGTGGTTCGTCTCCGGCACCCGTATGAGTGCCGTCGGCTCGCCCGCGATGGCCGGCTGGCACGAGTACCCGCCGAACTGCCCGCCGCGCTTCGAGGACACCGATCCGCGCTCCTGGGATCCGGGCAAGCGACTGGCCCTGATGGACGACTACGGCATCCATGCCCAGATCCTGTACCCGAACGTCGCGGTCTTCAGCCAGAAGACCCTGCAGTCCAACGGATCCAACGAGCTCCAGCTCGAGTGCGTGCGCGCCTACAACGACTTCCTCACCGAGTGGGCGCAGTTCGCGCCCGGCCGTTACATCCCGGTCGGCATCCTGCCCTTCTGGGACATGGAGGCCACCCTCGCCGAGATCGACCGTATCGCCGCCGCCGGCCACAAGGGCCTGGTGTTCACGCAGAACCCGGCGGCCTTCGGCCTGCCGATGCTGACCGATCCCTACTGGGACCGGCTGTGGGCCTCGGCGCAGGAGAAGAAGCTGCCGATCAACTTCCACATCGCCTCGGGTGAGGTCGACCTGAGCGGCTTCGGGCACGAGAGCGTCGGCACGCACGCCAACTACGGCATGATGGGCATCTCCTTCTTCATGGACAACGCCCGTACGCTGTCGCAGCTCATCTTCGGTGGTATCTGCGACCGTTTCCCGGATCTGAAGTTCGTCTCCGTCGAGTCGGGTATCGGTTGGATGCCGTTCGCGCTCGAGGGCATGGACTGGCAGTGGAAGAACAGCGGCGTGCACAAGGAGCACCCGAACTACGAGCTGCTGCCCAGCGAGTACTTCAAGCGGCAGATCTACGGCTGCTTCTGGTTCGAGCAGGACTCGGCCCGCAGTGCGATCGAGCAGCTCGGCGCCGACAACATCCTCTACGAGACGGACTACCCGCATCCGACGTCGATGTCGCCCGGACCGGCGACCGACGCGGTCCGTCCCGACGACTACCTGCGCCGCAACTTCGCGCACCTGTCGGAGGAGGATGCCCGCAAGATCCTCCACGACAACGCCGCAGCGCTCTACAACCTGGACTGACGTCCTCGAATCCCAGGTGCCGGCCCGTATGCGACGGGCGGGCCGGCACCACGGTCCGCGGTGGGGTGCACGATCCGGCGTGGGTGACATGAATCTCCCTTGCTGCTGGACTGTGACGTAAATCTCCGTTAATATGCGTATGTTCCGAATGGATGCCGAGCGGGTAGTTCCTGCCACCGGCCGCGGACCGACCAGAAGCCCGACTGTCCTGCCCGGACGGTCTCAGCCAGTGGAGTATTCATGTCCCTCTCGGAATTCGAGACCCGCGCCCGGAACTGGGTGGTGGACACCCTGACCCGACTGGAGTTCACCGCCGTCGACGACGAGTTCGACGTCTCGGTCTTCCACGACCTCACCGAGGACGAGGAACGCGCCCTCCTCGACCGCCACCGCACCTGGCAGCGCGAGAAGTTCGACGCCGGCTACGGCGCTCTCGACTGGCCGCGCGAGTACGGCGGCGCGGAGGCGGGAACCGAGATCGCCGAGGCGTTCGCCCGGATCGACAACGAACTGTGCCCGCTCCCGCCGCACGAACTCGTCTCGGTCACCCTGCACCTCATCGCCCCCACCATCCGCCTCCTCGGCACCGACGAGCAGAAGCAGCGGTTCCTGCCTCGTATGCTCCGCGGCGAACTGCTCGCGTGCCAGCTCTTCTCCGAGCCCGACGCGGGGTCCGACCTCGCCGACCTCGGCACACGGGCCGTGCGTGACGGCGACGACTGGATCGTCTCCGGCCAGAAGGTGTGGACCTCGGGCGCACAGTTCGCCGAATGGGGTGAGCTCATCGCCCGTACCGATCCCGATCAGCCCAAGCACCAGGGCATGACGGCCTTCCTCGTCCCGCTCGACGCCCCCGGCGTCGAGATCCGCCCGATCCGGCAGATGTCCGGCGGCAGCAGCTTCAACGAGGTCTTCCTCGACAACGTCCGTATCCCCGACACGAACCGTCTCGGTGAGGTCGGCAAGGGATGGTCGGTCGCACTGACCACCCTGGCCTTCGAACGCGAGGGTGGATCGAACACCGCCAACGTCGGTGGGCAGTTCTCACAGCTCGTCGCCACCGCCCGCCGACTCGGCCGGGAGGACGACCCGCGGGTGCGTGAACAGCTGGCCCGCGTGTACCTGCGCCAGCAACTCGCCGCCGTCGACCTGCTGCGCGACCGGCAGGCACGCGAGGAAGGTGCCGCGCCCTCGGCGATCGGCTCCGTCCGCAAGATCCAATGGGTCGACAAGCTCACCGCCGTGTCGACCGCGGCGCGAACGATATTGGGCCGCAACCTGATCGCCGATACCGGAGTGCCCGGGACCTACGCCTGGAACGCCCACGTGCTCGGTGCGCCCGGCTACAGCATCGCCGGCGGTTCGGACCAGATCCAGCGCAACATCGTCGCCGAACGACTGCTGGGACTGCCCACCGAACCCCGGGCCGACCGGGGCCTGAGCTGGCGCGAAGGACGACAGCGCGCCCGCGAACGCGCCGGCTCGGCGCACTGAGAACTTCCCCCCTCGGCTCCGCCTCCCGACAGTCCCGGGATGTGCGGTCGCCGGACCCCGTCGGATCATCCCCCGAAAGGTCTGCCATGAGACTTGCGTCGTTTCGTCGCTCCCTCGCCGGAATCGGCATCGCCGCAGCAACCTTCGCTGCTGCCGCATGCGGTTCCGGTAGTGCCGCCGAGATCTCGGAAGAAGACCTCGGCCCAGCGGGTGACGGTGCCTGGGAGGAGGTGATCGAAGCAGCCAAGCAGGAGGGCTCGATCACCTACTTCACCGGCCAGGCGACGGACAACCTGCAGGAACTCGCCTCCCGCTTCGAATCCGTCTACGGCATCGACGTCGAGATCGTCCGCGACACCGACGCCAACCTCCAGACCAAGCTCGCGGCGGAAGCGGACACCGGCCGGCACACGGCCGACCTCATCGCGACCGCCTCCCGCCCCTGGGTGGACGAGAAGCTCGCCGAGGACTACTTCGTCCCGGTCACCGGTCCCGCCTTCGGCGCTCCCGAATTCGATCGCGAGAAGTTCCTGCGCGACGACGACCGGATCTTCGTCTCGTCCGCCGCCGTCCTCACCTACGGCTGGAACACCAGTCGTGTCCCGGACGGCATCGACGGCTACGAGGATCTGCTCGATCCTGCTCTCGCGGACGGCAAGATCGGGGTGATGCTCCCCGTGTCGTCGGCGGTCGTCGACTTCTACGACTACCTCGAGGAGACGGTCTCGCCGGACTACGTCGAACGTCTCGCAGCGCAGAAGCCCCGCACGTACCCGGGCGCGCAGGCCATGGCGCAGGCGCTCACCTCCGGTGAACTCGCCGCCACCGTCTACACCCTGCCGCTCACCGCGGAGAAGGAGGCCGGAGCTCCCGTCGAATCCGGCATGCCCTCGCCGGTGTTCGGCGCACCCTTCCTCACCGGGGTGCCGGCGACCGCGCCGCATCCCAACGCCGCGCAGCTGTTCGCGAACTTCCTGGTCACCAAGGCCGGTCAGGAGGCCGTCGCCAGCCGCGCCGGCGCAGTGCTGCCCGACATCCCCACGGCCGCGACCTCCGCGGACGGTATCTGGGTGAGTGGCCGGGTCGTCACCGCCGACGAGACCGAGGCGTTCCGTGCGGAGTTCACGGACATGTTCGGTTCCAGCCAGTAACCGCATCCCTGCCTGACACATCCCCAGCCACCACACCGGCGGGGAGCGCCCGTCGTACGGGCGCCCCCGTCCCTCCGGTGACCGTGACCGGTCCCGGACACGAGAGGAACGACGAAAGATGAAGGTCGGAGAACGTCTCAAGAGCCCCGTCTGCGGCGCCGAGGTCGTGGTCGTCCGCGTGGACGACGGCGTGACCGGCCCCCTGCTCTGCGGGGGAGCGCCGATGGCCGCCGATGCGGAGACCCCCGCGGCACCCGTGACCGATCCGGGGTTGCTCATCGGCAAGCGCTACGAGGGCGGAGGAGTCGAGGTGCTGTGCGTGCGGCCCGGCGCCGGCCCCCTGGCCGTCGGCGATGCGGTCCTCGCCGAGAAGCAGGCCCGTCCCCTCCCGTCCTCGGACTGAGCACACCCGGCACCCAGGAAAGGCGACACCATGATTCTCTCGAGCGCGGCCGGCGCCGAGGACACGGCGCTCCTCGTCGACACCATCCGGGCCGCCGTCGGCAGGACCGACCCCGCCGACGGACGATCCGAGCGGGTGTACCGCGACGGGCCCGTCGATCACGACCTGTGGTCGGTGCTCGGCCGCGAGGTCGGCGTCGGGGCCCTCGCCGTCCCGGAATCCTTCGGCGGCCTCGGCACCTCCTACGCCACGGTGGCGGCCGTCCTCGAAACCCTCGGGGCGGAACTGACCCGGGTCCCGGTGCTCGGCGGCGTCGTCGCCGCCGGCACGCTGGCCCGCTGCCCGGAACACCCGCTCGCCGGTGACCTGCTCACCGGGATCGCGGCCGGCACCCGGATCGTCGCCACTGTGATCCCCGGCGACGGCCTCGACTCCCCGGGAGAGGGGATCCTGCGGGCCGACGACACCGATGGAGCCGTAACCCTCACGGGAACAGTCCACTTCGTCCTCGACGCCGACATCGCCGACACCGTCCTGGTCCACGCCGTCGACCGGCGGGGAGCGCTGGGGCTGTACGCGGTCGAGCGCACGGACCTTCGGGTCGAGCGGATGGAGACCACCGACGCGACCCGCAGCCTCGCCCGTCTCGAGGCGGCCGCAGCCCCGGCGACCCTGCTCACCGACCGTCCCGAACCCGCCCGGGTCCGCGACCTGGCCCTGGTGGCCCTGGCCTGCGACAGCCTCGGTGTCGCCCGCGCCTGCCTGGACGCCGCGGTCGGCTACGCGAAGGAACGCATCCAGTTCGGTCGGCTCATCGGCGAGTTCCAGGCGATCAAGCACATGCTCGCCGAGGTGGCCGTCGCCGTCGAACTCGCCGACTCCGCGGTGGCCCACGCCGCCTGGGCGATCGAGGAGGGAACGGACCACGATCTCGCCGAGGCCGCCGCGATCGCCGCGCTGACCTGCGGGGACGCCGCAGGCCTGGCATCCGCCACCAACATCCAGGTGCACGGGGGCATCGGTTTCACCTGGGAACACACCGCACACCTCTACTACCGCCGGGCCCTGAGCTCGAGCGTGTTGTGGGGCACCGCCGACGATCACGCCCAGCGTCTGTATCGGCTCGCGACCGGTCGCTCGGACCGGGAAGGCGGCACCCCGTCCTCCGAACCCGCCCGCGAGGCGGCCACGGCCCTGTCCGCCACCGAGGCCTGATCCCCGCCGGTCAGAAAGTGAGTACACGATGTCCCACGTCTCGATACGCCAACTCCTGAAGAACTTCGACGGCAAGCCCCCGACGGTGGCCGTGGACCACCTCGACCTCGAGATCGAGGACGGCGAGTTCCTCGTGCTGCTGGGCCCCTCGGGCTGCGGCAAGACGACGACCCTCCGGTGCCTGGCGGGGCTCGAACAGCCCGCGAGCGGCTCGATCACCCTCGGCGACCAGGTGGTCTACGACGGAGCCCGCGGCGTGAACCTGCCGCCCGACAAGCGCTTCATCGGCATGGTCTTCCAGTCGTACGCCCTGTGGCCCCACATGACCGTGCGCAAGAACATCGCCTACCCGCTCAAGTCCCGCAAGCTCACCGACGCCCTCGCGAGCGGTCGCGTCGAGGAGACCGCCGCCCTCGTCGACTGCGAACGGCTGCTCGACCGGCTTCCCGCCGAACTGTCCGGCGGCCAGCAGCAGCGCGTCGCGCTGGCGCGCGGCCTCGTCTCCCACCCCGACCTCGTGCTGTTCGACGAACCGCTGAGCAATCTCGACGCGCGGCTGCGCGACCAGGTCCGGGCGGAACTGCACGACCTGCACCAGCGCAAGCCGTTCACCGCCGTGTTCGTCACCCACGACCAGAGCGAGGCGCTGGCGCTGGGCACCCGGATGGCCATCATGCGCGCCGGCCGCATCGTCCAGATCGGGCCGCCGCGCGAGGTCTTCGAGGAGCCCGTCGACGAGTACGTCGCCGGCTTCACCGGCATGTCCAACCGGCTGCCTTGCGAATACGTCGACGGACGGTGGTACGCGCTGGGCACCGAGATCCACGGAACCCAACCGGGGACGGTCGCCGCCGGCGAGTTCGTCCTGCGCCTGCGCCCCGAGAAGATCCGTCTGGTGACCGACGTCGCAGACCTGCTGCCCGGCGAGGCCGGTGTCGCCGTGACCGTCGACGACGTCGAGTACGGCGGCCTGCACTTCGACGTCATGTGCTCGGTGGTCGGCGACGGTGCGGTGCGCCGCCAGCTGCACGCCCGGATCCCGACCTTCGATTCGGCGCGCACGCCCCGCACGGTGAACCGCGGCGCGACGATGATCTTCGCGTTCGATCCGCGCGACGCCCGCACCTTCGACACCGACGGCAACGCGCTGGCCGTGCCGCAGCAGGCGCTGACCGGCGCTCTGGTGGGGTGAGGGCGGACATGGCTGTCATGACACTGCCGACCCGTGAAGTCGGCGAGGCCCCCACGAGCGTTCCCCGCGGCCTGCAGAACGAGGCGGTGCGGGTCGTGGCCCGACGCCTCGGCGTCATTGCCTTCGTGGCGCTGCTCGGCTATCTCGTCGTGCTGCCGGTAGTTCGGCTGCAGGCGACCGCCTTCGAGGACGGCGCCGCCGGTTACAGCCGGGCCTTCGGGCTGCCGCGCATCGGCCAGATCCTGTGGAACACCGTCGGTCTGGCGTTCGGATCGCTGGTCATCGCGATGGTGCTCGGCACCGCCCTGGCATGGGCGGCGAACCGGCTGCCCCGGCGGCTCGCGGTGCTGCAGATCCTGCCGATCCTGCCGATCGTGATCCCCGCCGTCGCCGCCATCGTCGGCTGGGCGTTCCTGCTCTCCCCGCGCCCGGGCTACCTCAACGCGATGCTGCGGAACCTGCCGTGGTGGTCGCACCTCGAGGAGGGCCCGATCGACATCTACTCCATCCAGTGGATCGTCATCATCACCGGTTTCTCCCTGAGCTCGTTCGTGTACATGTTCGTCCGGTCCGGGTTCGAGAACATCAACTCCGAGATGATCGAGGCGGCGCAGGTCTCGGGCCTGCCGGAATGGAAGGTCTTCTTCAAGATCACCCTTCCGCTGCTGCGGCCCACCCTGATCTACGGCGCGGGCGTCGCCCTGCTGCTCGGCCTCGGCCAGTTCACCGGGCCGTTGCTGCTCGGCACCAACACCGGCGTCAGCGTGCTGACCACGGAGATGTACTTCCAGATCAGCGATTCGCCGGCGCAGTTCGCCACCGCCGCGG
Organism: Rhodococcus sp. Z13; assembly: GCF_025837095.1. Classification (NCBI taxonomy): domain Bacteria; kingdom Bacillati; phylum Actinomycetota; class Actinomycetes; order Mycobacteriales; family Nocardiaceae; genus Rhodococcus; species Rhodococcus sacchari. The sequence goes on from NZ_CP107551.1 coordinate 2,210,853, forward strand.
CCCTCGGCTCCCCGCTGCTGATCGTCGGGATCGTCGTGGTCTTCGCCCAGAAGGCCCTGCTCGGCAACCAGCGCCGTTTCGTCACCCACGGCGGTAAGGCGTTCCGCTCCCAGGGGCGCCCCTCGAAGACCGGTGTGGCGATCATCCTGCTGTTCTCGTTGCTGTCGACGGTGCTGCCGCTGCTCGCGCTGGTGTTCGTCGCCCTGTCGCGGTACTGGAGCGGGACGATCACGTTCTCGGCGTTGTCCTTCGACAACTTCCGGACCATCTTCTCCGGTTCGGCCGTGCCCGCGGCCGTGAGCAACAGCGTGATGTTCTCCCTGGTCGCCATGGCGATCGTGCTGCCACTCGGATTCGTGGCCGCGAACCTCATCGTCCGCGGTACGCGGTACCCGATCCTGCGGGTCGTCGCCGACGTCCTCGTCTCGATGCCGCTCGGTGTGCCCGCGGTGATCTTCGGTGCGGCCTTCCTGCTCACCTACACCCGCGGACCGCTGGTGCTCTACGGCACCCCGTGGGTGGTGATCCTGGTGTACGTCACGCTGATGCTGCCGTTCGCGACCCGCATGCAGCTGTCGTCGATGCTCGCCCTGGGCGACACCTATCTCGAGGCCTCCCGGGTCAGTGGCGCCGGCTTCGTCGCGACCAACGTCAAGATCCTGCTGCCGCTGATGCGGGGCAGCCTCGGCGGCACCGCGGCACTGCTGTTCGTGCTGCTCACCCACGAGTTCACCGCGTCGCTGCTGGTGCGGGCCTCGCAGACCCAGGTGATGGGCACCATCTTGTTCGAGTACTGGTCCAACGGCGGATACCCGCTCGTCGCCGCCGTCGCCCTGGTCATGACCGGGGTCACCGCGGTCGGTGTCGCCGCCGCGATGCTGGTCGGCGGGGCCGACGCCCTCAGCAAGATGTGACGACCGCCGGGCGTCGAGCCCGGTACCGACCCGCGCTGTGCCCGGCGGCGACCCGTTCGCCACCGGGCACAGCGCCCGTTGACCCCCATCGACCACAGGGCGCCGCCCTGTTCGCCGGCCGGCGCCGGCGCGGAGGAAAGGACAATCCATGACCCACGAGACCGGACCGGAACACCTCCGGGACGCGGGCGCCGTCGTCACCGGTGCCGGGCACGGCATCGGCCGGGCCCTCGCGCACCGGCTCGCCCGGGCCGGAGCTCGGGTCGTCGTCAACGACCTCGACGCCGAGGCCTGCACGCGGGTCGCCGAGGAGATCGGTGGGATCGCGGCCCCGGGCGACGCCGCCGGGGAGGACGGCGTCGCCGATCTCGTCGCCCGCGCGCAGGCCGCGCTGGGTGCGGTGGACATCTGGTTCGCCAACGCCGGCGTCGAGACGGGGGCGGCCGAGACCGAGGCGGCCTGGCAGCTGTCCTGGGACGTCAACGTCATGGGGCACGTCCGGGCGGCCCGGCTGCTGCTGCCGGAATGGCTCGAGCGGGGCCGTGGCCGGTTCGTGGCGACGGCGTCGGCGGCGGGACTGCTCACGATGCTGGGATCCCCGGCCTACTCGGTGACCAAGCATGCGGCCGTCGCCCACGCCGAGTGGCTCGCCGCCACCTACGGGGACAAGGGTGTGATCGTGCAGTGCCTGTGCCCGCAGGGTGTGGCGACGGATCTGCTGCCGACCGACGCCGCGGGGCGGGTGATCTTCGAATCGGGGGTGATCACCCCCGAGCAGGTCGCCGACGAGGTGCTGCGCGCACTCGCGGACGACCGGTTCCTGATCCTGCCGCACCCCGAGGTCGCCGACTACTACGCGGGGCGGGCGGCGGATACCGAACGGTGGTTGCGGGGGATGCGCCGGATCCAGCGGCGCATCGAGGAGGCCCGACAGCTCGACACGGTCAGCTGAGCAGCGCGTTCCCCGCTCCGCACACCGCGACCGCCCACAGCACCGAGGTGGAGGTGCCGATGATGAACTGCTCGGAGGCGTTCGGGTTGCGCAGTTCCGGATACCGGGCCAGGCCCTTGACCGCCATGACGACGGCGATGCCCTCCGGCCACCCCGCGAGGATCGAGGCGGCGACGGCGCCGCGTTCGAGCGCGCCGATGACCCGGCCGCCGCGCAGCGGGCCGGGCGGGGGAGAGGGCTCGGGTCCGGCGTCCGGCTGACGGCGGGCGATCCGGAACGCCACGAGCACGGCCGGGCCACCGCCGGTGATCGCGGCCAGGGCGGTGAGGACGAGGGTCGCGGCGAGCGCGACACCGTGCACGGGTGCGACGGCCGTCGCGGCCAGTGCCGCACCGGCGAGCCCGGCGACGCTCAGTCCCGCACCCGGCCACAGCAGCGCCGGCCGCAACGCGAGCAGGGGTGCGAGGGCGGCGGTGGCCAGGCACAGCAGCGCGAGAACGGTCACCGATCGGCCCTTTCCAGGAGACGGCGCGCGAGTTCGCGCCCGGCGACCTCGGCCTGCCAGGCGGCGGTGGTCAGCCGCTGGGACACCGCCTGGCGGCTGATGCCCAGGCGTTCGGCGATCCCGGCCTGCGACAGGCCTTCGCGGGCGAGGTCGACGGCCTCGTGCCCCTGGGCGGAGCGACGCAGCACGAGGGTGGCGAGCAATGTCAGGGCGGCGTCGGCGTCGCCGGCCGCGTCGCTGTCCGCCCCGTCGACGGCGACCCGGCCCGGCGCGTTCTTGGCGCGTTCGACGGCGCTGCGGGCGTGTTCGAAGGCGCGGCCGCGCCCGGCCCGGGTCTGCTCCGGGAGGGGGTGTTCGACGGGGCCGACGCCGACACCGATGCTCCAGTGTTCGCGACGCAGCAGGTCGAGGACGAGATCGACGACCACCACCGGATCGTCGGTGACGGCCTGGATCTCGTCGCCCGCGGTGCGTTCGAAGGGGCGCAGCAGCGGGGCGTCGCGCAGGTCGGTGAGCAGATCCGCGACGCGGTCGACGTCGCGACGGCTGTCTCGCTGGTCGACGGTCAGCACGAACATCCGTCAAGTCTGAATACTTGATCGGAAGAATGCAAGTCTCCGAGCTTGCAGAGAGGTCAGTGGGCCTGCTCGTTGCCGACCATCTCGTGGTGGGCGGTGATCGCCTCGACGACATCCCCCTCGTAGGTCATCCGCTTCGCCAGGATCAGGCGCAACGCCGAGGGCAGCCCCGGAGCGAACTTCTTGAAATAGGCCCGCAGCCATTCCGGGCGGCCCATGAGGAACGGGAAGTCCGTCGTCATCATGTTGCGCGCGACCAGCATCGGAAGCGGGGCGTCGAGTGGGTGGAAGTCGTGGTTCCACAGTCCCGGCTGGGAGCATCCGGGATAGAACTGGCCGAGCATGCATCCGCGTTCGACGAACCGCGACTTGCAGCCGGCGTGCACCTCGTCGATCACGGTGAAGTCCGTGAGATCGGGCAGCACGGTGGCCAGTGCTTTCAGAGTGCGGTCCCTGTCGTCCTCGTCGACCAGGCGGAGGTAGAGATCGTACTGGTCGGCCACGATGGTGGTCAGCGTGCCGGCGTCGACGTGGGCTCCGTGCACGAACGCCACGCCGAAGAGGTGCTTCTCGACGGAAGGGCGCACGAAGGGGCACACGGGTCCGGCGCGACCGAGGTCCGGGTGGGGTTCGACGAGATAGCCACCGATCCACGCTCGCAGCACCTGCGCGCTCGCTTCGTGTGAGTGGTCGGGGAGGTCTCCGAAGAGGTCCGCCCAGACCGTGCCCGACCGGGGCCCCACATGTCTCTGCATCGACATGTCGGCATCCTTGTTTCCGTGGAGGGAAAGATGGAAACTATTGACGAATCCCCCTGTCGAAGCGATCGGATCGACGCGAGCGGGTAAAGAATCCTTTCAGGAATGTTTTGCTCGTCGATTGGACTTCGAAGTCCTGAATCGAGCATATCCCGGACCGTGGGTTCGCTCCATATCCGAAAACGAACTCTAGCCTCAATCTTTCGCGCGGACCGCGTGCCGGCCTGAGCGGTCTCGGATTGGGTGTGGAAACCGGGCTCTTCGCACTTGGTAGGGGCGGGTGTCGATCGACGCCGTTGCCGTGTCGGTGATTGAAAAAGGGCCCGCGCCCTTGTGAGCTGGGTGTTCTCAGGCATCCAGGACAGCAAGGAACGCGGGCATGCACCACGGTAGTTCATTGCTGCTCGATCTCGACGGCGTCATCGTCGAATCGGTGCAGCGCACGGTCGAGGGCAGCCGGATCGTGCAGATCGCGACGGCCCCACAGTGGGTCGGGGTGTGCCCGCAGTGCGGGCAGAAGTCCACGCGTTCGAAGGGCTGGGTCACCACCAGACCGCGGGACGTGCAGGTCGGACCCGACCGTCCACTGCTGGTGTGGCGGAAACGGAAATGGTTGTGCACCAATAGCGCCTGTGACCGTAAGGTGTTCACCGAGTCGACGCCGGGGGTGCCGTCCCGGGCACGGGTCACGCCACGAGCGAAGGCGCTGCTGGTCGAGGCGGTCCTCGACGGGGACCGGTCGGTCGCCGCGGTCGCGGGCGACTACGGGTGCGCCGGGCACACCGTCCACGGCCACCTCGTCGTGGTCGCCGACGCCGCCCTGGCCGGCGAACCCGAACCGGTGGTCGTCCTCGGGATCGATGAAACCCGCCGCGGGAAGGCGAAATGGGAAACCGATCCGGACACCGGTGTGCGGTCGTGGGTGGACCGGTGGGACACCGGACTGGTCGACCTGACCGGCGATCAAGGGTTGCTGGCGCAGGTCAACGGACGCACCTCCGCCGTGGTGATCGACTGGTTCGACGCCCGCGACGAGACGTGGAAGGCACAGATCACCCATGTCGCGATCGACATGTCGACGGTGTACGCAAAGGCGGTGCGCGAGGCACTGCCGCACGCACAACTGGTGGTGGACCGGTTCCACCTGGTCAAGAAGGCCAACGAGATGGTCGATACCGTCCGGCGCAGGGTCACCCAGGCCGAGCGGGGTCGGCGCGGCCGCAAGAGCGATGTCGAATGGATCAATCGACGACGGTTGTTGAGGGCCTCCGAACGCCTGACCAACGAACAACGATCGGCCCTGTTCGAGAAGCTGACCTCCGCCGACCCGCACGGGGACATCGCCGCCGCATGGATCGTCAAAGAACTACTGCGCGATGTGTTGCGCTGCACCGACCGTGGTGGCCTTCGCCATGAAATCCGGGACAGACTGTACCGGTTCTACACGTTCTGCGCGGCATGCCGGGTCCCGGAGATCGGCAAGCTGGCGACGACCATCTCGGCGTGGCAGGAACCGATGATCCTGGCGATCACCACCGGCCTGTCGAATGCGCGCAGTGAAGGCTACAACCGGATCGTCAAGCACGTCGGCCGCATCGCGTTCGGATTCCGTACCCCGGAGAACCAACGCCGCCGGGTACGCTGGGCCTGCACTCGACGGTCACGTCGGGTCGCACCCAGCCGGCACCAGTACCACTGCTAACTGCGAAGAGCCGGAAACCGTGGATCCGGCGTGCATCCACGGTCGACTGCCCGACACGGTCGGGTGGCGTCGGGGTCCACGGCCCCGGAAATCGTGTCCTTTCGTCTCGATGAAACTGGTACATGCAGGTCACGCAGGCGCAGGTAGCGCTGCGAGCCGGTTCAGGCTGGCCACGAGAAGATCGACATCCGGAGCTGTCGCAGCCAGTCGCAGACGAACACGGCGGGCATGCCGGGCGATCTTCCCGGCGATCGACAGCAACCGCAGCCGCAGCCGTTTCGGTTCCCACCGCCGCGCTGGAACCTCGGTCAAGGCGAGCATCTGCATCCACGCGAGCAGCTCGCATGCCAGTTGCACGAGCGCCAACCAGATGCGGTTCTGGTCGAAACCGTGCAACGGAAGATTCTGCAAGCCGGTGGCTTTCGCTGCCCGGATCCGGTCCTCGCACCGAGCCCGTCGCCGATGCCGCAACTCCAGATCTGGCAGCTGACCGCGGCGGGTGTTCGTCACGAACGCGGTCAGGCGTAGGCCGTCGCGGTCGGTGAACCGCAACTGCGCACCGGGGTGTGGGCGCTCCTTCCGGACGATCACCCGCATGCCTTTCGGCCAGGTGGACAGGTCGAGTAGGTCGGTGATCTCGGTGATCCAGGCACCGTCGCGGACCTGCCCGTCGGCGTCGTAGGCCGGGGTCCATGCCTGTTCCGGAACCAGATCGATCGCGTCGGCGTGGGCGTCGGTCAACCCGAATCCGATCGAGTACGATAGGCGACGCTTGGTGAGGTACTCGATCAGGTGGTGGGTACCGCCGGCGCCGTCGATACGGACCAGTACCTTCTTCCCGACCCGGTATGCCGGGTCGAGCGGCAACTGTGCGAGTGCGTCCTGCACCACGGTGATGTGATCGGAGGCGGTGTTCGATCCCGAGTTACCCGGCCGCAGCAGCATCGCGACGGGTTCACCGGTACCGCCGGTGCCGTGGTCGACGAACGCGCACAACGGATGGAAACCGAACCCTCGCTTGAACGTCGGGGCGGCCTGTTCCTTCTCGGAATGCGCGGTGACCAGGGTGGCATCGATGTCGAGGACCAGCGGATGCGCTTCGTCGATGGCATGGTCGGGAGCCGATGTGCCGGCAGCGGCCCAGGCGTGGGAGCGGGCGGTGGCGCGGCCGGTCGATCGCGGCCAGTGCGGTGTCGGTGTCGGCGGCCAACCTGCTGATCAGGCGGGAGACGGTCGGGTCGGAGGCCACCGCACCGAACAGTTCGGGGTGAGCGCGCAGTTGTGCGATGTCGGCGAGGCAGTCCCCACCGAGTGCGAGGGATACCGCGAGGTCGAGGACGATCTTGCCGGGATCGTGTCGGGTCAACGGCTTTCGATACGGTGCGAGTTCGGTCGTCAATGCCGTGGCAAGTCCGGTTTTCTCCGCGGTGCGCAGCAGCAGGACGGCTCCGGCATGCGACACGAGGCCGGTTCCGGTGGCTGATGCGGACAGGTGGGGATAGGGGGACGTAGACTTGCTCACCGGAATGGTGCTCCTCGAACTGGGACTGATTCAACCTTCGCAAGTCGAATTATCCCAGCTCAGAGCATCATTCTTCGTGATTGACACGGGTTTCCGCTCAATCGGCATGAATGCCCGAGGCTAGGGTTTTGCTGAGAATGTTCCGATTGCCGGGATCAGTCGTCCGGTGCGGCGACTCCCTGCGGATTCCATTCCGCCCCAAGGCATTGCGGAAGAGCGGTTTCCGAACCTAGGCTGACGCATGTATTCCTGTGGTGATGTCGATCCGGAATCCGGGAAAGTTGTACGAGCGCGCAATTCTCACCGGCACCGGCCGCGTCGGGGATTCGTGCCGAATACAAGAAAATTCGGCATCTTCGCGAAGGGTCCGTCATGAGCATTCCCGTCGAATCCGCCGAAACGCCCTCCGCGAGCGTACCCGCCGGCGCATTTCCTCTGAGTCCCGCCCAGTACGGCATCTGGATCGCTCAGCAACTCCTGCCCGACGTTCCCTTCGTGATCGCCCAGTACGTCGAATTCCACGGCGATCTCGACCCGGACCTGGTGCGCTGGGCCTCGGCGACGGCAGGACGCGAGTTCGAGACGGTGTTCCTGCGTCTGCTCGAGGTGGACGGGCGACCCTTCCAGCTCGTCGACGAACACGTCGGATTCGACACCGAGGTGCTCGACTTCCGTGACGCACCCGATCCGCGCGCAGAAGCCGAGGAATGGCTCCGTCGGGACGTGGAGACACCCGTCGACCTCCTGTCCGACCGGCTGTGCCGGATCGTCCTCCTCCGGATCGGCGACGCGCACCATCTCGTCTACGTCAAGGCACACCACGTCGCGCTCGACGGCTTCGGGGCCATGATCCTGATCCGTCGCGGCGCCGAACTGTATTCCCAGGCGCTCGAGAGCCGGGCGACCGACACGCCCGTGCCCCGGGCGAAACCGCCCGCCTCGCTGCGGTCCCTCTACGAGAAGGACCGGCAGTACCGTGCGTCCCGACGATTCGCCGCAGACCGTGACTACTGGACCGAACGCATCGTCGGCCTCCCCGGTGCGGTCGAGACCACCGACGTTCCTCCCACGGCGCGCACGCTCACCGCCGAGACGGAACTGCCGGACACGGTCGGTACCGGACCGGACGGGACCCGCGACGCCTCCGCCGCCGTGGTGCTCGCGGCCGCCGCCTGCTTCTTCTCACGTCTGTCCGGCCGGCGCGAGGTGGTCGTGAACATCCCGGTCTCCGCCCGCACCACCGCCGAACTGCGCCGCTCCGCCGGGATGCTCGTCAACGTCGTTCCCCTGCGGATCCGGGTGGATCCGGACGAATCGGTCGACGATCTCGTCCGCCGCACCCAGGTCGAACTGGTCGGGGCCCTACGTCATCAGGCCTGTGGCCTCGACGACATCCGCCGCGCCGGTCACGAAGCCGTGTCCAGGTTCTCGGTACCGCTGGTGAACGTCATGCTCTTCGACCAGCAGCCGAGGGTGGGGGATGTCGCGGGCATCCCGCACGTGCTGTCCCGCGGTCCGGTGGGGGACCGGCTGATCACCGTCCACCGTCGCAGCGCACCCACCGGCACCGTCGTCGAGTTCCGGGCGAACCCCAACCGGTACCGGCAGGACGAGATCGACGCACAGTGCGCACGATTCACCGAGATACTCGACGAGTTCACCACTGCGGACCCGGCGATGCCGCTCGGCTCGATCCATCCGCCGAGTGCCGCGGCGGCCGCGCCGCGCTACGAGGCGACCGCCCTGCTCGAACACTGGGCCACGGTCCTGGCCGGTGCCCCGACCCCACCCGCGCCCCTCCCCGGCGGGGGTGGGGCCGGGGCACCCGGGTCGTCCCACCGGTGGGCGGAACACACCCGCCGGCTCGACACCGATCTGCTCCGCGCCCTCGACACCACCGCCGAACGGTACGGTGCCGACACGTCCACCCTCGTGCACACCGCCGTCGTCGTCCTCCTCGCCCGCACGACCGGCGTCGGTGACATCGTCCTCGGATGTACGGTGCCCCCCGCATCCGGCGCGGTGCTGCCGGTGCGGGTCCGCACGCAGCCGCAGCGGACGTTCTCCGAGCTGCTCACGGACGTCCGCCGGACCGTCGAGGACGCGCTCGCCCACGCGGCCGTGCCCCTCCCGGCTCTGCTCGAGGCGCTGGCCCCCACCCGCGACGGCTCCCGGGCACCGTTGTTCCGCGTCACGCTCGACCGGGCCGACGACACCGGCCCGGGCGCGGACGACACCGCGCGCGGGGCGGTGGAACTGGGATTGTCCGTCCCCGATCGGCACAACCCGCTCCGGATCCGGTACGCCTCCGACCGGTACACCGCGACCGAGATCGCGCGGTTCGCGCAACGCTTGGAGACGCTCCTGGCGGCCGCCGTTGCCGACCCGGCCGCACCCGTCGGCGACCTCGACCTGCTGGGCCCGGCCGAACGGCGGGCCCTCGTCCCCGCGAGCGGACCACCCGCCGAACCGGTGCGGCTGCTGCCCGACATCCTCGGCGACGCCGTGGCACGTGCCCCCGAGGCCGATGCCCTCTCGTGCGGCACCACCCGGCTGTCCTACCGGGAACTCGACGAACGGTCGAACCGGCTCGCCCGCCTGCTCGTCGACCTCGGTGCCGGACCGGACCGGACCGTCGCGATCGGTATGTCGCGGTCCGTCGACTCGGTGCTCTCGACCTGGGCCGTCGCCAAGACCGGCGCCGCCTTCGTACCGATCGACCCCACCTACCCGCGCGAGCGGATCGACTTCATGCTGCGCGACTGCGGGGCCGTGCTCGGCCTGACCACCCGGGCGGAACGACTGCAACTCCCCGATGCGGTGCCGTGGACGGTGCTCGACGACCCCGACGGGACCGCAGCACGGGCACATCACCCCTCCGGCCCCGTGACCTCCGCGGACCGGCGGGCGACCCTGCACCCCGACCACGCGGCCTATCTCATCTACACCTCGGGTTCGACGGGGCGCCCGAAAGGCGTCGTGGTCACGCACCGGGGCCTGGCGAACCTGGTCGCCTGGATCCGCACACTGGCCGACACCGACGCCCGGGTCTGGCACGGCGCCTCCCCGAGCTTCGACCTGGCGGTCCTCGAGCTGCTCACGGCCGTCGGCGCAGCGGGCCACCTGGTGGTCGGGCCACCACACCTGTCCGGAACCGAACTCGCCGAGGCCATGCACGCCGAGCGGATCACCCATCTGTGCATCCCGCCGGGGGTGCTCGCCACCCTCGATCCCGACAGCCTGGAGGACCTCTCCGTCGTCGTCGGAGGAGAGGCCTGCCCGCCGCGGCTGGTGCAGCGATGGGCCCCGGGCCGCCGCATGATCAACGGCTACGGCCCCAGCGAGACCACCGTGCAGATGAGCGCGGCCGATCTCGTCCCCGGCGAGCCCCCCGCCCTCGGTGGACCCGGACCCGGGTTCCGCGCCGTGGTCCTCGATGCGCGGTTGCAGCCGGTGCCGATCGGAGTGGCAGGCGAACTCCATCCGTCCGGTCCGGGACTCGCCCGCGGCTACCACCACCGGCCCGGGCTCACCGCCACCCGGTTCGTCGCCGATCCGTTCGGCGCCCCCGGATCCCGGATGTACCGCACCGGCGACCTCGTGTACTGGACCTCCGGGGAGGACGCGGGACCGGACGAACCGTCCGCACTTCGCCTGTCCTATATCGGTCGGGTGGACCTGCAGGTGAAACTGCGCGGCCACCGCATCGAGCTCGGTGAGGTGGAAGCGGCGTTGCTGAACCGGCCCGACATCGCACAGGCCGCAGCGGTGATCCGGAACGACACCGGAACCGAGCAGCTGGTGGCCTACGTGGTGCCGGAGGACGGGCGGACTCCGGACGCCTCCGCGCTGAAGGCCGCGCTCGCGGACCGGCTGCCCGAGTTCATGGTGCCCGCCGTGGTGGCGCCCCTGCGGGCGATGCCGCTCACCGCGAACGGAAAGGTCGACCGGGCTGCCCTGCCCGCGCCCGACCGCCGCGCCGCGAGACGCCGGGCACCCCGGACACCCGTGGAACGGGCCCTCGTCGACGCCTTCGCCGACGTGCTGCACCGCTGCCCGGACGAGCTGGGTATCGACGACAACTTCTTCGCCCTCGGCGGCGACTCGATCATGGCGATCCAGCTGGCGGCGCGCGCGAAGGCCGCCGGACTGGTGTTCACCCCGCGGGACGTCTTCGACCACGAGACCGTCGCCGCGCTCGCCCGGGTCGCCGCGGACGGCCCGGCCACCGCGAGACCGGAGGAACCACCCGGGGGTGGAGTCGGCGAGGTTCCGCTCACCCCGATCCTGCAAGGGCTGCTCACCGGCGAGCGGTGCTTCCCCCGCTGCCACCGGTCCGTGCTCGTGCCGCTGCCCGACGGCATCCGGCCGGAGAACCTGACCGCCGCCCTGCAGACGGTGCTGGACCGGCACGACATGCTCCGCGCCCGCCTGTCCCGTGAAGCGGACCGCTGGTGTCTCGAGACCCGACCGGCCGGGGCCGTCCCCGCGGCCATGATCCTGCGGCACCGGCAGGTCGAAGCCGTCTCCGGGCCGGGCTTCGATGCGCTCGCCGACACCGAACTCGACGCCGCGACCGGGCGGCTGGACCCCATGGCCGGGGTGATGCTGCAGGCCGTCCACTTCGACACCGGCGCATCCTCCCGGCTCCTGCTCGTCGCCCACCGGACGGTGACGGACGTGGCCTCCTGGCGGATCCTGCTCACGGAGCTGGTCACGGCGGCAACCCGCCTCGACCACGGCCACGAACCCGACCTGGCGCCGGTCGGCACATCCGTGCGCGGCTGGGCCCACGGTCTCCTCGACGAGGCTCGACGCGGCACCCGCCGCGGTGAACTCGGGTTCTGGCAGGCGATGGCGGCCGGCCCGGATCCGCTGCTCGGCAGCCGACCGCTCGACCCGGCCGTCGACACCGGCGCGACGCTCGACACCGTCACCGTCGAACTGCCCGCTTCCGCCACTGCGCCGCTGCTCACCGCCCTGCCGGCGGCCTTCCACTGCGGGATGCTCGACGGGCTGCTGGCCGCCCTGGCCGCGGCCGTCACGGCCTGGCGCGCTCGGCGCGGTACCGACCTCCCACAGGTGACGCTGAGCCTGGCACGACCCGCGCGGGAGGAACAGGCGGTACCGGGCGCGGACCTGTCCCGCACGGTCGGCTGGTTCACCACCACCCATCCGGTGCGCCTCGACCTCGCCGGCGTCGACCCGCGCGCGGTCGCCGAGGGCTCCGCCGCGGCCGGGCGTGCCGTCAAGGCCGTCAAGGAGAACCTCCGGGCGATCCCCGACCACGGGATCGGCTACGGCATCCTCCGTTACCTCGACGACGAGACGCGAGCAGCACTCGAACCCCTGCCGGCCCCGCAGATCGTCTTCGACTGTCCGGGCCGGATCACGAACCCGGGGCCGGACACCGGGCTCGGCGCCGTGCCGGAACCCGGCCTCGAGTTCGGGGGCGGACTCGATCCGGAACAACCGGCACCGGCAGTGCTCTCGATCGACGCCGGGATCGTCGACGGCTCCGACGGACCCCGGCTGCGCGCCGGCTTCGCCTACGCCACCGGCGTACTCGAGCGCGAGCACGTCACCGAACTCGCGGAGCTCTGGTGTGACATGCTCACCGGCCTCGCTCGTCACACCACCACGCCGGGCGCGGGAGGCCGCACACCCTCGGACCTGCCGCTGGTCCGCCTGAGTCAGGAGCGGATCGAGGAACTGGAACAGCGTCACCCCGATCTCCAGGACGTGTGGCCGCTGACCCCGTTACAGGCCGGATTCTTGTTCCACGCCGTACAGACCGAATCGGTCGATGCCTACACCGTGCAGATGATCCTGCATCTCGGCGGGACGGTCGACTCCGCACGGCTGCGGCGCAGTACCGCCGCGCTGGTGGCTCGGCACCCCAACCTGCGGGTGAACTTCGTCATGGACGCCTCCTCACCCCCCGTGCAGGTGGTGCACACGCAGGTGGACGTCCCGATCCGCGAACTGGATGTGAGCGAGGCGGACACGGCGACCCGGGCGGCCACCCTCGCCCGGGTCCGGGACGAGGACCGCACACGACGATTCGACCCGGGACGCGGTCCGCTGATGCGGTTGAGCCTGGTGCGGATGGGCCCGGACGACGTGCGGGTGGTGTTCACCAACCACCACATCCTGCTCGACGGTTGGTCCACCCCGTTGCTGCTGAAGGAACTGCTCGCGCTCTACGTCACCGACGGGGTCACCACCGCACTCCCGCCGGTGCCGCCCTACCGGGACTACCTGGACTGGCTGACCCGGCAGGACACCGACGCCGCCCGCGCCGCGTGGGCACGTCGTCTCGGCGGTCTCGATCGCCCCACGCTCGTCGCACCGGCGGCCCTACGGGCACCCGTCGAGGCCCTGTCCGAGGAGACGAGCCTCGTGCTGGACCCGGCCACGACCCGGCGCCTGGAGACGTTCGTCTGCGCCCGGGCCACCACTGTCGGAACCCTCGTGCAGACCGCGTGGGGAATCGTGCTGTCCGGGCTCACCGGGCGGGACGACGTCGTGTTCGGCAGCACCGTCTCGGGGCGGCCCGCCGAGGTCCCCGGGATCGAGGAGATGGTCGGGCTGTTCGTCAACACGGTGCCGGTCCGGGTCCGTCTCGACGCCTACGAGACACTCGGGGCGCTGGTCGACCGGGTCCGCGCCGAACAGGCCGAACTGGTGGACCGGCACCATCTCGGCCTGGCCGACATCGCCCGCGTCGCCGGGCCCGCCGCCGGTTTCGACACCCTCACGGTGGTCGAGTCCTATCCCGTCGACCACGCGGGCCTGTCCGAGGCCGTCGACGTCGCGGGGATGTGCGTGCACGAGGTCACCGTGCGCGACTCCGGGCACTATCCACTCACACTCGTCGTCCACCCCACCGACCGGCCGACACTGCGGTTGACCTACCGTCCGGATCTGTTCGACGTCACCACCGCCGAACGGATCGTCGCCCGGGTGGCCCGGGTCCTGACCCTGCTCGTCACCCGGCCGGACGCGCCGCTCGGTCGGATCCGTGTCGCCGACGAGGTCGCACCCGCCACGGCATCCCCGGCGCCGGGTGGGGAGCGGACGTGGACCGAGCTGCTCGACGACTGGACGAGCCGGGTACCCGAGGCCGTCGCGGTGGTCGACGACGGCTGCCGGTGGACCTACGCCGAGCTCGATTGCCGGGTGAATCAGGCTGTGCGGCTGCTGATCTCGAGTGGAGTGGGACCGGAGACGCCCGTGGTCGTCGCGATGCGACGCTCCTTCCTGCGGCTGGTCGCGATGCACGCGGTGCTGCGCGCCGGAGGGGTGTACGTGCCGGTCGATCCCGATCATCCCGCCGAGCGCACCGCGGCGGTGCTCACGGCGGTGCGACCGGCCCGCGTGCTCGTCGACCGGCCCGAACCCGCCCTTCCCGTCACCGCTCCGACGCTGTGCGTGCAGGAAGCCACCCTCGATGCGTTCGATGCCGCACCGGTGACCGACGCCGACCGCGTGGCGCCCGTGCGCACCGACAACTCCGCCTACGTGATCTTCACGTCCGGGTCGACCGGAACTCCGAAGGGGGTGGTGGTGACGCATCGCGGCATCGCCCACCTGGCGCACCGGCTCGCGACCGTGGCAGATAGCGATTCTGTTGTGGCACAGTCGATTTCGCCGGTCTTCGATGCGTCGCTGCTGGAATCGGTCGTGGCGTTCTCGGCGGGCGCGCGGCTCGCGGTGGTGCCCCCGGGAATCGACGCCGGCGACGCACTGGCCCGGGTCCTCGCCGCCACGGACGTCACCCACCTCTACACCACACCGGCGGTGCTCGCGACCCTCCGGCCCGAGGACCTGCCGGCGTTGATCTTCGTGAGCGTCGGCGGCGAGACGTGCCCTCCCGCCCTGGCGCAGGCCTGGGCCGGCGATCACCACATGGTCGCCGGATACGGGCCCAGTGAGACGACGGTGATGTCGAACCTGCTCGACCCCCTCGTCGCGGACCGGCCCGTCACGATCGGCACTCCCATGCCCGGCTTCGTCGAGTACGTCCTCGATTCGCGGCTGCAGCCCGTCCCGGATGCGGCGGTGGGGGAGATGTACCTCGCCGGTCCGGCCCTGGCCCGCGGCTATCTCGGGCGGCCGGGGCTCACGGCGAGCCGGTTCGTCGCCGATCCGTTCGGGCCTGCCGGCCGGCGGATGTACCGCACCGGGGACCTGATGCGCCGTCCCCCGGGAACCGGTGACGCCGAGTACGTCGGGCGTACCGACCTCCAGATCAAGCTGCGGGGCCTGCGGATCGAACTGCAGGAGGTGGAGGAGACCCTGGTCCGGCACCCGGCGGTGGCGCGGGCGGTGGTCGTCGTCCGCGACGACGGCGCCGGCGACCGGCTCGTCGGCTATGTGGTCCCCATCGGGAGCGAGGCGATCGGGACCGCCGAGCTCCTGCAGTTCGCCGGCGCGCGGCTGCCCCGCTACATGCTGCCGACGGCCCTGATGGTGGTCGAGGACCTTCCCATCACCGCGAACGGCAAGATCGACCGGTCGGCGCTACCGGCGGTCCCGCCCACCCGCGCCCCGTACCGTGCGCCGGAGACACCCACCGAACGGCTCGTGGCGCGCGCCTTCGCCGCGGCACTCGGCCTGACCGGGATCGGCGCCGACGACGACTTCTTCGAGCTCGGCGGTACCTCGCTCGGTGCCGCCTCGGTGGTCTCGGCGCTGCGCACCGAACTGGACCGGGACGTCCCGGTGTCGCTGATCTTCCGGGCGCCCACACCCGCGGCGCTGGCACGTGTTCTCGACGATGCGGCGACCACCCGGATTCCCGTCACGGGGTTGCTCGACGTCCTGATCACCCTCCGCGGGCAGGGCCGGCGGACCCCGCTGTTCTGCGTGCACCCGGCCATCGGACTGTCGTGGGTGTACACGGGACTGCTGCGGTATCTGCCGGACCGCCCGGTGTACGGGCTGCAACTGCCCTTGTTGTCCGGCGGGCCCGCCTACGGAAGCCGCGCCGAACTCGCCCACCGCTACGTCGAGGAACTGCGCGCGGTGCGCCCGCACGGGCCGTACGCGTTGCTCGGCTGGTCCCTGGGCGGTCTTCTCGCGCACCACATGGCGGTCGAGTTGCGGGTGCAGGGGGAGGCCGTCGACCTGGTGATCCTCGACTACTACCCGGTGCCGCAGGTGCGTCGCACCTTCACCCTCGCGGGGATGCTGACCGGTCTGGGAATCGATGTGCCGGGCGATGACGAGCCGTCGTACGAGGACGCCGCCGCGGCGATCGACCGCGCCGTCGGCCACAGGACAGGTCTGTCCGCCGCCGGCCTCCGGCGCATAGAGCGGGTCCTCGCGGAGTCGGACCCGGGCGGGACGGACCTCGGCCTCGGAAGTTTCGACGGGGACCTGGTGTTCTGCGCCGCGGCCGGTTCCCTGGACGCGGGCGAGTCACCGGGGACGTGGCGGCCGTGGATCTCGGGGACGATCACCGAGCACGTCGTCGACTGCGACCACGACCACCTGATGACGCCGGAGCCGCTCACGGTTATCGGGCCGATCCTGGCCGACCACCTCGATGCGGACTAGTCGGAGACGGGGGACCGATCGGGATCGGTCAGGGCGTCGAGCGCGGAACCCGCGGGTTCGGGAAGCCGCGCCTCGAGCCACAGCCCTCCGAGCCCGAGCGCGATGCACACGGCGGTCACCACCATCAGGCCCGGATGGGTCTGCCCGGTGAGCGCGTCGCCGAGCAGCACGACCGCGACGGTGCCGGGCATGATGCCCACGATCGTGGCGAGAGTGTACGGCAGCAGTCGCACCGACGAGACCGCGCAACAGCAGTTCACGACGAAGAACGGCGCCGCCGCGATCAGCCGGAGCGAGCCCACCGCGAGCCAGCCGCGCCGCGCCAGCCGCAGGTCGATCGCCTGCGCCTTCGGGTGTGTCAGCCGTTCGGCGACGGCCTTGCGGCCCACCGCCCGCACCAGCAGGAACGCCAGGACCGCACTGACCGTGCTCGCTGCGGCCGCCACCGAGATGCCGACGACGCTGCCGAACAGCACCCCGGCGCTGAGGGTGAACACGGTGCGGGGGATCGGCGCGATCGTCGCGATCGCGTGCACGGCGAAGAAGACCAGCACGAGCGCGGGCCCGTGGAAGGACTCCGACCACTCGCGGATCTGCCCGATCGACGGGTGCGGCACCACGAGCGCCGCGGCGACGAGCAGCGCCAGCAGGACGAGGATGCCGAGAACTCTGCGGTCTGCGATAAGCCTCGTCACGGGTGCTCAGACTACCCGTCGCCCCGCAACGGGTTGCCCCCGTGCGGGGGCGGGTGGGGCGCAGGGTACCGTCTCGTCGGACGCGTTCGTTATCGATCGTTAGAGAATCTGTGGTGATCCCCACAACGCCGCCTCGGTGTGTGGGGCTAGCATCACAGCAGCGACGCCCTACCCTGTTCCGGGGTCGTCCGTCTCCGGCCGACAACGCCGTCCGAACCACAGCCTGCAAACCCGCAGTAGGAGGAATCGCACGTGTCATTAGCTGCAGAAGCCGAGGATGCCGCGCGCGCATATGCGCAGTGGCAGGACGCGGTTGCGGGAGTGCTGGCCAAGTCCCGGCGCGTCGATCCGGCGGAACTCGGCCCCGAGCCGCAGCGCCTGCTGGAGACCACGACCTACGACGACGTCACCGTCGCCCCGCTGTACAGCCGCCGGGACGAGCGCGACGAGCCCCCGCTGCCCGGTGAGTTCCCGTACGTGCGCGGCGGCTCGGCCACCCGTGACGTCAACACCGGCTGGCTCGTCAACGTCCGCTTCACCGGCACCGACGCGGCCGCGGTCAACGAGCGCATCCTCGACGCCCTGAACAACGGTGTCAGTGCCCTGTGGCTCGAGACCGGCGCGGGCGCGGTCCCCGTGGACACCCTGGCCACCGCCCTCAACGGCGTGCTGCTCGACCTGGCGCCGGTCACCCTCGACGCCGGTGCCGACACCGTCGCCGCGGCGACCGCCCTCTACGCCCTGCTCGACGCCCGCACCGACGTCCAGGACTGCGCCGCGGTGCGTCTGGCTCTCGGCGCCGCCCCGCTGACCAGTGCCTTCTCCGGTCGCGCCGACGTCACCCTCGCCGACGCGACCGAGCTGGCCCGCACCGCCGGCGAGCGCACCGAGACCGTCCGTGCGATCACCGTCGACGGCACCGTCTTCCACAACGCCGGCTCCTCCGACGCCGAGGAACTCGGCGCCGCGATCGCCGCGGGCATCGAGTACGTGCGCGAGCTCGTCGCCGCCGGGATCCCCGCCGCGGCCGCCCTCGCCCAGCTCGAGTTCCGTCTCGCCGCGACCGACGACCAGTTCCAGACCATCGCCAAGTTCCGTGCCGGCCGCCAGGTGTGGGCGCGGATCGCGCAGGTCGTGGGCGCCCCCGAGGCGGGCAACGCGCCGCAGCACGCGGTGACCTCCGCCGCGATGATGGCCCAGCGCGACCCGTGGGTGAACATGCTGCGCACCACCCTCGCCGCCTTCGGTGCCGGTGTCGGTGGCGCCGACGCGGTCACCGTGCTGCCCTTCGACGCGGCCCTGCCCGCCGGTGTGCTCGACGTGTCCGAGTCGTTCTCGGCGCGCATCGCCCGCAACACCCAGCTGCTGCTGCTCGAGGAGTCCAACCTCGGCCGGGTCCTCGACCCTGCCGCCGGCTCCTGGTACGTCGAGGAACTCACCGCGAAGATCGCGGAGAAGGCCTGGTCGTTCTTCCAGGAGATCGAGGCGGCCGGCGGCTACCGCGCCGCGCTCGACGCCGGGCTGATCGCCGAGCGCATCGCCGCGACCCGCGCTCGCCGCGAGACCGACATCGCGCACCGCAAGTTCTCGGTCACCGGTGTCAACGAGTTCCCGAACCTCGCCGAGAAGCCGTTGCCGGCCGGTGCCGCCGAGGCGGGGGAGATCGCCGCCCGCTACGCCGCTCCGTTCGAGGCGCTGCGTGACCGGTCGGACGCCCACCTGTCCGCCCACGGTGCCCGCCCGCGGGTGCTGCTGGCGCCGCTGGGCCCGATCGCCGAGCACAACGTGCGCGCGACCTTCGCCACGAACCTGCTCGCCGCCGGTGGTATCGAGGCGATCAACCCCGGCCCGCTCGATCTCGGCTCGGACCTGTCCGGGCTCGTCGGCGAGACCGGTACCGGCGTCGCGGTGCTGTGCGGCACCGACACGCGTTACGGCGAGGAGGCGGCCACCGCCACCGCGGCGCTGCGCGCCGCCGGCATCTCCACGGTGCTGCTCGCCGGACCCGAGAAGGTCGTCGGGGACGCGCAGGGCGACAGCCGCCCGGACGGCTTCCTCAACGCGCGGATCGACGCCGTGGCGGCCCTCTCCGACCTGTTGAACACTCTGGGAGCGTAAGTGAGCATCGAACACGAAATCGGCAGTTTCGCCGACGTCCCGTTGACGGACCCGGCGGCGCCGGCGTCTGCCGCTCCCACCGCGGAGCAGGCCGCCGCGCTCGTCGAATCCGTTGCCGCGGCGAACAATTACAGCCCCGACGAGGTCGTGTGGACCACGCCGGAGGGCATCGACGTCAAGCCGGTCTACACCAAGGCCGACCGCGACGCCGTCGCCGCCGAGGGTCATCCCCTCGACAGCTATCCGGGTCTCGCGCCGTTCCTGCGCGGCCCGTACCCGACCATGTACGTCAACCAGCCGTGGACCATCCGCCAGTACGCGGGCTTCTCCACTGCCGCCGAGTCCAACGCCTTCTACCGGCGTAACCTCGCGGCCGGCCAGAAGGGCCTGTCGGTCGCCTTCGACCTGGCGACGCACCGCGGCTACGACTCCGACCACCCGCGCGTCCAGGGCGACGTGGGTATGGCCGGCGTCGCGATCGACTCGATCCTCGACATGCGTCAGCTGTTCGACGGTATCGATCTGTCGCAGGTGTCGGTGTCGATGACCATGAACGGCGCCGTGCTGCCGATCCTCGCGCTGTACGTCATCGCCGCGGAGGAGCAGGGCGTCAAGCCCGAGCAGCTGGCCGGAACCATTCAGAACGACATTCTGAAGGAGTTCATGGTCCGCAACACCTACATCTACCCGCCGAAGCCGTCGATGCGGATCATCTCCGACATCTTCGCGTACACCTCGGCGAAGATGCCCCGGTTCAACTCGATCTCGATCTCCGGCTACCACATCCAGGAAGCCGGTGCGACCGCCGATCTCGAGCTGGCCTACACCCTCGCCGACGGCATGGAGTACATCCGTGCCGGTCTCGACGCGGGCATGGACGTCGACAAGTTCGCGCCGCGTCTGTCCTTCTTCTGGGCGATCGGCATGAACTTCTACATGGAGATCGCCAAGATGCGGGCCGGCCGCCTGCTCTGGGCCGAGATCGTCGACAAGTTCGGTGCCAAGAACGCGAAGTCGAAGTCGCTGCGTACCCACTCGCAGACCTCCGGCTGGTCGCTCACCGCGCAGGACGTGTTCAACAACGTCGCCCGCACGTGCATCGAGGCGATGGCCGCGACTCAGGGCCACACCCAGTCGCTGCACACCAACGCCCTCGACGAGGCGCTCGCGCTGCCCACCGACTTCTCGGCGCGCATCGCCCGCAACACCCAGCTGCTGCTGCAGCAGGAGTCGGGCACCACCCGCCCGATCGACCCGTGGGGCGGCTCCTACTACGTCGAGTGGCTCACCCACCAGCTCGCCGAGCGGGCCCGCGCCCACATCGCCGAGGTCGAGGCCGCCGGCGGTATGGCCCAGGCGATCTCGGAGGGCATCCCGAAGCTGCGCATCGAGGAGGCGGCGGCCCGCACCCAGGCGCGCATCGACTCGGGCCGCCAGCCGGTCATCGGCGTCAACAAGTACCAGGTCGACGAGGACGCCCAGATCGAGGTCCTCAAGGTCGAGAACTCGCGCGTGCGCGCCGAGCAGATCGCCAAGCTCGAGCAGCTGCGCGCCGAGCGTGACGAGGAGGCCACCCGCGCCGCCCTCGACGCGCTGACCCGCGCGGCCGCCGCCGAGAGCAACGGCCTCGAGAACAACCTGCTCGCGCTCGCCATCGACGCGGCCCGCGCCAAGGCCACCGTCGGCGAGATCTCCGAGGCGCTGGAGAAGGTCTACGGCCGTCACCAGGCGGAGATCCGTACCATCAGCGGCGTGTACCGGGACGAGGCCGGCAAGTCCGGCAACATCAGCGCTGCGACCGCTCTGGTCGAGAAGTTCGCCGAGGAGGAGGGCCGCCGCCCGCGCATCCTCGTCGCGAAGATGGGCCAGGACGGTCACGACCGAGGCCAGAAGGTGATCTCCACGGCCTTCGCCGACCTCGGCTTCGACGTCGACGTGGGACCGCTGTTCCAGACCCCCGAGGAGGTCGCCCAGCAGGCGGCCGACAACGACGTGCACGTCATCGGCGTGTCGTCGTTGGCCGCGGGTCACCTGACGCTGGTTCCTGCCCTCAAGCAGGCACTGGCCGAGGTGGGCCGCGAGGACATCATGGTGGTCGTCGGCGGCGTCATCCCGCCGGGTGACTTCGACGAGCTCTACGCGGCCGGTGCAGCGGCGATCTTCCCGCCCGGCACCGTGATCGCGGATGCGGCGACCGGTCTGCTGACCAAGCTCGCCGCGCAGCTCGGCCACCAGCTCGAGGGCTGAAGGCACAATGAGTGACACCTCGGTCGACGCACCGAAGACCCGTCGGCGTCCCGTCGACGTCGACGCCCTGGAACGGGCCGTGCTCGCCAACGAGCGAGCCGGCCTGGCCCGGGCGATCACGCTGATCGAGTCCACCCGCGACGACCACCGGGAGCAGGCGCAGCAGCTGCTGCTGCGCCTGCTCCCGCACGCGGGCAACGCCATCCGGGTGGGCATCACCGGGGTGCCGGGGGTCGGCAAGTCCACCTTCATCGACGCCCTCGGCATGTACCTGCTCGAGCAGGGACACCGGGTCGCGGTGCTGGCGGTGGACCCCTCCTCCACCCGCACCGGCGGGTCGATCCTCGGTGACAAGACCCGCATGGCACGGCTCGCGGTGCAGCCCGACGCCTTCATCCGGCCGTCCCCGTCCGCGGGCACGCTCGGCGGTGTCGCCAAGGCCACCCGCGAGACGATGGTGCTGCTCGAGGCGGCCGGTTTCGACGTGATCCTCGTCGAGACCGTCGGTGTCGGGCAGTCCGAGGTGACCGTGGCGAACATGGTCGACACCTTCTGCTTCCTGACCCTGGCCCGCACCGGCGACCAGCTGCAGGGCATCAAGAAGGGCGTGCTCGAACTCGCCGATCTGGTGGCCGTCAACAAGGCCGACGGGGAGTTCGAACGCGACGCGCGGGTCGCCGCCCGCGAACTCGCCGGTGCGATGCGCATGGTGCATCCGCACGACGCGATCTGGAAGCCGCCGGTGATCACCATGAGCGGCATGACCGGCACCGGTCTGGACACCTTCTGGAACACCGTGCTCGAGCACAAGAGGGTGCTCACCGAGGCCGGCCTGTTCGAGGAGAACCGGCGCCGCCAGCAGGTGGACTGGACGTGGACGATGGTGCACGACCAGCTGCTGCGCCGCCTCGAGACGTCCCCGCGGGTCAAGGCGATCCGGGGCGACGTCGAGGCGTCCGTGCGGGACGGTTCGCTCACCGCGGCCCTGGCCGCCAAGCGCCTGCTCGACGCCTTCGACGGGGTGGACGACACCGCCTCGGGCACGTCGGACGGCCGGGATTCCTGAGCCCGTGAGCCGCCGCGCGATCGCCGGCACCGTCTTCGGTGCGTGCGCGATCGGCGCGGCGGCTCATCTGCTTTCGCAGCTCGTCGCGCCGGAGTCGGCGTTCACCGATGTCTCGCAGTGGTTCCTCATGCCGCTGCTCGCGGCCGGGCTCGCGCTCGTCACCTCGGCCCCGCGCAGCCGTCTCGTCGTGTCCACCCTTGTGGCACTGGGATTTTCGTGGCTCGGTGACACCGCGCCGGATCTCGTCGACGGCGACGCGTCGTTCCTGGTGCTCGTCGGTTTCTTCCTGTGCGCCCAGCTCACCTACATCGTGGGGTTCCTGCCCTACCGGACCGCGAGCGTGCTGCGCACCCGGCCGTGGGTGGTCGGTCTCTACGCCGTCGCGGTCGTCGCGATACTCGCCGTGTGCGTGTCCGCCGCAGGGATTCTCGTCGTCCCGATGGCCGTCTACGCGTCGTGCCTGGCGGCGATGGCGATCCTGGCGACCGGGGTGTCGCGGCCGGCGGCGATCGGCGCGGTGCTGTTCGTGGTCTCCGACGCGCTCATCGCCGTCCGTGCCTTCGTCGACGCGGAGTTGCCCGCCATGGGGTTCTGGATCATGGCCACCTACATCGCGGCGCAGGCGCTGATCGTGCGCGGCGTGCTCACCGCACACGATCAGCGGGTGTTACAGACCCAGTAGCTGCTTGGCGACGGCCACGGCCGCGGGGGCATCCAGTGCCGGCGCATCGCCCCATCGGCCCCCGGAGATCGACACCTCCACGTCGGGGAGCTGCACGTGGGTCACCGAGACGGCGGCCACCGCGATGGCCTCGTCCAGGGTGTAGGCGATACCGCCCGCCTCCTCGACGGCAGCATCGGGGACCGGCACGAGACCGCCCGCCCCGAGGTCGCTCGCAGTGGGGACGGGACCCGCCGACGGGGCCACCGTGATCTCCACCGAGCGGATCTCGGCGAGGCTCGTGGCGCTGTCCGGGGTCTCCCACAGGCACAGGACGCCGAACTCGTCGACGGTGCTCGACGGCTGCAGCGCCAGGCCCTCGATGTAGGGGGCGACGGCGGGTGCGACGTCGTCGCAGCTCGAGAAGCGGTCCAGGATGTCGCCGTCGAGCGCGCTCGCACCGGCGAGGGCGTCGGCGTCGACGGTCGCCGTGGAACCGGAAGTCGAGGAATCGGATACCGGCGACTCGGAAACCGAATCGTCGGAGGAACAGGCCCCGAGGAGCAGAGCGCCGGCGAGGGCCGCGGATGCGACCGCGTAACGGGTGTGGTTCACACGGGGCATCGTAACTACCAGTACGAGCGGTATGTGATCTTGGTTCTCCGTTGCGGTCGCGGTCCGCGACGCCGCTCTCCTACAGGCCCAGAAGAACCTTGGCGACCTCGACGCCACCGGCCGGATCGAGCACGACCTGCGTGTCGCGGCCGCTCACCGTGATCGACACCGACGCCCGCGGCAACTCCACTCCGGTCGCGGTGACGGCGGTGCCGGGCATGTTGATCGGCATGCTGTGGGCGAAGCCGCCCACCGCCTCGATCCGCTCGTCCGGGATCGTGACGAGCCCGGTCTTCGCGGCGGTCGCGGAGGTCACCGTCTCGGGATCGATGGAGATCTCCACCGAGCGGATCCCCGCGGGCGACTCGCCCTCGGGGGCCTTCCACTCGCAGAACACCTTCGTCCGGTCGACGGTGCTGCCGGGGGACAGGACCAGGCCGTCGACGTAGGGGGCGATCGTGCCGCCGACGGCCTCGCAGGTGGGGAAACGCTCGGCGACGCTCACGAGATACGGGGACTCGGACGCGGTCGTGCTCGCGGATCCGACGTCGGCGGCATTGCGGATCTCGGGGTTCTCGTCGCCGGACGAACAACCGGCCAGGATCAGGCCGCCGGCGAGAACGACGGGGACACTCTTGTGTATCGGGTTTTGTCGCACGCGGGCATGATAGCGATTATGTCGGCCCGTCGGGCATCCGTCGTGACCAGGCGGAAAGACCGCGATTTTCGTTGTGGCGCGGCACCTTCGGGGTCAGTTCGCGGGCGTGCCGGAGGGTGTTTCCGCGGGCTCGCGCAGCACCGCGGGGGTGGGTTCGGCGAGCGGTTCGAGCGAGCCGTCCTTCTCCGCGCGGGTGAGCCGCGACCGCTTCCACGACACGGTCAGCAACGCCACCCACGCCGTGAGGATCAGGGCGTAGACCGCGGCGAGCCCACCGCCGGTCAGACCGGCCGCACCGGCGAGCTTGTGGGCGTTGGTCAGCACGATGACACCACCGACGCCCGTGCCCAGCAGCGTGGCGGGCACCCGGCTGACGAGCCAGGCCGCGACCGGCGCCGCGATCGCCCCGCCGAGGGCGAGGCCCGCGACGATGACGAGATTGCCGAGCGACTCGTGCCCGAGCCCGAACACGAAGCCCGCACTCGCGGCCAGGGCGACGAGGAACTCCGAGGCGCTCACCGACCCGATGACGGTGCGCGGGGCGGTCTTACCGCGGGAGAGCAGGGTGCTCGTGGTGATCGGGCCCCAGCCCCCGCCGCCGCTCGCGTCGATGAACCCACCGAAGAAGCCCAGCGGCGACAGGAACTTCGCGGTGTGCGGGGAGGTGCGGGCGTGCGCGACCGCGGGCGGGCGCACCGAGAACCGCAGCGCCACGTACACCCCGATGGCCAGCAGGATCCCGGCCGTCACCGGTTCGGCGGCCTTCGTCGACAGCCCGGACAGCACCGTCGCACCGAGGAACGCGCCGATCGCACCCGGCACGCCCAGCCGCAGCACGACCTTCCAGTCGATGTTGCGGAACCGCCAGTGCGACGCGCCGGACACGAGAGTCGTGCCGACCTCGGCGAGGTGCACCGCGGCGCTCGCGTGCGCCGGACCCACCCCGCTGAACAGCAGCAGGGTGGTGGCGGTGACCCCGAAGGCCATGCCGAGGGCGCCGTCGACGAGCTGGGCGCCGACGCCGACGAGGGTGAAGACGAGCAGATTCAACATGCAGTGCTCCGAAAGCTGGAAGTACCCGGGGAAGACGGACGAGCGCCGAAGCGCTCAGCAACACTCCGGGGTACGACACAGGCAGTCGAAGCAGGCGCCGCGACGGGTGGGCCAGAAGGACATCAGCGCGAGGCGAGAGGCCGGAGCCGTCTCGAAGCCCGTCGCGTGCATGTCGTCGTCCTTGCTGTCGGTCGCGGTGGCGAATAAGAATCCGGTCGAGCATAACCCTGGTGCGGGCGCAGGGCACCTCAGGGGTGGACTCGCCCAGGGGGGGATCAGGTCAGGCGCCGCACCCCGATCTCGAAGCCCGCCGCGCGCAACCGGTCGGTGAGCACGTCCCCGAACGCGACCGCCGGGGTGAGCACCCCACCCCCGGCGTGCAATTCCGCGCCGCCGACCGCCAGCGACAGCGCCGACTCGGCAAGCATCACCGCGGTCGCCTTGTAACCCGGATCGCCCTTCGCCGCGAACCGCGCGGTGTAGCGCGCCCCGGATTCGGTCGTCGTGTACAGATCGGCGATGAAGAAGCCGTTCTCCCGGACCTTCTCGGACGGGCCCTCGCCGGGCTTCGGCAGCAGCCGGTCCAGCACGAACCGGGTGGGCGGGAACATCAGCCCGGCCGCGAGCGCAGCGGTACCGGCACCGACCAGACCGGCGAAGAGCGGCGACAGCGGCGACGACCCGACCCCGACGACCTCGCGGTAGCGGAACCGCCGCCCGTACGCCCAGTCGCGCAGCGCGTTGCTGCGGCGCACGATCCGGGTGTTGTAGGTGGCCATGACGAACGGCGCGGTGCGGCCCTTCAGTTCGGGGGAGATCGCCTTGCCGTCGAGCATCACCAGATCGCTCTGGCGGCCGAGATCGGGTTCCTTCGACGGATCCGGCGACAGCGAATAGGGCCGGGCGGCGAGCCTGCGTGCGTCCGCGTCCTTGCGGACCACGTCGAGCTGCTGGCGCAGCGAGTCGATCGTGCCGCCGCTGACGCCGCCGCGGAAGGCACTGAGTACGAAGGTGGTGTCGAGGAGCGGCCCGGTGCCGTCGGCCGCCGCGGCCCGGTACAGGGCGTGGACCCCCAGATCGGAGGGGATCGAGTCGAACCCGCACGAGTGGACGATGCGGGCGCCGGTGCGGCGCGCGGTCTCGTCGAACCGGTCGATGCTCTCCCGGTGGAAGAGCACCTCACCGGTGAGGTCGACGTAGTCGGTGCCGGCCTCGGCGCAGGCCTGCACCAGCGGCATGCCGTAGCGGGCGTAGGGGCCGACGGTGGAGATCACCACGCGGGTGGACTCCGCCAGCGCGGTGAGGGAGGCGGGGTCGTCGGCGTCCGCCTCGGCGATCCGCCAGTCGACGCCGAGTTCGGCGGCGAGCTTCTCGAGTTTGCTGCGGGTGCGGCCCGCGAGCCCGACGGCCACACCGGCCGGGAGGTGCTCGGCGAGATAGGCGGCGGTGAGGCGGCCGACGAATCCGGTCGCGCCGTAGACGACGATGTCGAGATCCCGGGAGGCAGTCATGGCCCCACCCTACTCACGGGTAGCTGCCGGATGCGAGCTTCCTCACACGATCGGCCCGCTTCGCCCGGCGCCACACCCCGACCCAGGAGACGACGACACACGCGGCGGCCAGTGCCCGCACGAGCCCGAGCGCCGATTCGGGATAGATCACCCCGGTCAGGTAGTGGTCGATGAAACCGTTCGGGTCCAGACCGGCCTGCCCGGCCGAGCGTCGCGCCCAGTTCTCCACATCGGTGAGCGGGCAGTCGAAGCCCACCAGGACCGACGCACCACCCCAGAGCACCGCGGCCACGTGCAGGACGATGGTGCGCGGCCACCGCCACGCCAGGAAACCACCGAACGCGACGTAGAGCACGAACAGCAGATGCACGCATGCCGTGAGGTCGGCGATCACCCGGAACGCCATGTCCCCAGCGTAGATCGGAGGACCGGCGTGCGGGAGGACCCTAGTCCTCGGGCTTGATCACCAGCACCGGCACGGACGACTCGGTGATCAACCGCTGCACCGCCCGCTCCACCAGGAACTTGCCGGTCGCGGTGCGTCCCCGGCTGCCGATGACCACCCGTTCGGCGCCGCTGCGCTCGAGCAGCTGCACGGTGGTGCCCACCGGGTCGCCCTCGTGCACCTCCGAGAGCAGCTCCCAGCCGTTGTCCCCGGCCACCGCGGTCACCTGCTCCCGCACCGCCTCGGCCTCGCCGGGATCGTCGAGGGGGTGCAGCACCACCAGCGGCTGGTTCCGGTCGGCGGCCTCGCGCACGGCAGCCCGCAGTGCGACGCGCCCCTCCGGGGTATCGGCGTGAACGACAGCGACAGACATGACTCTCCTCGAGCGGGAACCGACAACGGCGTCCATTATCTCCACCCCGGCGGGGTGGCGGCCACGCGCACGGGTGTGGAACCGGTCTCCACAGCGGGCGGCGTGTCGGCCCGGTCTCGCCGGACCGCTGCCGCACCGGATCACCAGGGGACGCGGCGGTAGTCCTTGAGGAAGCAGCCGTACACGTCCACCCCGGCCTCGCCCTGCACGATCGGGTCGTAGACGCGGGCCGCGCCGTCGACGAGATCGAGCGGGGCGTGGAAGCCCTCCTCGGCCAGCCGCATCTTCGTGTGGTGCGGCCGCTCGTCGGTGATCCAGCCGGTGTCGACGGAGGTCATGAGGATGCCGTCGGTGAACATGTCCTCGGCGCTGGTACGGGTGAGCATGTTCAACGCCGCCTTGGCCATGTTGGTGTGCGGATGCCCGGCCCCCTTGTACCGGCGGCCCCCGAACTGTCCCTCCATCGCGGAGACGTTGACGACGTACTTGCGGCGCGCCGGGGACGCGGCGAGCACCGGCCGCAGCCGGTTGACCAGGATGAACGGTGCCACCGAGTTGCACAGCTGCACCTCGAGCAGTTCGAGGGGCTCGACCTCGCCGACCGTCTGCACCCAGCTGTTGGTGTCCACCAGATCGGGCAGCAGCCCACCGGCGTCGACGGCCACCCCGGCGGCGATCCGCTCGGGCGTGGCCGACCCGGCGACCATCGCCAGGGAGGTCAGCGACTGCGCCGTCAGTTCCGCGGGCAGCGATCCCGCCAGCGCGGCGGGATGCGCGTCGGACGGCTTGCCGAAGGTGAGCACCTCCGGGCGCGGACCCGCGGGCAACGGATCGGCCTCGGCCTCGGCGAGCGCCGAATAGGCGCCGGGGGAGCGGCGCACCGTCTGGGCGGCGTTGTTGATGAGGATGTCGAGCGGGCCCTGCGCGGCGACGTCGTCGGCGAGCGCCACCACCTGTGCGGGATCACGCAGGTCGATGCCGATGATCCGCAGCCGGTGCAGCCAGTCGGCGCTGTCCTCGAGGGCGGAGAACCGGCGGATCGCGTCATTCGGGAAACGGGTGGTGATGGTGGTGTGGGCGCCGTCGCGCAGCAGCCGCAACGCGATGTACATGCCGATCTTCGCGCGGCCGCCGGTGAGCAGGGCGCGCTTGCCCCGCAGGTCGGCGCGGGCGTCGCGCTTGGCGTGGTTCTCCTCCGCGCAGGACGGGCACAGCTGGTGGTAGAAGGCGTCCACCTGGGTGTACTTGTCCTTGCACACGTAGCAGTGCCGCGGACGCAACAGGGTGCCGGCGCTGGCCCCGCGGACGGTCGACACCAGCGGCAGCCCCGCGGTCTCGTCGTCGATGCGGGTGGGGGAGGCGGTGGCGGTGGCGGACAGCACTTCCCGGTCGGCGGCGACCCGCTGCTTGCGGGCCTCGTTGCGCCGCAGCCGCTTGAACTTCTTGAACATGTGGCCGACGGCGCGCTGGACGGTGATCGCATCCGGATGGTCGGCGTCGAGGCCGGCGGCCTGGTCGAGCACCCGCAGGCAGGTGGCGAGATCGTCGGGATCGATACGGGTGACGGTTGCGGTCTCGGCCGCGTGCGGGGTGTCGCTGTGGAGGTTCATCTGCCTTTTCCGGTGTGGTGCTGTATCCCCGATCGTATCGGGCATGATGAGCGTGTTCGTACGCCCCTGAGCTGTATGGAGGAACACAGATGGCGAGTCCGCGCCTGCCCCGCAAGAAGAAGTTCTCCGAGATGAGCCGCCCCCAGCAGGTGTTCGTGGTCGTGCTCGCCGTCGTGCAGATCACGCTCGCCTCGGCTGCCTGGATCGATCTCGCGAAGCGCCCGGCCGACAAGGTCAACGGCAGCAAGGCGCGCTGGGCGCTGACGATCGCGGTGAACTTCGTCGGACCCATCCGGTACTTCCGTTCCGGCCGGCGCGACTGAGCCCCGACGAACAGAAGGCCCCGAACCGGAATCCGGTTCGGGGCCTTCGTGTTTCGGAGTGTCCGAGGGGGGACTTGAACCCCCACGTCCGTTAATAGGACACTAGCACCTCAAGCTAGCGCGTCTGCCATTCCGCCACTCGGACCGACGCCCGCACGGGGCATGTCGGTAGAACCCGCTCCCGCGGGCGCTGAGAAAACAGTAGCGCATGGGGCGCCTGATTCCCAAAACGCCACTTCAACCCCAGTTTCGGGGCCCGGCCGTCCACCCGCACCCCGTGGATCCACGCGTCTGTTCGTCGTCCGCTGCGCCCATCGCCGCAACGGACGACGAGAATCGGAGCGACCGCCGCCGGAACGAGAAACGACGAAGGCCCCGAACCAGAAGTTCGGGGCCTTCGTCGTCTGTCTCGACTCAGAGTGTCCGAGGGGGGACTTGAACCCCCACGTCCGTTAATAGGACACTAGCACCTCAAGCTAGCGCGTCTGCCATTCCGCCACTCGGACCGAAGCCGTTCCCGCTCTCGCGGGCGCTGTGAAAGAGTAACCCACCGCGCCGCCGGACCCAAATCGCTGTCCTCACCTGCGGTGATCCGAACTCTCGTAGGCGTCGGGCGGGCGGTGGTAGACATACGGCCATGGCCATACACACCAGCGCCCACCAGCCGTCCCGGGCCGAGGAGGAGGTCGTCGACCTCGTCTCCCGCCTCATCCGCTTCGACACCTCGAACACCGGCGAACCCGACACCACCCGCGGTGAACGCGAGTGCGCCGAGTGGGTCGCCTCCCTGCTCGAGGAGGTCGGCTACGAGACCACCTACGTCGAATCCGGGGCGCCCGGCCGCGGCAACGTCTTCGCGCGCCTGCCCGGCGCCGACCCGCACCGCGGGGCGCTCATGCTCCACGGCCACCTCGACGTCGTGCCCGCCGAGGCCGCCGACTGGAGCGTGCACCCCTTCTCCGGCGCCGTCGAGAACGGCTACGTGTGGGGTCGCGGCGCGGTGGACATGAAGGACATGGTCGGCATGATGATCGCCGTCGCCCGGTACTTCAAGGCCGAGAACATCGTGCCGCCCCGCGATCTGGTGTTCGCCTTCGTCGCCGACGAGGAGGCCGGCGGCAGGTACGGCTCGCAGTGGCTGGTGGAGAACCGCCCCGACCTGTTCGAGGGCGTCACCGAGGCCGTCGGCGAGGTCGGCGGGTTCTCCCTGACCGTGCCCCGCCCCGACGGCACCGAACGGCGCCTGTACATGGTCGAGACCGCCGAGAAGGGCATGGGCTGGATGCGGTTGACCGCCACCGGCGTGGCCGGGCACGGCTCGTTCCTGCACGAGGACAACGCCGTCACCGTCCTGTCCCGCGCCGTCGCCCGCCTCGGCGCCCACACCTTCCCGCTCGTCGTCAACGATTCCGTCGCCGAGTTCCTCGCCGTGGTGAGCGAGGAGACCGGACTCGACTTCGATCCGGCCTCGCCCGACCTCGACGGTGCCCTCGCCAAACTCGGGTCGATCGCCCGCATCGTCGGCGCGACCCTGCGCGACACCGCCAACCCCACGATGCTCGACGCCGGCTACAAGGCCAACGTCATCCCGCGCACCGCCCACGCCGTCGTCGACTGCCGCATCCTGCCCGGCCGGCTCGCCGAGTTCGAACGCACCGTGGACGAGCTGATCGGCCCGAACGTCACCCGCGAGTGGATCACCAGCCTCGACTCCTACGAGACCACCTTCGACGGCGATCTCGTGGACGCGATGAACGCGGCGATCCTCGCGCACGATCCCATCGGCCGCACCGTGCCCTACATGCTCTCCGCCGGCACCGACGCCAAGGCGTTCGCCAAGCTCGGCATCCGCTGCTTCGGTTTCGCGCCGCTGCAGCTGCCGCCCGAACTGGACTTCGCGGCCCTGTTCCACGGTGTCGACGAGCGGGTGCCCGTCTCGGCGCTGCGCTTCGGCACCCGTGTCATGGAACACTTCCTCCTGCACGCCTAGAAACGAATCACGGAAGGACCGGAATGGCTTTCGATTACGACCCGTACAGCTTCCTGCCCGAGCTGCCCACCTTCGAGGTCACCAGCACCGACTTCGCCGACGGCGAGGAGTGGAAGCTGCCCCAGGCCAGCGGCGCGTTCGGGATCCCCGGCGGCGGCGACGTCTCCCCGCAGCTGTCCTGGTCCGGCTTCCCCGCCGAGACCAAGAGCTTCGTGGTGACGATCTTCGACCCGGACGCCCCCACCGCCTCCGGGTTCTGGCACTGGGCCGTGGCGAACATCCCGGCGAGCGTCACCGAACTGCCCGCCGGTGCCGGCACCCCCGGCTCGGACGCACTGCCCGAGGGCACGGTGACCCTGCGTCACGACGGCGGTGACTTCGGGTTCATCGGCGCCGCCCCGCCGGCCGGCCACGGCCACCACCGCTACATCGTCGCGGTGCACGCCCTCGACGTCGAGAAGCTCGACGGGGTCACCCCGGACTCCACCCCGGCCTTCCTCGGCTTCAACGTCTTCGGACACGCCATCGCGCGCGGCCTGCTCACCGGCACCTACGAGGTCCGCTGACACACCGTCGCACGACGACGAACGGGGCCCGGGTCGCACAGACCCGGGCCCCGTTGCGTGGGAACGATCAGACGCGCGCGGCGGCACCCACCGCGTCGGCGATGGACCGGTAGCCCTGCGCCCGCAGCTTGCGGGCGATACCGCGGTTGATGCGACGCGCCCAGAACGGGCCGCCGTAGATGAACCCGGTGTAGCCCTGCACCAGCGACGCGCCGGCGAGGATGCGCTCGTAGGCCTGCTCCGGCGTCTCGATGCCACCGACGGAGACCAGCACGAGCCGGTCACCGACCCGCGCGCGCAGGCGCCGCAGCACCTCGAGGGAACGTTCGGCCACCGGCGCACCCGACAGGCCGCCGGCCCCGATCTCGTCGATGCGGCTGCGCGGGGTCTTCAGCCCGTCGCGGCGGATGGTGGTGTTGGTCGCGACGATGCCCGCCAGCTCCAGCTCCAGGGCGAGGTCGGCCACCGCGTCGACGTCCTCGTCGGACAGGTCGGGGGCGATCTTCACCAGCACCGGCACGGTGACGGTGTCGAGCACCGCCTGCAGGATCGGGCGCAGCGACTCGACGGCCTGCAGGTCGCGCAGCCCCGGGGTGTTGGGGGAGGAGACGTTGACGACGACGAAGTCGGCCAGCGGGCCGAGCAGCCGGGCGCTCTCGGTGTAGTCCTCGGCGGCCTGCTCCGCGGGCACGATCTTGGTCTTGCCGATGTTCGCGCCGATCGGCACGGTGCGCCGGCGCTGCCGCAGCCGGTTGGCGGCCTCCCCGGCACCGTGGTTGTTGAAACCCATCCGGTTCACGATCGCGCGGTCCTCGGGGAGCCGGAACAGGCGCGGGGCCGGGTTGCCGGGCTGTGCCTGCGCGGTGACGGTGCCGACCTCGGCGAAGCCGAAGCCGAGCGGCCCCCACGCGTCGACGCCGGTGGCGTCCTTGTCGAAACCGGCGGCCAGACCGACCGGGCCGGGGAACTCCACACCGAAGACGGTGTTGCGGAGGATCGGGTCGTCGGTGACGAGGACCTTCGCCACCAGCGCCCGGATCGGCCCGAAGCGGGTCACCCAGCGCATCGCGAGGAACGCCAGGTGGTGGGCTCGTTCCGGCGGCAACAGGAACATGAGCCGCAGAAGAAAGCGATACACGAACTACTCCCTGCAAGCCCGGACCGGGGTGGTCCGGGATCTGGTCATCGACGGTGTGTCAGCGAACGGTGGGTTCGGGGACGTGATGGGCGGTCTTGCGGCGGCGCAGCAGCACCCGCCGGCTCCCGTCCGGATACAACCGCACCCGGGTGAGTTCCCAACCGTGGAACTCGGCGGAGATCGCCAGGCGCATCGAGGCACTCACCCGGGACACGTCCCGGGGCAGCTTCAACGGCACGTACTCGTATTCGTCGTTGCTGGTGTCCCAACCGACCGGCAGCCGGGTGAGCCGTCCGATTCGCTCGTTCGCCATCACTGTCCTTCGATCGGGATCCGTTGCAGTCCGTCACCGGTCGCCGAGGCGATCACCAGTGCCGCATCGTCCGGGTCGACGGCGATCGAGTTCGGTTGCCGCACCGTGGCGAAGCGGTGGCGTTCCTGCGGGATCCCGGTCGACAGATCGTAGCCCACGACCTCGTTGCTGCCGGTCAAGGTTACCCACACCAGATCGCGTGTTCCGTCGTATGTCACAGCGTAGGGCGCAGGTCCGACGGGATAACGCTGCCGCAGCATGATCGTGTCGAGCGTGTAGACGAGCAGCTCCCCGTCGGTGGTGTCGGTGACGGTCACACGTCCGAACGGATCGGTGACCAGCTGGGTGGCGCCGTCCCCGGCGCGCAGCGCGGCGCCGAGCCGCCGGTCGTCGAGGTCGAGTTCGGTCAGCGAGGTCTGGCGCCGGTCGAGGACGGCGACCCCGTCGTCGGTGACGGCGAACGCGTCGGCGGAGGCGAGCCCGCCGATGGAACCGGTCCGGTCTCCGGTGGCGGGGTCGACGAGGAGGACCCGGCCGTCGTCGGTGCCGACGAGCCACGTCCCGTCCTGCAGCACCGCCACCGACACGGCGGTGGCGTCGACGAGGACCTCCTCGACCCTCCCGTCCGCGACGTCGACGCGGGCGACGAAGCCGGCGGCGGGGGCGAGGACGGTGCCGGCGGGACCGGGTGCGAGGGTCGTAGCGGTGCTCGGCAGGTCCACGGTGCGCGGGGTGGCGGTGGCGTCGTCGAACAGCAGCACCTGCGCGCCGTCGAGGCTCAGCGCAGCGAGGGTGCCGGTGCCGGGCTCGACGACCAGGCTCGCGATAGCCGTGTCCAGCGGCCGCACGTCACCGGCGGGAGCGGGACCGACCTCGGGGGCGGCGGCGGGGGTGGCGGGTTCGATGGTCTGCAGGCCCTCGGAGCCGTTCTCCGACGAGCATCCGGTCAGTGCGGCCAACGCGATCGCGCTCACCATCGTGGCCGCTCGGATCCCGGCTCTGCCCATCGTCATCGCTCCTCGTGACTCGCTCGACTCGCGTTCCGGACACTTCCGGCGTCCGGCACGCCACCCTCCCAGTGTTGCCGATGCCCGGCCGCGGCGGGGCAGGGGGTTCGCCGCCGCCGCGCGGATGTGACCTGCCGCTCAGCCCGCCGTGGTGGGCGCACTGTGAGGACTGCGCCGGGGCAGCACCAGTGGGGTACCGGTTTCCGGATGGGCGGTGACGGTGACCGGATACTGGTAGACCCGGCCGAGCAGGTCCTCGGTGAGCACCTCGGTGGGGGAGCCGTCGGCGACGATGCGGCCCTGTTCGAGCACGCAGATCCGGTCGGCGTAGGCGGCGGCGAGCCCGAGATCGTGCAGCACCACCACCACGGCGTGCCCGTCGTCGGCGCGGCGGCGCACGACCTGCATGACCGCCTCCTGGTGGCCGAGGTCGAGGGCGGCGGTCGGTTCGTCGAGCAGCAGCGTCTCGGTGTCCTGCGCGAGCACCCGGGCCAGGGCCACGCGGGCGC
This sequence comes from Rhodococcus sp. Z13, assembly GCF_025837095.1. Lineage (NCBI taxonomy): Bacteria > Bacillati > Actinomycetota > Actinomycetes > Mycobacteriales > Nocardiaceae > Rhodococcus > Rhodococcus sacchari. The sequence continues at coordinate 2,246,246 of NZ_CP107551.1, forward strand.
GTTCGCCGCCGGACAGCGCCGGGAACGGCCGGTCGGCGAGGTGGGTGACATCGCAGGTCGCGAATGCTTCGGCGACGAGACGTTCGTCGTCGTCCTGCCGGGGGGTGCGGTCCCAGGCGGCCCGGCCCATCTGCACGACCTGCCGGGCGGTGAAGGGGAAGCCGACGGTGTGCTGCTGCGGCAGCACGGCGCGGCGGCGGGCCAGCGCGAGCGACGACCAGCCGTCCAGCGGCCGCCCCTCGATCTCCACGCTGCCGCCGCTGAGCGGATGGTCCCCGGACAGCGCGGCGAGCACGGTGGACTTGCCGGCGCCGTTGGGGCCGACGAGGGCGACGACCTCACCGGTGCGGACCGCGAAGTCGACGCCGTGGAGGATCTCGCGGTCGCCGCGCCGCAACCGCAGACCGGTGCCGCGCATGGTCACGGTCCCCGGCGCGGAGCGGGAGGGGAGGTCGTCGCGGCCGGGCAGACGGGGGACGGGCAGGCGGGGGAGCAGGTTCACGCCCAGCCTCCCTGCCGGGCCCGGGTGCGGCGCAGCATGAGGAAGAAGACCGGTCCGCCGATGAGCGCGGTGATCATGCCCAGCGGCAGGTCGGCGTTCTCGACGAGGGTGCGGGCGCCGAGGTCGGCGGCGAGCAGCACCACGGCCCCGGCGAGCACGCTGGCCCACACGAGGGTGCGGTGCGCCGGACCGAGCGCCAGCCGCATCAGGTGCGGCACGACCAGGCCGACGAACATGATGATGCCGGTGAACGCGGTGGCGCCGCTGACCAGCACCGCCACCGCGAGGATCGCCAGCTGCCGGACGCGTTCGACGTCGACACCCAGGTGCCGGGCGACGCTCTCCCCGAGGGCGAGCAGGTCGAGTTTCGGGGCGAGCAGCGCCGAGACGACCACCCCGGCCAGGGTGAGCGGCGCGACCACGGCGACGATGTTCCAGGTGGCGCCGCCGAGGCTGCCGAGCTGCCAGAACACGATCTGGTCGCGGGCGGCGGGGCTGGCGACGAAGGTGAACAGCGCGATCAGACCCCCGGCGACGGCGTTGACCGCGACACCGGTGAGGATCACGGTGACCACCTCGGTGCGGCCGTTGGACCGCGACAGCGCGTAGACCATCACGGTGGTGAGCAGACCCGACAGCAGCGCCGCCCCGGCGAGCGCCCAGCCGGCGGTGAACACCCCGCCGAGCACGATCACCGCGGACGCGCCGACCGCGGCGCCGGAGGACACCCCGATGACACCGGGTTCGGCGAGGGGATTGGCAAAGATGCCCTGCAGCAGCGCACCGGCGCAGCCGAGGGCGGCGCCGACGAGCATCGCCAGGACCACGCGGGGGAAGCGCACCTCCCACAGCGTCACCTCCCCGGCGGGGTGCGCGGGCAGCGGACCGAGGTCCAGGCCCATGCGGTGCAGCAGGCTGCCGACCACCTCGGCGGGACCGGTGGGCACCTGCCCGAGGCAGGCGGACACGATCGCCAGCACGACCAGGACGGCGACCAGCAGGACGAACACGACGGTGGTGCGTCCGGCACCGGCCTTCTTCAGAGCTCTGTCGGGAAGGCCGGTGGACTCGGTGACCTCGTTCACGGACATGCCGCGATCACGACTCGTCGGCCGGATAGAAGGCCTCCACCAGGGCGGCGAGGACCCTGCCCGACTGCGGGCCGAAGCTCAGCAGGATCGAATCGTCCATGTCCACGATGGTGCCGGTCTTCCCGGCCGGTGTCTGCGCCACACCCGGCAACCGGGCCATGCCCTCGGCGCCGCCGACGGACTCGAGGCTGTGGGTCATCACGAGGATGATGTCCGGCGACGACGCGATCATCGCCTCACTGGTGATGGGCACGAACTCCGAGTCCAGGCCCGCGAGGACACCGGCGTCGCGACCCCCGGCGGCGGCGATCAGGGCGTCCGCGCCGGAACCGGGACCGCCGAGCATCTTGATCGCCGAGCCGCGCAGGTAGAGGAAGGCGACGGTCGGTTCCGGGTGCTCGGCCGGGATCGAGTCCTTCGCCGCATCGATCTCGGCAAGGGTGCGGTCGGCGAGGGCCCTGCCCTCCTCGGGGACCCCGAGGGCTGCAGCGACCGACTCGATGTCGGCCGCGACCGTGTCGAGGGAACGTTCCGGGTCGACGAAGACCACGGGCACCCCCGCCGCGCGGATCTGCTCCTGCACGGCCAGCGGCCCGATGGAGGTGTCGGTGAGCACCACGGTGGGGTTCAGGTCGAGAATCGCCTCGGCGTTGAGCCCGTGCCCGCCCGGGGTGACGTTGGGGACGTCCTCGATGGCGGGGAACGACGGGGTGGAGCGGCCGACGAGGTTGTCGCCGAGACCGAGCGCGTAGACGGTCTGGGCGAGGGTGCCGGAGCGGTCGGCCGCGACGATCCGGGACACATCGGTGATCGTGGTCTCGACGCCGTCGGCCCCGCGGACGGTGGCCGGCAGTGCCGGTTCCGGGTCGGTGGTGATCGGTTCGGGTTCGGCGTCGACGACGGCGGTACGCGGTCCGGTGACGACCTCGGTCTCGACGGTCTCCCCACCGGTGGAGGGGCTGCTGCACGCACCGACGACGGCGACGGTGAGCACCGCGAGCAGCGCGGTCAGCAGACGGGCGGCGGAACGCGTCGGTGCTTCGGGGCCGGCCATCGGTCAGGCCTGCACCCGGTAGCGGTCGATGTCGCGGGCGAGATCGGCGAACAACGCGCCGTTGAGCCCGTACACGAGGATCGCCTCGTCGATGACCGCCTGCTGCTGGCCGGCGTCGAGCGGGGCGGCGTCGAGCTTGGCGCGGTAGTCGTCCTTGAACGGCTTGGTCTTGGGGATGTCGTCGAAGATGTAGAAGCGCAGGCCGTCGCGTTCGTAGCCGTAGGCACGTTCGAGCATGCGCCGGATGATCTGACCGCCGGACAGGTCGCCGAGATAGCGCAGATAGTGGTGGGCGAGGAACGCCTCGGGGGAGGTCGCGGCGACCGTTTCGAGCCGGTCGACGTAGGCGACGGTGGCCGGCAGCGGGGCGATGCGCGTCCGCCAGTCCGGGCCGATCAGGAAGTCGAGATCGGCCTCGAGTGCCGCGGTACGCAGCAGCTCGTCGCTGAGGAACGGGCCGACGATCGGGTCGTCGGTGTAGCCGCGGCCGATCCGTTCGAGGCTGTCGTAGACGAACCAGGTCTGGGCGATGAGCTCGGCGTGGGCCTCGGTCGACAGCTTGCCGCCGAGCAGTTCCGAGACGAACACCGAGTTCTCGGTGGCGCTGTGCGCCGCCTGCGTCTCCAACCGGATGCGTTCGGCGAATCCGACGACTTCGGTTGCGGTCATCGACCGACCTCCCTCACGTAGCACCTGCCCGAATCTAACATCGCAGGCTAGCCTAACCTTCGCGATCCGGACGGTCAGGAGTCCCGAGAACTACGCACTCACGTCGTCGAGAGCCGCGGCGATCGCCGGCGGCAACGCCAATTCCTCGGCGACGAGCACCCCGGTGAGCTGCGCGAGATCCCGCGCCCCCACGAGCGTCGACGCGACGTGCGGCCGGTCGCGCACCCACGCCAGCGCCACCGCCAGCGGGGACGTGCCGAGGCCGTCGGCGGCGGTGACCACCGCGTCGACCACCCGCACCGCCGACTCGGTGAGATAGCGGCGCACCTCCTCGGTGTGCACGTCGTCGGCGCCGCGCGAATCCGCGGGCATGCCCGACCGGTACTTGCCGGTGAGCACCCCGCCGGCGAGCGGCACCGCGGCGAACACGCCGATGCCGTGGTGCGCGGCCGCCGGGATCAGTTCCTCCTCGACACCGCGGGCGAGCAGCGAGTACTCGACCTGGGTGCTCACCAACGGCGCCGGACGCCGGGCCGCGGCGGCGGCGGTCGCGAGCTGCCAGCCCAGATAGCCGCGCACACCCACATAGCGGACGCGTCCGCTGGTGACCGCGAACTCGAGCGCGTCCATCACCTCGTCGACCGGGGTGTGCGGATCCCAGGTCGCGACCTGCCACACGTCCAGGTGATCGGTGCCGAGCTCACGCAGCGTCGCGTCGAGCTGATTGAGCAGACCCGAGCGGGAGCAGTCCACGCGCCGCGAGCCGAGGGTGGTGGTGTCGATGCCGGAGCTGCCCGACAGCACCAGCTGGTCGCGGGGCACCACGTCGTCGAGCAGTTCGGCGAGGATCCGCTGGGCCACGCCGTCCCCGTAGGCGGGGGAGGTGTCGACGAGCGTTCCTCCTGCATCCACGAACGCCGACAACTGGGCCGCGGCCTCGTCGCCGTCGGTTCCCCGTCCCCACGTCAAGGTGCCCAGACCGAGCCGTGACACCCGCAGTCCGCTCGCACCTACAGTCCTGTATTCCATAACCGCCCGCGTTTCCTCCCGACAGGATGGAGCCCGGCGGCATCCGGCCGCCGGCTCCGTGTAAGCACCCTAATGCGCCGGGGGCGGGCGATGCCGTTCCGGCGCGCCGCATTCGTTACCACCACGTAGCCTTCGCGGGGTGAGAACCGCATCGCGATTCCGGTGTCGCCCACCCGATCCGTCCGTGATCGCCGCCGGGGAGGGCGCGGCGTGACCGGCGAGTCGATGAGCTGGGTCCAGACCATCGTCCTCGGCATCGTGCAGGGCCTGACCGAGTTCCTGCCGATCTCCTCGTCCGGGCACCTGCGCATCGTCTCCGAGATCTTCTTCGGGGAAGACGCCGGTGCCTCCTTCACCGCGGTGACCCAGCTCGGTACCGAGGCCGCGGTGCTGGTCTTCTTCGCCGCCGACATCTCGCGCATCCTGCGCGCTTGGTTCCGCGGGCTGCTGCACCGTGAGCACCGCACCGACCACGACTACAGGATGGGCTGGTACGTCATCCTCGGCACCATTCCCATCGGTGTCCTCGGGGTGCTGTTCAAGGACGACATCCGCACCGTCGCCCGCAATCTGTGGCTCGTCGCCACCATGCTCATCGTGTTCTCGCTCGTCATCGCCGCCGCCGAGTACTTCGGAAGACAGCGCCGCGGCGTCGAGCAGCTCACGTTGAAGGACGGCCTGATCATGGGGTCGGCGCAGGCGCTGGCGCTGATCCCCGGCGTGTCCCGCTCCGGCGGCACCATCTCCGCCGGCCTGTTCCTCGGCCTGACCCGCGAGGCCGCCGCGCGCTATTCGTTCCTGCTGGCCGTCCCCGCCGTCGTCGCGTCGGGCCTGTTCAGCCTGCCCGACGCCTTCGAACCGGTGGGGGAGGGGCTGAACGCCTCCGGTGCCCAGCTGCTGGTGGCCACGGTGATCGCGTTCGCCGTCGGCTACGCGGCGATCGCGTGGCTGTTGCGGTTCGTCGTCGACCATTCGATGTACTGGTTCGTCGGTTACCGGGTGATCCTCGGCGCCGTCGTGCTCGCCCTGCTGGCCACCGGCGTGGTCTCGGCCACCTGACCCGCCGACCGTCCGGTGTGCCTCTAGTCTGGGCACATGACGGTCATCCTGCTGCGACACGGGCGATCGACGGCGAACACCTCGCACGTCCTCGCCGGTCGCACCCCCGGTGTCGAACTCGACGAGGTCGGCCACGTCCAGGCGAAGAATCTCGTGGCGCGGTTCGCCGGGCTCGAGATCGCCGAGATCGTGCGCTCGCCGCTGCTGCGCTGCCGCCAGACGGTCCAGCCGCTGGCCACCGACCGCGGTCTCGAACCGGTGATCGACGAGCGGCTCGCCGAGGTCGACTACGGGCAGTGGACCGGCCGGGAACTGAAGGACCTCGTCAAGGAACCGCTGTGGTCGGTGGTGCAGCAGCACGCCTCCGGCGCGGTCTTCCCCGGCGGAGAGGGACTGGCGCAGGTGCAGTCGCGGGCCGTCGCCGCGATCCGCGAACACGACCGGCGCCTGCACGAGCAGCACGGCAGGGACGTGGTGTGGGTGGCGTGCAGCCACGGCGACGTCATCAAGTCGGTCCTCGCCGACGCGCTCGCCACCCATCTCGACGGGTTCCAGCGCATCGTCGCCGAGCCCGCCTCGATCAGCGTCGTCCGGTACACCGACGTCCGCCCGTTCGTGCTGCGGGTGAACGACACGGGTTCGGACCTGTCGGGCCTCGCCGGCCCGGCGGCCCCGAAATCCGTACCCGGAGGAGAGGTCCCCGGCGCGGTCACCGAACCGGACGGCAAGGCGGCCACCGATGGGTCGGGGTCGACGCGCGGATAATGACAGTGGACCGGCATGGCAGAGTGAGGGACTCGAGGAGGTGCGATGGCCCGCGCGATACACGTGTTTCGGACACCCGACCGGTTCGTAGCCGGCACCGTCGGTGAACCGGGCGACCGGGTGTTCTACCTGCAGGCCGTTCACGAGTCCCGAGTGGTGAGCGTGCTGCTGGAGAAGCAGCAGGTGCAGATCCTGGCCGACCGCATGGGGTTGCTGCTCGAAGAGGTGCAGCGCCGGTTCGGCACCGAGATCCCCGACGACCCGGAGATCGACGTCAGCCCGCTGGTGACCCCCATCGACGCGGAGTTCCGTGTCGGCACCATGGGGCTCGGCTGGGACGCCGACTCCGCCTCGGTGGTCGTGGAACTGCTCGCCGTCACCGAGGGTGAACTGGACGAGTCGGTGGTGCTCGACGACACCGAGGAGGGCCCCGACGCGGTGCGGGTGTTCCTCACCCCGGCGCAGGCCCGCGAGTTCGCGGCCCGCTCCGAACTGGTGGTCGCGGCCGGGCGCACCCCGTGCCCGCTGTGCGGCGAACCCATCGGCCGCAGCGGACACATCTGCATCCGCACCAACGGTTACCTGCGCACCCCGGGCTTCGACCCGACCTCGTGGTTCCGTGAGGAAGAAAGCTGACCACGTGACGGGCCCGGACGTGCGGACCGTCCTGTCCGACGGCGACCTCGAGATCGTCGGGCAGGTCGTGCATGCGAGCAACGCGACCCTGGTGTGCGACGCGCGCCTCGACGACACCGTCGTGCGCTGCGTCTACAAGCCCGTGCGCGGGGAGCGGCCGCTGTGGGACTTCCCCGACGGCACCCTCGCCGGCCGGGAGGTCGCGTCCTATCTCATCTCCGAGGCGCTGGGCTGGGACGCGATTCCGCTGACGGTGCTGCGCGACGGCCCCTACGGCACCGGCATGGTGCAGCGCTGGATCGACACCCGCGAACCCGGTGACGGCCTCGAACTGGTGGACCTGTGCCCGGTCGACGCGGTCACCGAGGGCTGGCTGCCCATCCTGCGGGCCCGCGACTACGAAGGCGCCGAGGTGGTGCTCGTGCACGCCGACGACCCGCGGTTGCGGCGCCTGGCCGTCCTCGACGTCGTGCTCAACAACGCCGACCGCAAGGGCGGGCACGTCCTCGAATCCCTCGACGGGCACGTCTACGGTGTCGACCACGGCATCTGCCTGCACCAGCAGGACAAACTGCGCACCGTGCTGTGGGGCTGGAGCGGCGACCCGGTGGACCCGACGCTGCTCACCGACCTCGACAAGCTGCTGCGGCACTTCGACGGCGGTTTCGCCGAACAGCTGCACGAACACATCACCGAAGCCGAGGTCGACGCGCTGCGCCGCCGCATCGTGCGATTGCTCGACGAGCCGGTCATGCCGCAGCCGCGCGGCGACCGGCGCATCCCCTGGCCTGCCTTCTGACCGGTGGCCGGGTGCCCGCGTGGCGCCGCTCCCCGGCTCTATTAGGCTCGTATCCATGCAATCTTGGTCCGACGTCGCGATCCCGTCCGTCCCCGGTCAGGGGCCTCCGCTGCGGTTGTACGACACCGCGGACCGTGCCGTGCGCCCGGTCACGCCGGGCGCCACCGCCACCATGTACGTGTGCGGCATCACCCCCTACGACGCCACCCATCTCGGCCACGCCGCCACCTATCTGACCTTCGACCTGGTGAACCGCATCTGGCGCGATGCCGGCCACGACGTCCACTACGTCCAGAACGTCACCGACGTCGACGACCCGCTGTTCGAACGCGCCGAGCGCGACGGTGAGGACTGGGTCGTCCTCGGCATGCGCGAGACCGCCCTGTTCCGCGAGGACATGGAGGCGCTGCGAGTGCTGCCGCCGCGCGACTACATCGGTGCCGTCGAATCGGTGAACGAGGTCGTCGAGCTCGTCGAGAAGCTCGTCGCCTCCGGCGCGGCCTACGTCGTCGACGACCCCGAGTACCCGGATGTCTACTTCCGGACCGACGCGACCGAGCAGTTCGGCTACGAGTCCGGCTACGACCACGAGACGATGATGCGGTTCTTCGCCGAGCGCGGTGGCGACCCGGACCGTCCCGGTAAGCGCAACCCCCTCGACGCGCTGCTGTGGCGCGCGCAGCGCCCAGGTGAGCCGGCCTGGCCCTCGCCGTTCGGTGACGGCCGCCCCGGCTGGCACATCGAGTGCGCCGCGATCGCCCTCAACCGCATCGGCTCGGGCTTCGACGTGCAGGGTGGCGGCAGCGACCTGATCTTCCCGCACCACGAGTTCTCCGCCGCGCACGCCGAGGCCGTGACCGGCGACCGACGTTTCGCCCGCCACTACGTGCACACCGGCATGATCGGCCTCGACGGCGAGAAGATGTCGAAGTCGCGCGGCAACCTGGTGTTCGTGTCCAAGTTGCGCGGCGAGGGTGTCGAGCCCGCCGCGATCCGCCTGGGCCTGCTGTCGGGGCACTACCGTGTCGACCGGGCCTGGACGAACGATGTGCTCGAAGCCGCCCAGGCCCGCCTGGCGCTGTGGAAGCAGGCCGCGGCCCTGCCGTCGGCGGCGTCGGCGGAGGACGTGGTGGCGCGGCTGCGTCAGCACCTCGCCGACGACCTCGACACCCCCAAGGCCCTCGACGCCCTCGACGCGTGGGCGACCTTCGCCGTCGAGCGGGGCGGGGACGACGCGGGCGCGCCGGGTCTGTTCGCCGACGCGGTCGACGCCCTGCTGGGTGTGAATCTGCGCTGAATTCGATTCTGAGTGCGCACTTTTCGTCGCCGCGTGTCGCGACGAGAAGTGCGCACTCGTTCGTCTGTGATGAACGTCGGTCAGACGGAGTTGTTCCAGATCAAGTGGAAGGGCGGTCCGGCGCTGTAAAGGAAGAACTGCGTTAACCATTCGAGGATGTCGCATGGAAGTTGCGACGGATCTTCGAGGAGTGCACGCTGCATCTCTTCGATGGACACGACGGAGTCTGGCAGGGACGCCCGGGCGACGAGGCCTCGATCTTTGTCGGGCCAAGCAGGGTGTTCGGAGTCTGCGAGCAGGATTCCGATACGGTCGACGATGCGTGGCCATTCCGGCATCCCTTTGTGATGCGCACCGGTCCGAAGTGCCTGGAAGACGAGATAGCTCTGCAGCGCGTCGTCGACGCAGGTGTGCTCGTCTAGGTGAATCAGAAGATTGGTGTGTCTTCGTACGTGTTTGGTGTAGTTGCCTAGCTGGCCGTACCCAAGCTCCCTCAAGGCCCGTCCACCTGAACAAGCCCAGGGCCGCTTCCGATCCAAGAGATGCTTCTCGAAATCGAGAAGACCATATGCACGTTCCTGTGACGACAAGGCGCGCACAGCATGAACGTGCAAGGCGGTCGACTCGGCGAACATCATCGTGTCGGTCGGTCCGCGCTTACTGCCATGCATCGCCTCGACTGGACCGTTTCGCCACACATTCTCGACTAAACCAACGGCCATAGCGCTGAGCAGAGCTTCGTCTCCGATGATGTTTGCTTCGCGGCAGGAGACTTCGTGCTGACTGGTCAATGTTCGCAAGGCTACGCAGAGTTGCGGGTCCCCTCCGCATCCAGAAGCCATCGGACGACCTCCTTCACGTTGTGCCGCGAGTCCTCATTGCCGACCGAACGGCAGTTGGTCGGCCGCGCGGGTATTCGGCACGCGGCAAGACTATTGCGGTCCACTGCCATTTGGGCTCGAGAAACAGTTGTTGAGGCTGGGGAACGATGCGGAATGCTCGGACACTGTTGGCGTCATTCGGATATGGATCGCGCCCTGACGAAGGACGGTTGGAGCTAAGCGCTGCGTGCATACGGAGTGAGCTCGGACTGGGCTCGGCGGCATGGGCAGCGGACCGCGCGCCCCAGATCGTCGTCGGGGAGCCAGCCGTACTCGTCGCACTTTCCGCAGGTGGGTGGGCGTTTCGGTCTCGGTGGCTGCAGTGCCTGCCAGGTGGGAATCCATGCGGCTGCCGAACGGGCGGGGTCGTACGGCCGGTGCCGTTCGAGCGCCGCGCGCACGAGTGCGTCGACACCGTGCACGTCCACGGAGTGCGCGACCATCGACGCCTTCTGCGCGGTGAGGGTGTCGAAGCGGGCGGTGAGCCCGGCCCGGCGGCACGCCGCGGCCAGCTTCTCGAGCTCAGGATGCTGCTGCTTCTGTGCCGGTCTCGCGGCCGGTACGGGGTGTAGCGAGCCCGGCGCGGCAGGTTCATTTCTTGGTTCGAGGGCGGTTCGGGTGACATCGGTGTCACCCCGTGGGTGCTCATCCGTCACCCCGTCAGGGGCCGGTTCGTCACCCCGTAAACCGGAACGGGGTGACGGTCCGCCGCCCCGCGTCATCGTCAGGTCGTAGCAGGTGGGGCGGCGGTCCTCGCGGGGGATCGTGGCGGCGACCCGCTGCTGGTCACCGCGCGAGATCAACCCGAGCTCGGCGAGCGCGGCGAGACACCGCTGCACCTGCCGTTCGCTCATCCGGGCGTAGCGGGCGAGGGTGCGTACCGACGGATATGCGCTTCTCCCGTGCCGCGAGGCGTGATTCGCCAGACCGATCAGCACCACCGTCAGGGCCGGCGCCGACGGCATGCCCGGTGGAGTGGGGGAGGGGATCTCGGCGCGCTCCAGGACCCAGGTGATCGCCTCGATGCTCATGGCGTCACCTGCGCATGAGTAAGCTGTGGCATGTTCGACTCCCTAGTTAGTCGGACACCCGGCCCGTCGCGATGGCCGTCGCGGCGGGCCTTCGTGTTCAGTTTTCTCTCGATGGTGTTCGCACACGTGTTCGGTTACGTGTGATCGATGATCTTCGCATCGAGAATCGTGGGCGTCAATGACTCTCCGACACGGGCTACGTCGAGCTCGAGGCCGCCACGTGCTCCCGCGCGAGCGGGGACGAGTCCGAGTCGCCGATGATCGCAAACTTCTTGGCGGGGATGAGACCGGCCACGGCTCCGAACTGGTGTCTCGCCGGTCGACCGCGGACGGTGCGGCGGTCCAGGGCCGACGGCTCACTTCACCGTGCGGGTCACGCGGGCTTTCGCACGTGCTGCGCGAATACCCGCGCCCCGACCAGCAGCGAGACGACGACGAGTCCGGCGGCCAGGGGGGTGAGCGCCCCGTAACCGAACTTCGCGGCGAGGACGGAGGGCACGGTCGCCCCGAGGATGGCGCCGGCGGCCACGGCACTGTTGAACAGTCCCATCGCGGAACCCTGACCGTCCAGCGTGAGGTCAGCGGCCATCATCGTCGCGCCGATGTAATCGAAGGGATAGCCGAAGGCGACGAGCACGAGACCGGCGATGCCGATCCACGAGGCCCCCGGCGGCTGCCAGATCCAGGCACCGGTCATCGCGAGAAGACCGGCAAGGGTGATCACCAGACCGAGGCGGAGCACCCAGCCGCAGCCGTGCCGCTTGGCGAGCTCGCCGCAGATGGGGTACAGGCACGCGCCGAGGGCCGAGGCGACGAGATAGCAGGTCGCCGTGCGTGAGGCCGAGACGTCGAAGGCATCCTTCATCACCAGCGGCATCACGTTCAGGAAGGTCTGCACCGCGGTCATGGCGAGGAACCAGGAGAGCAGAAAGCGGCCGAACGGGCCCTGCAGTTCGCGGCGGAGGCCACCGGAGGCGGGAGCTGCGGCGGCATCGGCCGCGACCGCGTCCTCGGGCTGTGCGGGGTTCAGATGGGGGAGGCGGAGTCTGCCCAACCATGTTCCGAGCAGAATGACGCCACCGGCGACGAGCCAGCCCGTGTGCACGTGGCGTTCGGCGAAGACGGCGCCGATGGCCAGACCCGACACCTGGCCGATGCCGAACACCAGGCGGAACCATCCGATCCGCTCGTCCCACTCGGATGCCGGATGACCTTCGACGATGAACACGCTGCCGAGGGTCTGCACGGCGCCGGCGGAAGCGCCGGCGAGCACGGCCGAGACACACCAGCCGAGCAGGTTGGTCGACAGACCGAATCCGATGGCTGCGGCCCCCATCACCGGAAACGAGCCGAGGAAGGTGAGGCGCTGTGTTCCGGTGCGGTCGGCGATCCTGCCGATGACGGGAGCGAAGAGCTGGCCGGTGAAGAACGCGGCGAGCACCGTGGCGACCGCGGCGGCTCCGTGCGAGGTGACGGTCAGTGGGATCAGCAGCGGCACGATGCCGTTGACGAGAAGCCCGGCGAGAGCGTAGGCGCTGAACCAGGGTTCGAGGCTTCGGAGCATGCCCACGCGGGTGGGCTGCGCAGTGGTCTGGGCGTCGCTCGGCACGGATCCCTCCCTATCCTCGGGCATTCATGCCGATTGAGCGGAAACCCGTGTCAATCACGAAGAATGATGCTCTGAGCTGGGATAATTCGACTTGCGAAGGTTGAATCAGTCCCAGTTCGAGGAGCACCATTCCGGTGAGCAAGTCTACGTCCCCCTATCCCCACCTGTCCGCATCAGCCACCGGAACCGGCCTCGTGTCGCATGCCGGAGCCGTCCTGCTGCTGCGCACCGCGGAGAAAACCGGACTTGCCACGGCATTGACGACCGAACTCGCACCGTATCGAAAGCCGTTGACCCGACACGATCCCGGCAAGATCGTCCTCGACCTCGCGGTATCCCTCGCACTCGGTGGGGACTGCCTCGCCGACATCGCACAACTGCGCGCTCACCCCGAACTGTTCGGTGCGGTGGCCTCCGACCCGACCGTCTCCCGCCTGATCAGCAGGTTGGCCGCCGACACCGACACCGCACTGGCCGCGATCGACCGGACCGCGCCACCGCCCGCTCCCACGCCTGGGCCGCTGCCGGCACATCGGCTCCCGACCATGCCATCGACGAAGCGCATCCGCTGGTCCTCGACATCGATGCCACCCTGGTCACCGCGCATTCCGAGAAGGAACAGGCCGCCCCGACGTTCAAGCGAGGGTTCGGTTTCCATCCGTTGTGCGCGTTCGTCGACCACGGCACCGGCGGTACCGGTGAACCCGTCGCGATGCTGCTGCGGCCGGGTAACTCGGGATCGAACACCGCCTCCGATCACATCACCGTGGTGCAGGACGCACTCGCACAGTTGCCGCTCGACCCGGCATACCGGGTCGGGAAGAAGGTACTGGTCCGTATCGACGGCGCCGGCGGTACCCACCACCTGATCGAGTACCTCACCAAGCGTCGCCTATCGTACTCGATCGGATTCGGGTTGACCGACGCCCACGCCGACGCGATCGATCTGGTTCCGGAACAGGCATGGACCCCGGCCTACGACGCCGACGGGCAGGTCCGCGACGGTGCCTGGATCACCGAGATCACCGACCTACTCGACCTGTCCACCTGGCCGAAAGGCATGCGGGTGATCGTCCGGAAGGAGCGCCCACACCCCGGTGCGCAGTTGCGGTTCACCGACCGCGACGGCCTACGCCTGACCGCGTTCGTGACGAACACCCGCCGCGGTCAGCTGCCAGATCTGGAGTTGCGGCATCGGCGACGGGCTCGGTGCGAGGACCGGATCCGGGCAGCGAAAGCCACCGGCTTGCAGAATCTTCCGTTGCACGGTTTCGACCAGAACCGCATCTGGTTGGCGCTCGTGCAACTGGCATGCGAGCTGCTCGCGTGGATGCAGATGCTCGCCTTGACCGAGGTTCCAGCGCGGCGGTGGGAACCGAAACGGCTGCGGCTGCGGTTGCTGTCGATCGCCGGGAAGATCGCCCGGCATGCCCGCCGTGTTCGTCTGCGACTGGCTGCGACAGCTCCGGATGTCGATCTTCTCGTGGCCAGCCTGAACCGGCTCGCAGCGCTACCTGCGCCTGCGTGACCTGCATGTACCAGTTTCATCGAGACGAAAGGACACGATTTCCGGGGCCGTGGACCCCGACGCCACCCGACCGTGTCGGGCAGTCGACCGTGGATGCACGCCGGATCCACGGTTTCCACACCCAATCCGAGACCGCTCAGGCCGGCACGCGGTCCGCGCGAAAGATTGAGGCTATTCCTTTTCGGTTCATCGCGTATTCGGCGTGATTCGGGTGATTTTCACACGAATTCTCGGACGGGGTGATCCGATGCGTCGGTGTGAAGGGGTGTGGAAATCTCGCCGGAGCTGACGAGAAAGCCTTCGGTGTGGCATAGGAAAGTAGTCTGTCGAACTCCCCGCTGCTCGACGGTTCCGTGGGGGATCTTCGGGAAGTATTCCACGACAAGGTGTTCCGGATCGCGATCCGGGTGTGCTGGTGTCTACCTCTGTGTCCGGTCTTCGGTGGTGGGGGCCAGCGGAATTAATCCGCATTTTTCACCCGATTGTCGGAGTGGATTGGATATCGGGGTCACGTGATGTTCGGTAAGGGGTGCAACCGCTACCGTCCTTGCCATTCGCTGCGGCAATTGCGATAGCGGATGGCAAGAACGCGAGCGGATTGCCGGAGAGGGAAATCCCCCATTGAGGTTTTCTCACCAGAGAGTCACCGACGACAGCAAAGACATCCGAACGGTGTGGCGTGAAAAGAGGACGTGGGGTCCTGCCTGGTAGGGATTGTTTCGAGCAAGAAGCAACCCGGAGCAGGACCCCACGTGATTACCTATCGTGCCACGCTCGACGTGCCCGAGCACACCCTGACCTTCGTCGCCCGTATCCTCGCTGCCCACCGCCGCAGGACCGATCGCCGGCCGTGGCAGCGGGCCGCGACCGTCTACGTCCAGGCTCTGATGGTGCTGCGGTGGTTCCGCGACGGCACCGACGTCGCCACCCTGGCGCGCGATGCCCGCATCTCGCAGGCCACCGCCTACCGGTATCTCCACGAAGGTATCGACGTGATCGCTGCGCACGCCCCGGACCTGCACGACGTGCTCGAACGTGGGATCGAGTCCGGCTGGGAGCATGTCTGTCTCGACGGCACCCTCATCGCCTCGACTCGCTGCCGGGAGCGTTCCGAGTCCGGGCACGACGTGTGGTACTCGGGTAAACATCGCCGCCACGGCGGCAACGTCCAGGTCCTGACCGATCCGACCGGCTACCCGATCTGGGTGTCCGAGGTTGCCCCCGGTTCGGTGCACGACCTCACCGCTGCTCGTCGGGGCGGGATCCTCGGCGCCCTCTACCACGCTGCCGCCGGCGGGATGCCCACCCTCGCCGACAAGGGGTACACCGGTGCCGGGATCGGCGTCCACGTCCCGACGAAAGGCCGTGATCTCGATATCGGCACTCGTTGCCGCAACACGCTGCTGTCTGCGATGCGTGCTCCGGCCGAACGCGCGAACGCGCTGCTGAAGACCCGGTGGAAGGCGCTGCAGCGAATCAGTCTATGTCCGTGGAGGATCGGCTCGATCGCTGCTGCGGCTCTCGTTCTTCTTCACCTGCAAGCACCGGCCTGGTGAGAAAACCTCATTGTGCCCGAGGCTGCAGGTTCCCGCAGGTAGTTATTTCAGAGCACGTGCTCTGTTAATATTCCGCGCATGTCCGCCCTCGACGGCGGCCCGACCTACGAAGGGACGACCCGACATGCCAACGATCACCCGCGACGGTGCGATCTGGACGCTGAATCTCGGCGACGACGAGAACCGCTTCGGTCCCGCCTGGCTCGACGAGGTCGAGAAGGTGCTCGACGACGTCGAGGCCGCCACCGAGCCGGTCGTGCTCGTCACCATCGGCGACGGCAAGTTCTACTCCAACGGCCTCGACCTCGAATGGGTCAGTGGGCACATGGACCAGTTCGCGACCTACGCCGAACGCGTGCAGGCCCTGCTCGCGCGCGTGCTCACCCTGCCCGTGCCGACGGTCGCGGCGGTCAACGGTCACGCCTTCGGGGCCGGCGCCATGCTCGCCCTCGCCCACGACTTCCGTGTCATGCGCGACGACCGGGGTTTCTTCTGCTTCCCCGAGGTCGACATCCGCATCCCGTTCACACCGGGCATGTCGGCGCTGCTCATGACCAAGCTGACGCCGCAGACGGCCGTCAAGTCGATGACCACCGGGCACCGCTACGGCGGCCCGGAGGCGCTGCAGGGCGGGCTCGTCGACGCCACCGCGTCCCTCGACGACCTGCACTCGGCCGCAACCGAACTCGTGCGGCCGCTGGCCGGCAAGGATCGTGGCACCCTCGCCACCATCAAGAAGACCATGTTCGCCGAGGTCGTCGAGGCACTGACCCGGAAGATCGGATGACGACACCCGAGCACGACCGGCCCGCGACGCGCACGGGACGCGCCGTGGGCCGGCCCCGCCGGCACGACCGCGGCGCACTGCTCGACCACGCGCGTGACCTGTGGGTCGAACGCGGCACGGCCGGGGTCACGATCCGGGCGCTGAGCAGCGCGTCGGGGGTGTCGAACGGCGCCATCTACAACGCATTCACCTCCCGCGACGGGCTGCTCGCGGCGGTGTGGACGCGCGAGGCCGCGCACTTCCTCGACTTCCAGTACGCCGCCGTCGACCGTGCCCGCGCCGAGGACGGCAGCGCCGCCGACACGGTGGTCGCCGCCGCCCTCGCTCCCGCGCGCTACGCGGCGTCGAACGAGCGGGCCGCGCACCTGCTGCTCGCCGTGAGGCCCGACGACCTCGTCACCCCCGAACTCACCGACGAGCAGCGACACGAACTCCTGGAACTCAGGAAAGTGCTGGGGGAGTTGATCGTTCGGCTCGCCGACGCGCAATGGGGTCGACGGGACCGGAACGCGGTCACCCTGATCCGGTACTGCATCGTAGAACTCCCCGGAGCCCTGTTGCTGCGGGGTGGGGGTCTGCTCGACCCGGTGGCGCACCACGCGCTCGAGCACGCCGTGCGCGGCATCGTCTCGGCACCTCCACCGCCCCGTGGCTGACGGGACCCACTCGCGGAGCCGGAATGGGTACTGTGTCCCCTTCCTCCATCGAAAGGACCGATTCATGTCGATTCGCCGACGGGTCGCTCTCGCGGCCTCCGCCGTCGCCGTCGCTGCCGGTGCCGCCGTGGCGACCACCGGAACGGCCGCCGCCACCCCGGTACCCGTGCTCCAGCTGCTCGGAACCGCGCTGGTGCCGATCCCGACGGGGCAGTGCCACGGCAGCATCGAGGTCGCCTACGAGCACGTGCCGGGCCGCCCGGACCTGGCCGAGGCCGTCTTCACCCCGACCGGCACCTGGGGAGCGATCCCGGACTGCGAGGTCCCGGTGCAGTTCGCGTGGATCAACGGGGTCTTCCCCTTCACCCACGGACACCAGGTGACCGTCGCGAACGGCCGCACCACCACGATCATCGACCCGGGTGCGGGCGTGAGCCTGCTGGTCTCCCTCCCGACCCAGGCTCCGGGCACGCCGGGCTGGGGCACCAGCGGCTACATGTGGCTCCAGCCCTGACATCCCGATAGGTCACTCACGAGCGAGCGGCGCGCGCCGCGGCATGTCGTCGCAGCGCGCGCCGCAGTTCGTCCCGGTCGTCGAACGCCCGCACCGTCTCTCCGGCGACCAGACGCGGCTCGCAACCCCGCCCCGCGGCGACGATCACGTCCCCGGGCCCGGCGCAGGACGCCGCGATCTCGAACGCGCGACGCCGGTCGGCCTCGACGATCACCCGCGCACCGTTCGCAGCGAAGGCGCCCTCGGCCACCGCCTCCCGGAGAACGTGCGGGTCCTCGGAGAGCGGACTGTCGTCGGTGACCACCACGACGTCCGCGTAGGTCGCCGCGGTGTGACCGAGCGGGAAGCGCTTGCCGGGATCGCGTTCCCCGGTCGCGCTGATCACCAGGATCAGCCGCCGCTCCGGGGCGAGCGACCGCAGGAACGGCAACAGTTCGTGTTGTCCGGCCGTGTTGTGCATGTAGTCCACCAGGGCGAGAACGTCCCGGCCGGACTCGACCCGCTCGAGCCTGCCGGGTACCCCCGCCAACGTCTCCAGGCCCGCCGCGGCCCGCACCACGTCGCCGCCGGCGGCGACGATCGAGGTCAGCGCCGTCAGCGCATTGGCGACCTGGTGCGGGCCGAGCAGCGACAGCCGCACCGGCGCGGATCCGACCGGTGTGTGCACGGTGAACGCGGTGCCGGCCAGATCGCACCGGATCGCGTCGGCATACACGTCGGCACTCGGATCCCGCATCGAGTGCGTCCACACCGGCACGTTCACCGCCGCGCGCAGGCGCCGTCCGTACTCGTCGTCGACGTTCACCACCGCGGCCCGTGTGCGCTCCGCGGTGAACAACGCCGCCTTGGCCGCGAAATACCGTTCCATCGTGCCGTGGAAATCGAGATGATCCCGCGCGAGATTGGTGAAGGCGACGGTACGGAAGCGCACCCCGTCGACGCGGTGCTGGCTGACGGCGTGCGACGACACCTCCATCGTCACCGCCCCCACCCCCTGGTCGCGGAACCCGGCGAGGGTGCGCTGCACCACCGCGGCCTCCGGGGTGGTGCGCGTGGCCGGGCAGGCGCCCGCCGGACCCCGGACGACGACCCCGCCGATCAGACCGGTGACGAGCCCGGTCGCGGCGAGCGCGGCGTCGAGCAGGTAGGTCGCGCTCGTCTTGCCGTTGGTGCCGGTGACCCCGTACACCGGCAGCTCCTGCGAGGGATGGCCGAAGATCCAGGACGCCAGGGCACCCACCCGCTCGCGTGGCCGGTCGACGAGCAGCGTGGGGAGCCGGCGCGACGGCCGGTCGCTGAGTACGGCGACCGCGCCGCGCGCGGCGGCCTCCTCCTCGAAGTCCAGGCCGTGGAACCGGCGTCCGGGCAGCGCGACGTAGAGATCTCCGGGCTGCACTGTCCGGGAGTCGTCGCCGATCCCGGTGATCACGTGGTCGTGCCCCTCGGTCGGCTCGGCCCGCAGGTCGTCGCCGAGGTGTTCGGCCACGTCGCCGAGCCGGATCCGGGGGGCGGCGCTGCGAGGACCATCCGGGGCAGAGGACACGGGGGCGGATACCCGGTCGGTGCGGAAACGATGCTCGCCGCGCGTGGTCGCTACCCTCGTGGGATGGCAACGACCCCGGAGTCCACGGCGAGCACGAACACGGCGGTGCCCGGCCTCGAGAGCACTTTCGCCGACGCCCTCGCCGACCTGACGGTGGCGTGGCAGGGCGCCGAGGTGCCCGAACCGCGGCTGCTCGTCCTCAACGCGCCGCTCGCCGCGGAGCTGGGACTCGACGCCGAGACGCTGCGGACCGAGGACGGGATCGCCGTCCTCGCCGGCGCGCAGATCCCGGCCGGGGCCAGGCCCGTGGCCATGGCCTATGCCGGTCACCAGTTCGGTGGTTATGCCCCGCTGCTCGGCGACGGCCGGGCCCTGCTGCTCGGTGAGCTCGTCACCGGTGACGGCCGCCGAGTGGATCTGCACCTCAAGGGCTCGGGACCGACCCCGTTCTCGCGCGGCGGCGACGGGTTCGCCGTCGTCGGGCCGATGCTGCGCGAGTATCTCGTCAGCGAGGCGATGTACGCGCTGGGGATCCCCACCACGCGGTCGCTGTCGGTGGTCGCGACGGGCCGCGCCGTGCGGCGCAACGGTCTCGAACCCGGCGCGGTGCTGGCGCGGGTGGCGTCCAGTCACCTGCGGGTGGGCACCTTCGAACTCGCCGCCCGGTACAACGGACTGCTGCAGCCGCTCGCCGACCACGCCATCGCCCGTCACTATCCGCACTTGGCGGACCTGCCGGAGACCGGTGAGGGCAACCGCTACCGCGCGTTCTTCGAGGCCGTGGTCGAGGCGCAGGCGTCGCTGGTGGCGCGGTGGATGCTCGTCGGGTTCGTCCACGGCGTGATGAACACCGACAACACGACGATCTCGGGAGAGACCATCGACTACGGCCCCTGCGCCTTCCTCGACGCCTTCGACCCGGCCGCGGTGTTCAGTTCGATCGACAACTCGGGGCGCTACGCCTACGGCAACCAGCCCGGCGTGCTGCAGTGGAATCTCGCCCGTTTCGCGGAAACCCTGCTGCCGCTGGTCGATCCGACCCCGGACGACGCGATCGCCGCGGTCACCGAGATCCTGCACAGCTTCGACGCTCGCTACGAGCGGCACTACGTGGCCGGTATGGCCGCCAAACTCGGCTTCACGCACGGAGCCATCGACCGAACCCTGATCGACGAGCTGCTCACACTCCTGGCCGAACACCGCGCCGACTGGACCGGCACCTTCCGGGCGCTCGCCGACGACCTGCGCGGCGACACCACCGCTCTCGACGCGTTGGTGCCGCGCGCGGCGCTCGCGCCGTGGCTCGAACGCTGGCGCAACACCCTTGCGGCGCAAGGACGCAGCGCGGCCGACGCCGCCGACGCGATGGACCGCGCCAACCCGCTGTACATCCCGCGCAACCACCGCGTCGAGGAAGCCCTCACCGCCGCCCACGCCGGGGACCTCGGGCCGTTCGAGGCCCTGCTCGATGCCGTCACCCATCCGTTCGAGCGACGCACCGATCGCGCGCCCTATGCCGAACCGGCCCCGCGGGAGTTCGCGGAGACCTTCCGCACCTTCTGCGGCACCTGACGTTCAGCCGCGCTGTTCGAACAGCGACACGATGATCCCGTCGGGCCCGCGCACGTAGGCCATCCGCACGCTGCCCCGGTACTCGCCGATCCCGCCGACGAGGCCGTAGCCGTCCGCGGCGACCGCCTCCACCGCCGCCTGCAGGTCGGCGACCTCGAACGAGACGTTGCGCAGGCCGAGTTCGTTGGGCATCGCCGCCGGGGACCCGGGCAGGGGAGCGGGGGTGACGAAGCGGGAGAGCTCGAGCCGGTCGCTGCCGTCCGGGGTGCGCAGCATGACGAGCTCGCAGCGGGTTCCGGGCAGGCCGCAGACGGTCGACGGGAACTCGCCGTCCACCGCGCCGGTGCCCTCCACCTCGAGTCCCAGCGTCACGAAGAACGCCGTCGCCGCGTCGAGGTCGGAGACGGTGAGGCCGACGTGGTCGAACCGTCGGATGTGTGCCATGACGCGCCGTCCTCTCCGGGGAGTGTTCGACCCCATCGTACTTCACCTAGATAACCAAGTGATCCTGTTGACATATGTTGGACCCACCTTTACGCTCAGCCCACTCGGTGTGAGGTACATCACGTCGAGTTCCGTTCCGAGGCGTGTGGCTCCAACGAGGGAGTGGACCCATGTCCCAGAAATCCAGTTCAGGCAGCGCTTTCCGACGTCGTGCCCGCATCGGGGTGTACCTCGCGACCTCCGCGCTCCTGGTCGGAACCGCCTGCAGCAACGCGGACGACACCGCGGAGGCCGACACCGTCGAAGCCCCGAGCAGCGCGTTCCCCGACAACCCCGCCACCGGCACCCCCGTGAAGATCGGGGTGATCAATCCGGAAGGCGGGCCGGCGATCTCCATGCCGAACAACCGCCGCGCCGCCGAAGCCGCCGCCGAGTACGCCAACGCGCACCTCGGTGGCATCGCCGGGCACCCGATCGAGGTCGTCACCTGCGCCGCCAAGGAGGATCCCGCCTCCAACCAGGACTGCGCGAACCAGATGGTCGAACAGGGGGTCGCCGCGGTCGTCGTCCCCTCCTCCGGCAACGGCGCGGTGATGGTGCCGATCATCACCGGCGCGGGCATCCCCTACGTGACCCCCTCGGGCACCACCCCGGTCGAGCTCACCACCCCCTCGGCCTACGCCCTCAACAGCGGCTTCCCCGGGTCGCTCGCGTCCATGGCCGCCTACTCCGCCCAGCAGGGCTACAAGAAGGTCGCCGCCTTCGTCATCGACACCGGCGCCGTGATCGCCTCCACCGAAGCGCTCGGCGACGCCACCTTCGGCGCCGCCGGCGTCGAATTGCAGCTCGCACCCGTCACCCCGGGCACTCCCGATGCGACCCCGCAGGTCAGCGCCGGGGTGGCCGACGACGTCGACGCCGTCGCCATCGTCGGCGACGCCACCATGTGCACCTCGGTGCTCAAGGCCATCGGCACCCTCGGCGCCGGTCAGGAGAAGATGGTCATCCAGCCGTGCCTGGACCCGTCGGTGGTCGACGCCGTCGGCACCACCCTCGACGGTGCCACCGCCTTCCTCGGCGCCGACATCGACTCCGACGGACCCGAAGCCGTGCTCTACCGGGCGGTGATGGAGCAGTACGCCCCCGATGTCGACATCAACGGCTTCACCTTCACCGGCTACCAGGCCATGCTCGGCCTGATCCGCGCGGCCCAGGGCGTCGAGGGCGACCCGACCCCGCAGGCCATCGACGCCGCGATCCGCACCGCCGTGGACGTGCCCATGCCCGCCGCCGACGACATCACCTTCACCTGCAACGGCACGGCGATGCCCGGCATGCCCTCGGTGTGCGCGAACAAGGGCATCGTCGCGACCGTCGAGGACGGCAAGGCCGTCGACCCGAAGGTCGGCGAGTGACGACCGGTCCCGACGAGAACGAGTGAACGATGTCCGATCACCTGGTCTTCCTGGCACTCGGGCTGGGCAACGGCGCCGTCTACGCGGCGCTGGGCCTGGCGCTGGTCATGACCTTCCGCAGCTCCGGTGTGGTCAACTTCGCGACCGGCGCGATCGCTCTGTACGTGGCGTACACCTACGGGTTCCTCCGCAAGGGTGAGCTGCTCAGCCCGATCCCCGGGACCCCGACCACGATCGACCTGGGCGGCCCGTGGGGATTCCTCCCCGCCCTGGCGCTGTCCCTGCTCATCGCCGCCGCGCTCGGCGCGCTCCTCTACGGGCTGGTCTTCCGGCCCGTGAGGAGCGCGCCTCCGGTGGCCAAGGCCGTGGTGTCCATCGGGGTCATGCTGGTGGTGCAGGCGCTGCTCGCCCTGCGGGTCGGCACCACCCCGGTGTCGGTCAAACCGATCCTGCCCACCGGCGCGCTCGAGGTGGGCGGCACCCGCATCCCGCAGGACCGCCTGTGGTTCGCGGTGCTGATCGTCGCGCTGACGGTCGTGCTGGTGCTGCTGTTCCGCCACACCCGGTTCGGGCTGGCGACCCGCGCCGCAGCGGAGTCGGAGAAGGGTGCCCTGGTCACCGGCCTGTCACCCGACCGCATCGCCCTCGGCAACTGGGCGCTGAGCACCGCGGTCGCCGGTCTCGGCGGCATCCTCATCGCCCCGATCGTGCCGCTGGTCCCGGTGTCCTACTCGTTGTTCGTCATTCCCGCCCTCGCCGCGGCGCTGGTCGGCAACTTCACGGCGATGGGCGTGACCGTCGCCGCCGGCTTCGCCATCGGCATGCTGCAGTCGGAGATGACGCACCTGCAGGCCACCGTGTCCTGGTTCCCCGGTTCCGGCATGGCCGAACTGGTGCCGCTCGCCCTGATCCTCGGCTTCCTCGTGGTGCGTGGCAAGCCCCTGCCCACCCGCGGCTCGATCGTCAGGTCCTCGCTGGGCAAGGCGCCGCGACCGCGGAACATCCTGGTGCCCACCCTGATCGGCATCGTCGTGGCGACCGTCGCGCTGCTGGTGACCTCCGGCAGCTACCGCGGCGCCGTGATCGTCAGCCTCGTGCTCGCGGTCATCGGCCTGTCCCAGGTGGTCGTCACCGGTTTCGCCGGGCAGATCTCGCTGGCCCAGCTGCCGCTGGCCGGGGTCGGGGCGTTCACCCTCAGCCGCCTGACGGTGGATCTGGGCATCCCGTTCCCGATCGCCCCGCTCCTCGCGGCGCTGGCCGCCATGGTGATCGGCGTGGTCGTCGGCCTGCCCGCCCTGCGCATCCGCGGCCTGCCGGTCACCGTGGTGACCCTCGCGCTGGCGGTGTTCCTCGAGTTCGTGTGGTTCCGCAACACCGACCTCAACGGTGGCATGCAGGGCGCCCGCGTGGAACCGCCCTCGCTGTTCGGTCTCGACCTGTCCATCGGGGCGGGCGCGGACTATCCGCGCCTCGCCTTCGGGTTCCTGTGCCTGGTGACGCTCGTGGTCGTCGCGGTGGCGATCGCGCGACTGCGCACCGGCCGGCTCGGCGCGGCGATGCTCGCCGTGCGCGCCGACGAACGCGCCGCGGCTGCCTCGGGCATCAACGTCGCCCGCACCAAGCTGCTGGCCTTCGCGATCGGGGCGTTCGTCGCCGGACTCGGCGGTGCGCTGATGGCCTACCAGCAGACGATCGTGACTGCGGAGTCGTACTCCACCATGGGCGGCATCGCGATGTTCGCGATGATCTACATCGCCGGGGTCACGCTCGTCAGCGGCGGCGTCCTCTCCGGGGTGCTCGGCGCCGGCGGCCTGATGTTCGTCCTGCTCGACCGGCTGCTCGGCTTCGCCGACTTCTACGCCATCATCGGCGGGGTGCTGCTGACCCTCACGGTGATCGGCTACCCCGAGGGCATCGCGGGCAGCACCGCCGAACGCCTGCAACGCCTGCGGGCCCGGCTGCCGAAGAAGACCCGCGCCGCCGTCCCGGCGCCGGCGGGCACCGCCGAGGAACCGGCCCGGCCGGACACCGACGCGGAACTGACGACGCTGCTCGCCCACGACGTCCCCGAGGGCACGGTGGTGCTCACCGCCGAGGGGGTGAGCGTCACCCACGGGGCGATCACCGCACTGGCCGACGTCTCGCTCGAGGTCCGGGTCGGGGAGATCGTCGGGCTCATCGGCCCGAACGGTGCCGGCAAGACCACCTGCATCGACGCCCTGAGCGGATTCGCGGACGCGACCGGCACCGTCACCCTCGGCGACCACCGCATCGACGGGCTGGTGCCGCACCGTCGCAGCCGCCTCGGGCTCAGCCGCACCTTCCAGGACATGTCCCTCTACGAAGATCTCTCGGTGCGGGAGAACGTCGAGGTCGGCACGTTCACCGCCGGTCGCGGCGACCGCGCCGACGCCCACGACCTCGACACGCTGTTCCGGATCCTCGACCTGCACGACCGCGCCGACGAACCGGTCGGCGAGCTGTCGCAGGGGCGCAAGCAACTCGTCTCGGTCGCCCGCGCCCTCGCGGGCCGGCCTCGCGTGGTGCTGCTCGACGAACCGGCCGCCGGCCTCGACAGCACCGAAAGTCGTTGGCTGGGCGATAAATTGCGGTCCGTGCGCGACGCCGGGGTCACGATCGTGCTCGTCGACCACGACATGGATCTGGTGCTGGACCTGTGCGACCGGATCGTGGTGCTCGACCTCGGCCGGATCATCGCGACCGGCCGGCCCGACGAGATCCGCACCGACCCGGCGGTGATCGCGGCGTATCTCGGTGCCGCGCGGGAGAAGACGGAGGCAAGCCTGTGACCGCGACGCTGACCTGCACCGGACTGTCGGCCGGCTACCGACGCGGGCACGCCTGCGTCCGGGACGTGAGCTTCGCGCTCGAACCCGGCCGGGTGATGGCGTTGCTCGGCCCGAACGGCGCCGGGAAGACGACGCTGCTGCTCACCCTCGCCGGGCTGCTGAGCCCGCTCGGCGGCCGCCTCGACCTCGACGGCGCCCCGATCCGCACCGGCAACGCGCGCCTGGCGTCGCGCGCCGGGATCGTGCTCGTGCCCGACGACCGGTCCCTGTTCACGGGGCTGACGGTGACCGAGAACCTGCGGCTGGCCCGCCGCAAGGGCGGCCCCACCGTCGCCGAGGTGATCGACTACTTCCCGCGGCTCGGAGAGCGCAGGTCGATCGCGGCGGGCAGGCTCTCCGGCGGCGAGCAACAGGTGCTCGCCCTGGGACGGGCGTTCATGCAGGCGCCGAAGGTGCTGCTCGTCGACGAGCTGAGCATGGGTCTGGCGCCCGTGGTCGTCGAATCCCTGCTGCCGATCGTGCGGTCGTTCGCCGACGACCGCGGCACCGCCGTCGTGCTGGTCGAGCAGCACGTGCACCTGGCACTGGCCACGGCGGACGTGGCGACCGTGCTGCGGCACGGCGAGGTGACCACCACCGGGCCCGCCGCGGAACTGGCCGCGGACCCGGAGCGGCTCGAACAGGCCTATCTCGGGTCCGCGGCCGGGGCGGGCACCGCGGTGTTCTGAACACCGTGTTCCCACACCGCGGTGTTCCGAACCGGGCTCAGACGGAGGCGAGAATCTCGTCGAACAGCGCGGCGTAGCGTTCCTGCGCCGCGCGCCGGCGGGTGGGCACGTGCTCGCTCGGCACGTTGCCGGCGGGTGGGGTGTAGTCGCGCAGCACCAGCTTGGCGACGGTGTCGCGGTGCACCTCGTCCGGCCCGTCGTACAGGCGCGCGGCGCGCGCCGCCCGGTACATGAAGTCCAGCGGCAGGTCGGAGCTGTACCCGAGGGAACCGTGGGTCTGCACGGCTCGGTCGATGACGTCGTGCAGGATCTTCGCGCCGTAGTACTTGATCATGGCGATCTCCTTGCGGGCCGCCTTGGTGCCCTGGGTGTCGATCACCCACGCCGCCTGCAGCGTCATCAGCCGCAGCGCCTGCATCTCGGCGGCGGAGTCGGCGATCCAGTTGCGCACGGTCTGCTTGTCGCCGAGGACGCCGCCGTGCGCGAACCGGTAGGTGGCGCGCTCGCACATCATGTCGAAGGCCCGGTTGGCCTGGCCGATCCACCGCATGCAGTGGTGGATGCGGCCCGGCCCGAGCCGCTTCTGCGCGATCAGGAAGCCGTCGCCGGGATTGCCGAGCAGCGCGTCGTCCCCGACCCGCACGTCGCGGAAGACCACCTCGCAGTGCGAGCCGTAGGTGTTCTCCCGCGGCGACGGGTTCTCCATCGATGCGATGTCGCGCACCACCTCGAGTCCCGGGGCGTCGATGGGGACGATGAACTGCGAGGTGCGGCGGTGGCGTTCGGCGTCGGGGTCGGTGACGGCGACGACGATGACGAAATCGGCGGTGGCGGCGTTGGAGATGAACCACTTGGCGCCGTTGATCACCCAGCCGTCACCGTCGCGGACGGCGGTGGTGGTCAGGTTCGTGGGATCGGCCCCCGCGTTGTCGGGTTCGGTCAGCGCGAACGCCGAGTACATCTCGCCGGCGAGCAACGGATCGAGCCAGCGGCGCTTCTGCTCGCCGGTGCCGGCCGCGGCGAGGATCTCCGCGTTCCCGGAGTCCGGTGCCTGACAGCCGAACACGAGCGGTCCGTAGGGGCTGGAGCCGAGGATCTCGTGCATGAGACCGAGCTTGACCTGCCCGTAGCCCTGGCCTCCGAGTTCGGGGTCGAGATGCGCGGCCCACAGTTGCTGCTTCTTGACCTCCTGCTGCAGCGGCGCGATGGCCGCGCGCAGTTGCGGCCAGGACAGGTCGAGGGTTTCGAGCGGGCGGATCTCGTCGTGGACGAAGCCTGTCATCCAGTCGAGTTTCTGCTGGAACTCGGGTTCGGTGGAGAAGTCCCATGCCATGTCGTCGTACCTCCGGGGTGTGCGGGAGCGGGGTCAGTCGATCGAGCGCAGGGTGCGGTCGAACAGGAGCAGGGCGTAGCGGTGCAGGCGGTCGCCGATGTCGGTGGGAGCCTGCCCGGAGCGGGAGCGGGCGTAGGTGCCCTCGAGGATGATGCCGAGCTTGAACCCGGCGAGCGCGGTGTACCAGTCGATGGCGGAGAGGTCGCGGTCGCTGTTGTCGGCGTACCGGGCGACGAGTTCGGCGCGGCTCGGCAGGCCCCCGGCCGCGGCGAGGCGGCTCTCGAGCAGGTCGGGTTCGCCGTCGGCGTCCGGCCACATCGCCAGCATCCAGCCCAGATCGAGCAGCGGGTCGCCGACGGTGGCCATCTCCCAGTCGACCATCGCTGCGACCGTCGGGGCGACGCGGTCGAACATGACGTTGGCGACGTGGTAGTCGCCGTGCAGGAGACCGGGGGCGCCCTGCGGCGGCCGGTTGTCGTCGAGCCAGGACGCGATCTGCTCGACCTGCGGCAGCAGCACCGTCGGATAGCCGGGCAGCCGCGTGAAGGATTCGAGTTCGCCCAGCCAGCGGCCCACCTGCCGTTCCAGGAATCCCTCGGGGCGGCCGAACTCGGCCAGTCCGAGCGCCGCCGGGTCGAGGCGCGCCAGTTCGGTGAGCGCGTCGACCATGCTCAGGCCCATGCGGTGGCGCAGGGCCGGGTCGGCGGCGTGGGCGGGGGTGAGGGTCTCGGCGGCGTTGTAGCCGTCCACGGCGTGCATCAGATAGAACACCGCGCCGAGCACGTCCGGGTCCTCGCAGCCGGCGACGAAGGTCGGGTGAGGCACCGCGGTCCCGGACAGTGCGCGCAGCAGCGTCATCTCGCGTTGCATCATCCGGTTCGATTGGGGGCGAAGGTGTTTCGGTCCTCGTCGGAGCACGTACCGGACGCCGGAGCGTTCGAAGCCGATCATGATGTTCTGGGTTCCGCCGCCGATGGGGGAGACCGCGGTCGGTTCGCCGGAGCCGAGGCCCTGGGTGTCCATCCAGTCCCGCACGGCGGTGAGATCGACCCCGAGGAGGTTGCTGGGTGTGGTGTCGGTCGGCATGATTCGAACGTATCGGCCGACACCCTCGGGGACACCGCGCTTTTCGGGACCGATTGTGGATTCCTACAACGCCCGGTGGGCCGGGATCGGCGCCGGTCAGCGGGCCGAGAACTCGAGGATCTGGAAGGCCAGGCGCGCCGAGAGCAGCGCGTCGAGACTGCTCGGGTCCAGCCCGGTCAGCTCCTTGATCTTGCCCATCCGGTAGCGGACGGTGTTCTCGTGCACGTCCAGCGCCACCGCGGCGCCCTGCACCCGGCCCTCCGCGGCCACGAAGGCCCGCCAGGTCTCGAGCAGCACCCCGTCGTCGGCGGCGCGCACGGTGTGCACGTACTCGTGGGCGAACCGCACGGCCTCCTTGACCCGCCCGGAGCTGACCACCACCCGCAGCAACCCGAGTTCGGTGACGTCGAGGACGTCGTCGAATCGGTCGAAGGAGTGGGCGATCTCGGCGACCTCCCGCATCTCGCGGGCGGCGTGCGGGAAGTCGGCGACCTCCCGGCACACCCCGGAGACGACGGTGGCGCCGGTGGCCAGATCGGGTTGCAGCGACGCGCGCACCTGCCGCACCTTCTCTCGCACCGCCGCCAGCTCGTCGGCCGAGCCGCCCTCGCGCAGCGGCACCAGCACGATGATGTGGCCGGGCAGTTTCACCGCGGCGGGCTCGTCGATGCCGAGGATCTCCCGGAACCGGCGGGTGACCAGGCGCTGCGCCGCCGAGGCGGTCAGGCGGGGGTTCGCGGACAGGGTGAAGCGCACCAGCACGTGCGGGTTGGTCAGGTCGATGCCGAACTGCGGGCCGCGGCGGATCAGGTGCTCCTTGTCGCGGGTGTTGCGCAGCAGGTCGGACAGGTAGTCGTCGCGGGCCTGCCCCTGCGTCTCGATCTGCCGGCGTTCGGAGAGGATCTGCAGCGACAGCACGGTCGCGCCGTGCTCGGCGATGTTCGCGTCGACCGCCTCGAGCGACCGGCCGACCTCGACGATGCCGAGATAACCGTTGGGGCGGCCCTCGATGACGAGCCGGCACATCAGGTGCCGGCGGCCGAGCCCGACCGACAGGGTCGGTGGCACCACCGCCGAGGGCCGTTCCGGGCTGAGACCGGCGAGTTCGGCCTTCACCGACGGCATGCCGCGGATCTTCTCGGAGATCACCGGCGGCCGGTCGAGGCCGAGCGCGGCGGGTGCGGACCAGGCCAGCACCCGGAAGTCCTCGTCGTAGAGCACAGCGGGTTTGCCGGACAGGTCCGACAGCAACGCCACGACGGTGTGGATGTCGGCGCCCTCGAGCACCGCGTTGGTGAGCTTGCGGTGCACGTCGGCGAGATAGGCGAGGGTGTTGCGGCTGCGGGCGATCTCCGAGGCCTGGGTGCGCAACCGCACGTTGAGCATCGCCTGGCTGATGAACAGCGCACTGAGCTGCGCGAACATCTCGGCGATCTCGATGTCCTCCTGGGTGTAGGCGTGGTCGCCGTCGCGGTCGTCGACGAACAGCAGCCCGATGACCTCGCCGTCGAACACCAGCGGCACACCGAGCATGGCCCGCACCTGCCAGTGCTCCATGGTGCGCCGGTGCGGCCGCGGGTCGTTGCGCACGTCCTCGATGAGCACCGGGCGGGCGGTGTCGATGATCTCCCGGCTGAACCGGTCGCCCTCGATCCCGGATTCCTGCCGCTTGACGGCCTCGGTGATGTCGCCCTGCTCGGCGCAGTGCCCGGCGGCGCCGCGGAAACGGCCGTCGGGACGCTTGAGGTAGAGGGAGGAGCGGCAGACCCCGATCACCTCGCACAGCTTCACGCACACCGCGCGCAGCAGTTCCTCGAGGTCGGTGTCCTTGATCGCCTCGCCGGTGATCTCGGCGAAGGCGGTGATGACGTCGCGTTCGCGGTGGCGGGGGACGGTGGCCGTGCCCGGAGGGTGGAGCGGGGTGGTCGCGGTTCCGGTGCTCGGCAGCAGGGTCATGCCGTCCTCTCGCCTCCTCGTCGTGGTCGCGGTCACTCGGCATCCACGAGGTTGTGCAACATCACAAAGTAGTCGATGTTCAGGTCGCGATCACATCCGGAAGCGGCGTGTCGAGCACGTGCCCCATGCGGTCCCGCTTGGCGCGCAGGTAGCGCAGGTTGTGGGTGGTGACGGCGGTCGGCAGCGACACCCGGCCGACGATCTCGATCGAGTAGCCCTCCAGCCCGCCGAGTTTGCTCGGGTTGTTGGTGATCAGCCGCATGCGCCGCACCCCCAGATCGGCGAGGATCCGGGCGCCGACGCCGTAGCTGCGCGAGTCGTCCGGCAGCCCGAGTGCGCGGTTGGCGTCGACGGTGTCGAGGCCCTGTTCCTGCAGCGAGTAGGCGCGGATCTTGTGGGCGAGGCCGATGCCGCGGCCCTCGTGGCCGCGCAGGTAGACCAGCACCCCGCAGCCCTCGCGGGCGATCTCGGCGAGGGCCCGTTCGAGCTGGGCGCCGCAGTCGCAGCGCAGCGAGCCGAGGATGTCGCCGGTGAGGCATTCGCTGTGCACCCGCACCAGCACCCCCTCGCGGCTGCGGCCGGCGGCGGCGACGTCGCCCATCACCAGCGCGAGGTGCTCGCTGCCGTCGAGCACCGACCGGAACGCCACCGCCCGGAACATGCCGAACTCGGTGGGCATCTGTGCCTCGGCGACGTACTCGACGAACGGCTCGGTCGCGGCCCGGTAGCGCACCAGATCGGCGATGCGCAGCAGCGGCAACCCGTGGGCGGCGGCGAACGCGGTCAGGTCGTCGCCGCGGCGCATCGAGCCGTCCTCGGCGACGATCTCGCCGATCACCCCCACCTCGCCGGCGCCGGCCAGGCGCAGCAGGTCCACGGCGGCCTCGGTGTGCCCGGCTCGGGCGAGCACCCCGCCCTCGCGGGCGCGCAGAGGGAAGACGTGGCCCGGGCGGCGCAGATCGGTGGGGGCGGTGGCCTCGTCGGCGAGCGCCCGGACCGTGGCGGCGCGGTCGGCGGCGCTGACCCCGGTGCCGGTGGAGACGTGGTCGACGCTCACGGTGAAGGCGGTGCCGTGCGCGTCGGTGTTGTGCTCGACCATCAGCGGCAGGCCGAGGGCGTCGGCGCGGTGCGCCGGCATGGGTGCGCAGACGATGCCGGTGGTGTGGCGCACGAGGAACGCCATCTGCTCGGCGGTGATCGTCGACGCGGCGGCGACGAGGTCGCCCTCGTTCTCGCGGTCGTCGTCGTCGACCACGACGACCAGTCCGCCCGCGGCGAGGGTCTCGACCGCGAGTTCGACCTGCTGGGCCGGGGTGCGGGGCATGGCCACTACTCCTGTTCTGCGCTGTGGGTGCCGAAGGTGCGCCGGTGATAGGTCAGCGGCGGACGGTCGTGGCGATCGGCCTCGGCGACGTGGCCGAGGACCACCACGTGGTCGCCGCCGTCGACGAGGTCGGCGACGGTGCACGCCACCCAGCCGGGCGCGCCGGTGATGCGCGGGGCGCCCGCCGACAGCGACCAGGCGACGCCGGCGAACTTGTCGGGACCCTTGCGGGCGAAGGTCAGTGCCAGGCCGTCCTGGCCGTGGCCGAGGATGTTGACCCCGAACCGTCCCTGTCCGCGCACGACGGTGAGCAGGTCCGATCCGCGGTCGAGGGCGACGAGCACCATCGGAGGATCCATCGACAGCGACGCGAAGGCGCTGACGGTGGTGCCGTGCGGGCGGTCGCCGTCGAGTGCGGTCACCACCGTGACGGGGGTGCACACGCCGGCCATCACGTCCCGGAACACGGTGGTGAGGTCTTCGGTGAGCGGGGTGTTCATCATGTCCTCCGACGGGATGGAACGGGCGGTGCCCGGGTGGGCCGGGCACCGCCCGGGTCGGGATCAGGCGCCGGCCGGGACCTTCGCCTTCATCTTGTGCAGCTCGGGAACGACCTTCTCGCCGAACAGCTTCAGCGACTTCTCGGCCTGGTCGATCGGCAGGCCACCGAACGCGAAGGCGGCGTTGACGAAGACGTCACCGACCATCTCGTGCCGGGCCGCGTACTTCTCGACGATCTGCTCGGGGGTGCCGTAGATGTTGGCCTCGACGTAGGCGTCGGCCGCGGCCTCCATGCCGGCCTCGCGGATCATGTCGGCGCCGGCCTGGTAGGTCTCGTAGCCGCGGGTGTTGCGCCAGTGCTCGCCGGCGAAGTCGTAGTGCTTGATCACCGACAGGAAGTAGCGGGCGGTGTGCTCGTAGGCGAGGCGGCGGGCCTCCTCGGCGTCCTCGTGGCAGATGACGAAGTCCTGCACGACCGGCGGCAGCGGTTCGGTGTTCCACCGTTCCCGGTACAGATCGCGCCAGCGGTTGATCGCCTCGGCGTGCTTGGCGAACTCGTACTGCACGAAGGTCATCATGCGTACCCCGAGATCGGCGATGACCGGCACCGAGTCGGGGGACATGGCGGCACCGAACAGGCGGTCGCGGGTCCACTCGTAGGCCGGGTTCGGGGCGGGCCGGATCTCCACGCGGGCCTGCTTGTAGAACTCGCCGTCGGGGTTGTCCACGATGCCGGTGCGCAGGCCCTCGATGGTGAGGTTGGCGGCCTCGACGAACCGGCCGCGGGCCTCGTCCATGGGGATGCCGAAGGCCTCGTACTCCATCTTCGCCAGGCCGCGGCCCATGCCGTAGAGGGCGCGGCCGCCGGACATCATGTCGAGCATCGTCAGCTTCTCGACGACGCGGACCGGGTCGTTCCACGGCAGGATCACCGCGCCGGTGCCGAGTTTGATCGTCGAGGTGCGGCCCGCGATGTAGGACATGATCTGCAGGTTGTCCGGGCACATCGAGTAGTCGTCGAAGTGGTGTTCGGCGGACCAGACGGCGTCGAAGCCGTACTTCTCCGCGTCGACGCCCATCTCGAGTTCGCGGAGGAAGACCTCCTGGTCGCTGACGTTCTCGTGGTAGTTCTGGAAGACCAGCAGCATTCCGACGTCCATGGACGTATCTCCTTGTATGAGTGGGGGGTTCGGGCGAGAGGGGGATCAGCCGAGGAAGACGGCTCGGGTGTGTTCGGTATCGAGGTACTCCTTGACCGACTGGATCTGCCCGTCGCGGACCTCGAAGACGAAGTGGTAGAGGTTGTTGTAGACGCGGCCGTTCCTCATCTCGGAGTACGACTCGGTCTCCACCGCGACGCGGTCGCCCTCGGCGGTCCACGCCAGCGGGGTCAGCCGGATCGCGCCGGTCTTCGTCCCCGTCGACAGACCGGAGAGCATCGCGCGGAACTCTTCCTTGTTCTTGGTGCCGGAGATGCCCTCGATGGTGCCGGCGACCCACCAGGTGGCGGTGGGGGCGAGATAGCCCATGATCGCCTCGACGTCGCCGGTGGAGAAGACCTCCATGAATTCCGCGACGAGCTTCTTGTTGGCCGCTTCGAGGCTTCCGGCACTCGCGATGTTGTCCATGCGAACTCCTTCCGGAGGGGATTGGACGAAAAGTGCAGCGGGGGAACGTATTCGATGCTGCTGGGATCGACACTAGCCGGGAAGTCTGTGGCGTGGGTCACGCGAGTTCTCCGGCGGTTGTAGGGCGCTACAACGACCCGGGGGTCAACGGCGGGAGCTGAACGAGCTCATCAGCCCGCCGTCGGTGGCCACCACCGACCCGGTCATGTACGGCGAGTCCGCGACACCCACGACGACCTGCGCGATCTCCTCGGGAAGACCGGTGCGGCCCATGGGGATCGCCGCGAGGATCCGTTCGCGGGCCCGCCCCGTCAGGGCGGAGGTCATGTCGGTGTCCACGAAACCGGGGATCACCAGGTTCACCCGGATCTGCCGCGGCGCGAGCTCGACGGCGAGCACCTGGGTCAGCCCGTGCAGACCGGCCTTCGCCGCCCCGTAGGCCACATCTCCGGGAAAGCCCCGGAATCCGACCACCGCACCGACATTGATGATCGCCGACCCGGCGTCGAGTCGCGGCGCGACGTTGCGGGCCAGCTCGAACGCGCCGGAGAGGTTGGTGCCGATCACCTCGTCCCAGTGCGCCCGCGACAGGTCGCCGATGCGGCCGCCGCGATGCACCCCGGCGGCGTTGACCACCACGTCGAGCGAACCGAACCGTTCGAAGACGATGTCGACACCGCGGGCGAGCGAGTCCGGATCGGCGATGTCGGTGTGGATCTCGACCACCCGGTCCGGATGGGTCCACTGCGCACTGGCGGGTTTGCGGGCGAACACCGCGACCCGGTCGCCGCGGGCGGTCGCCTGCTCGACGACCGCCCGGCCGATCCCGCGCGACCCGCCGGTGACCAGCCAGTTCTTCGCCTCGGTCATCGCTTCAGGAATCCCGTCAGCGCGGCGAGATAGCGATCGCGGTCCTCGAGGAACGGTGCGTGCCCGACCCCGGTGAACTCGACCAGTTCGGCGCGGGCGTTGACGCCGCGCACGGCCTCGGCCGCGGAGAACGGCACGAAGGCGTCGGCGGTGCCGTGCAGCAGCAGGATCGGCACCTCGAGCGCGGCCATCTCCTTGCGCAGGTCCACCGTCGCGAGGTCGCGCAGCGAGTCGTCGCCGCGCGGACCCATCGCCATGAACATGTCCCAGATCGACTCCAGCACGGCCTCACCGGGATTCTCCGCGCACACCGCCGCGGCGACCCCGCGGAAGGTCTCGGCACGGTTCGCGGCCACGGCCGCGAGGGTGCCCTCGACGTCGTCGACCGACCCGCCGTGCGGCCAGTCGTCGGTGGCGGTGTAGCGCGGCGACGCGCCGCCGGTGAGCACCAGTCCCGACGCCCGGTCGCCGAGCTGGGCGGCGGCGACGGTGGCGACGGCCCCGCCGAGCGACCAGCCGTTGATCACCGGCCGGTCGAGCCCGAGATGGTCGACGAGACGCACGACGTCCTCACCGAGCGCGGCGATCGACACGTCCTCGAAGTCCTTGTCGGAGCGGCCGCAGCAACGCAGGTCGAGGGTGATCACCTCGTGGCCGGCGGCGAGCAGCGCCGGCAGGGTGGTGTCCCAGGCGCGGGCGTTGGCGCCCCAGCCGTGCACCAGCACGATCGGCCGGCCGCTGCCGCGGTGGTGTTCGAAGTAGATGCTGCGGTCGTTCTCGACGGGCAGATATCCCATGGTGTCCTCCTGAACGAGTAGGGAAGGGGGCAAGGAAGTGGTCTGGGGGGCCGGATGCTCCCGCAGGGCCCGCGGCACCACGGGGGCGCGGTCGCGGAAGCGTGGCATGACGTGCTCGGCGAACAACTCCATCGATCGCAGCACCTTGTCGTGCTCGAGGCCGCCGAAGCGCATCCAGCAGATCAGGTGCTGCAGCCCGGTCTCGTCGTGCAGCGCGTCGAGCTGCCGGATCAGGCCGTCGGGGTCGCCGACGTAGACGACCCCGCCGTCGCGCAGTCCCTCGACGGTGATGCCGCCGGCCTCGTCGGTGGCCGAGACCAGTTCGGCGTAGCGCTCGTAGGTCGGCGGCACGTCCTCACCCTGCGGCACCGCCGACAGCGCGGCGTCGAAGTACCAGGTCAACGCCTCGCGGGCGTTGTCCACCGCGGCCTGCTCGGTGTCGGCGAGGTGGATCTGCCAGTTCATCGGGAAATCCAGTTCCAGGATGTCGCGGCCCAGATCCCGCAACCGGCGCTTGGCGTCGACGACGAAGCCGTTCAGTTCGGGCATCGTCATCAGGGTCGGGGTGACGAGCATGTTGTAACCCTGGTCGGCGGCGAGATCGAGGGTCTCGGGGCTGATCGAGGCGATGTAGATCGGCGGGGTGGGGCGCTGCACCGGGGTGGGGCGGCAGTCGACGTCCTCGAGGTCGAAGTGCTTGCCGTGGTACGAGAACGGTTGTCCGGCCGGCTTGCTCCACAGTCCGCGCACGATCTCGAGGGCCTCGGTGAACATGTCCCGGCTCTCGCCCTGCAGGTCGCCGACACCCATGTTGCGGAACTCCTGGGGCTGGTAGCCGCGGCCGACCCCGAAGTCGAGGCGCCCGCCGGAGAGCACGTCGACCATCGCGTAGTCCTCGGCGATGCGCACCGGCCAGTCGAAGGTCAGGTTGCTCACCGCGATCCCGATGCGCATGCGCCGGGTGCGTTGCGCGATCGCGGCCGCGGCGACCTGCGGGGAGGGCATCGACCCGTAGTCGCTGCCGTGGTGTTCGGCGAGCCACACCTCGTCGAAGCCCAGTTCCTCGGCGTATTCGATCTGTTCGAGCATCTCGCGGTAGGCCCGCGGGAAGTCGCGGTCGGGGCATTCGAGGACGTAGAAGATGCCGAACTTCACGGGCGCTTCCTCCTGACGACGACGAATGCCCCTGTGGGTGGGGCGGTGTGGCACCGACGCTAGGACGTGAGCCGCGTCACGTGGTCGAGCTCGCCGACGCCGTCTTGTGGGGATCCACAAACAGCCCGGCGCCGGCCCGGCTGCGCAGCGTCTTCTTGTCGAGCTTGCCGACGCTGGTGCGCGGCAACGCGTCCACCACCACGACCCGTTCGGGCACCCACCAGCGCGGCACCCGCTCGGCCAGCGCCGCCCGGACCTGCTCCGGGTCGAGGGACGCGCCGGCCGCGGGCACGACGAACGCCAGCGGCCGTTCCTGCCAGCGTTCGTGCGGCACCGCGATCACCGCGGCCTCGGCGACCTGCGGGATCGTCGTCAGAGCCTGTTCGAGGGCGACGGAGCTGATCCACTCGCCGCCGCTCTTGATCAGGTCCTTGGCCCGGTCCACGATCGTCAGATAACCCTCGGGGTCGATGGTCGCGATGTCGCCGGTGCGCAGCCAGCCGTCGGTGAACGCTTCGGGATGTTCGTCGCGGAAGTAGCGTTCGGCCACCCACGGTCCGCGCATGAGCAGTTCCCCGCGGTCGACACCGTTGTGGGGAACTACAGCGCCGTCGTCGTCGACGAGCTTCCAGTGCAGGCCGGGCAGCAACCGGCCCTGCCGGCGGATGTACTCGTAGCGGCGCTGCGGGTCGTCGTCGGCCGCGCGCGGTGGCCGCGCGAAGGTGCCCATCGGGGACAGCTCGGTCATGCCCCAGCCCTGATAGGCGCGCACGCCGAGGTCCTCCTCGATGCTGCGGATCAGCTCGGGGGTGGGGGTGGAGCCGCCGAGCACCAGCGCCCGTAGGCAGGTCAGGTCGATGCCCTCGGCGAGGGCGTGGCGCACCAGGTCCACCGCGACGGTGGGCACCATGCCGGTGTAGGTGACCTGCTCGGCCGCCAGGATCGCCGCGAGGTCGGGCACCGCCGGGTGCGGTCCGGGCAGTACCTGGTTCGCGCCGGTCATCAACGCGGCGAAGGGGATTCCCCAGGCGTTGGCGTGGAACATCGGCACGATGTGGCAGACGGTGTCGCGTTCGCTGATCGCGTGCCCGTCGGCCAGGCACGCGGTGAAGGTGTGCAGGTACAGGGCGCGATGCGAATAGCCCACACCCTTGGGGGATCCGGTGGTGCCCGAGGTGTAGCACAGGGCGGCCAGGTCGTTCTCGTCGCGCGGCACCGGTGCCGGCAGCGGGGAGGCCGCGGCGATCAGTTCGTCCTGCGAACGCAGGCCGGGGGCCTCGCCGTCGGTGGTGAGCACCGTCGTGCCGGGCCGGCGCGTCCGGGCGGTGTCGAGCAGGTGCAGCAACGACGAGTCGGCGAAGATCACCCGGTCGTCGGCGTGGTCGACGATGTAGGCGATCTCGTCGGCCTCGAGCCGCAGGTTGAGGGTGTGCAGCACCGCCCCGGCCAGGGGGGCGGCCAGGTACAGCTCGAGATGACGGTGGTGGTTCCACGCCAGGGTGGCGACCCGGTCGCCGGGCCGCACCCCGAGGTCGACCAGTGCCTGCGCCAGGCGCAGCACCCGGTCGGCGTACTCGCCGTAGCTGTACTCGTGGACCTTCTCGCCGTCGCGGTAGTCGGTGATCGTCTTCGCGGCGAAGAAATCCCGGGCGCGGTAGAGGAAGTCGGTGATGAGCAGCGGGGAGGCCGAGCCGGTGGCCGGCACCGGGGTCATGCGCTCACCTCCTGCCGGGCGGCGGCGACCGCCGCACGCACCTGCGGGATCACCTTCGAGGTGAGCAGCTCGATGCGGGCCGAGCCGCTCTCGACCGGCTCGCCCGGCAGCTGCGCCCAGAAGTGCACGTCCTTGATCTGCGGCCGCTCGCACAGCAGAGTGGTCAGTTCCGTCACGGCGGTGTCGGTGTCCCACAGCACGAACGAGCCGGCGTCGAGCAGATCCTGCGGGGTCGCGAAGGTGGGGGTGGACTCGGCCGGGCCGAAGGCGCCCATCTCGATGTAGCCGTTGATCTGGTAGAGCGCGTGCTCGCCGATGCGGGCCCACTCGCGTTCGGGATCCTCGGCGACGATCGCCCACTGCCCGGCGTAGATGCGGCCCTCCTCCCGGGAGCGGCCCGCCCGCTCGAGCGCGTCGAGATAGGCCTCGTGGTGGGTGTTCTGGGTGCTGAGGAAACCGTCGGCGATGCGCGCCACCCGTTCGATGGCCGGTTCGGCCATCGCTCCGACGAGCAGCTGCGGGGTGGATTCCGGGTGGGGGGTGACCGGCAGGGCCGGGAAGTCGTAACGCTTGCCGTGGAATTCGGCGGGCGCCCCCGACCACGCCCGCCGAATCACCTCGACACCCTCCTCGAGGAGGCTGGGGCGGTGCCGCAGCGACCGTCCGAAGGCGTCGAACTCCGGTTGCCAATATCCCTGGCCCACACCGAGATCGAACCGTCCTCCGGTGAGCAGCGACAGGGTCGCGGCGTCCTCGGCGAGACGGATCGGATTGTGCAGCGGGGAGACGATGAGGTTGGTGCCGATGCGCAACGAGCGGGTGCGGGCCCCGATCGCGCCGGCCAGCACGAACGGCGACGGGGTGTACCCGTCGGCCATGAAGTGGTGTTCGGTGAGCCACACCGAGTCGATGCCGCGGCTCTCGGCCCAGGCGATCTGTTCGAGGCTCTCCTCGTAGAAACGGGTGAAGGTGCGCGGCCACCGCGCGGGATTCCGGAAGTCGTACCACAGGCCGAAGGTGCAGGATTGATCGGTCACGGAGGGTCTCCTCGATCGTGGTTGCATCGGGCACGCACTATGTCGTGGGTCACAGGATGGGATGCCGGTCCCGGTGGGGGAAGGCACCGGGACCGGCGGGATTGTCGAAGGATCCAAACGGGACGGTCAGAAATTGCCCTTGGCGGCCCAGCCGCCGTCGACCGGGTAGATCTCGCCGGTGAGGAAGCTGCCCTCACGCATGAGATAGGCGACCATCGAGGCGATCTCCTCCGGCAGACCCAGGCGCCGCACGATGTGCGCGTTGGCGTTGGCCTCGCGCATCTCGTCGGTGATGTCCGCCAGGATCGGGGTGTCGATGGTGCCCGGGCAGATCGCGTTGATGAGGATGTTGTGCGGGCCGTACTCGAAGGCGGCCTGCTTGGTCAGCGACACCACCCCGCCCTTCGCCGCCGAATAGGAGGCGAGATTGGGCAGGCCGCGCAGCGCCGCCATCGAGGAGATGTTCACGATGCGGCCGCCGCCGCGCTCGATCATGCCGGGGATGACGGCCTGCATGCCGAGCCAGACACCCTTGAGATCGGTATCGATGACGTTGTCCCAGGCCTCCTCGGTGAGCCCGACGACGCTGTCCTCGCTGAGCATGTTGACCACACCGGCGACGTTGGCGAGCAGGTCGACGCGTCCGTGCCGGTCGACGACCTCGCGGACCGTGTCGGCCCAGCTGCTGCGGACCCGCACGTCGAGTTCGTGGGCCTCGGCCTTGCCGCCGAGCTGCGCGATCGCGTCGACGGTGGCCGAGGCGTCCTGGATGTCGGCGGCGATGACGGTGGCGCCCTCGGAGGCGAGGCGCGTGGCGGTGGCCTGCCCGATGCCCTGGGCGGCGCCGGTGACGATGGCGATCTTTCCGTTCAGCGTCATAGTGTGCTCTCTTCTCGTGGGGGAGAGGGGATCGTGCGGTGCGGAATCGTTCGTGCGCAGACGATTTCGGTGGGCGATCGTCGGATCTCGCCGGAGGCCGTGGGGTCTGCGCCGTCCACACCATACGAACCCGGTGTGGCGCAGCGCACACTTTTCTCCGGTGCGCTTTGGAGGCCTACACAACCGGTGGTCGGTGCGCGGCGCGGCGCGCCTGCACGTCCGCGGTCCACAGCGGCTGCAGCATGTGCCAGTCCGCCGGGTGCGCGGCGATACCCGCGGCGAACCGGTCGGCCAGGCGCTGCGTCGTGGCCCGCACCCCGCCGTCGGTGTCGATCGGGGCGCCGACGTCGACACCCCACCCGTCGGGGGTGAACCAGCAGTGCACCGGCAGCAGCGGCGCGCCGGTGCCGAGCGCCAGGCGGGCCGGACCCGACGGCATGCAGGTGGGCTCGCCGAAGAAGGTGACGGGCACCCCGGAGCCGGTGAGATCGCGTTCGCCGAGCAGACCGACGACGCGGCCCTGGCGCAGTCTTTCGGTGAGCAGATCGAAGGGTGGGGCGGTGCCGCCGGTGAGCGGGACGATCTCGAACCCGAGCTGCTCCCGGAAGCGGACGAAGCGCCGGAACAGCGACTCCGGATCGAGGCGCTCCGCCACGACCGTCGGCCGCCCGATGCGCCGCACCACCCACACCCCGGCCAGATCCCAGTTGCCGCTGTGCGGCAGCGCGAGGATCACCCCGCGCCCGCCGGCGACCGCGGCGTGGATGTGCTCGATGCCGGTCGCGGCGGCCTCGATGCGGTCGGCGAGCCACCCGGGATCCATCGCGGGCAGCCGGAACGCCTCGCACCAGTAACGCGCGTAGGAGCGCAGGCCGGCCCGCACGAGATCGTCGGGTACCTGCTGCGGGGCGGTGCCGAGCACCCGCGCGAGATTGCGGCGCAACTGGACCGGTCCGCCGTCGCGGGCTGCGCGGTCGGCGGCGCGGTCGAACAGGCCCAGGGCCCACCGCTCGGGCAGGGTGCGCACCAGTCGCCAGCCCGCCGCGTAGCCGAGGTCGGCGACGCGGGCTCTCACGTCCACTACCCGAGTGTCGCGCGGGAACGCCCGAGCCGTAACCTACTCCAAAGTAAGATCGGGGGATGGACTCCGCGACGCCGACCTACCGCACCTGGTCGAAGCTGCCCCGCAACGGACTCGGCTCGGCCCTGTTCTCCCTCGGCATGTGCCTGCGCGTGCCCTATTTCGGCACCGTGCTGCCCCGCGTCACCGAGCTCGAACCCGGCCACTGCGAGGTCCGCGCCCCGAAATGGTGGGGCGTGCACAACCACCTCGGCACCTTTCACGCCATCGCCGCGTGCAATCTCGCCGAGATCGCGATGGGCATGCTCGCCGAGGCCACCGTGCCCACCACCCACCGGTGGATCCCGAAGGCCATGACCACGCAGTACCTCGCCAAGGCCCGCACCGGCCTGCGGGCCGTCGCCGAACTCGACGAGCTGCCGGACTTCACCACGATCACCGAGGGCGCCGACCTGGTGGTGCCGGTGCGCCTCCACGACACCGCCGGCAACGAGGTGGTCCGCGCCGACATCACGATCCGGGTCACCCCACGCTGAACCGTCAGCGCAGCTTCTTGCGCTTCTTGCGTTTCTTCCGCTTCGTGCGGGTGCGGGTGCGGGGCGCGCGGATCTCCGCGGTCGCCTCGGCGGCCTCCTGCGCCGCGGCCTCGAGCAGGGTCCGCTGCATCTCCCGGCGCAGACTGTCCATCAGCTCGGGGGAGCGCAGCAGGAAGGTCGCTTCCCGCAGCGCGGCGTAGTGTGCCGTGGAGATCAGCACGGCCGACCCGCGCTTCCCGACGATCTCGACCGCGACCGTCTCCTCGTTGACCTCCCGAACCAGGTCTCCCAACCGCTTGCGTGCGGACTTCACCGTGGTTGATGGCACTCGTGTCGACTCCGTTCGCCTTCCTCGACAGACTCGCGCATCCTCCCATCACCACGCCCGAAACGGGCGCGGACACGACGAACGATCGACAACGGGTCAGACGAACTCGAGCGCCCCCTCCACCGGTGCGAGGACCCGCCGCGTACCCGGCGACCCCAGCGCGGTCGCCAGATCCGAACCGTCGTGCTCGGCCAGCAACTCCCCCCCGGACCAGACCAGCAACGTCGCGGCGACGGTGTGCTCGGCGACCGAGTGCGACAGGTCGTAGTGCGCACAGCCCGGCACGCCGTCGTAGGTGATCCACAGGTCGAAACCGGTCATGAACAGGTCTAGATCGAACTGCACACACAGGCTCAGCAGCTCGCTGCGGCCCGTATCGTCGACACCGGCGAACGCCTCGTCGAGCGCCAGCAGCCGCGGGGCGTGCGGGTCGGCCGAATCGAGCATCACGTGCGCCGCCGCGAACAACGGCAGGTGCAGCGACACCGACTGCTCGCCACCGGACAGCGCCGAGTGCCGCGCCGGGGTCAGCCGGTCCTCGCTGCCGTCCCCGCTGATCAGCGAGAACGAGAACACCCGCCACCGCCGGTAGTCGAGGGTCGCGGCGAGGATCTCCGGATACGACCGCTCCGGGTGCGCCGCCCGCTCGGCGCGGATCCGCGCCGCGAAGTGCGCCCGGATCCCGGCGAGATCCTCCGCCGACAACGCCGACGCATCGCGGTCGAGCAGCTTGCACACCGCCCGCGCCGGCTCGTCGAGATGATCGGCGAGCACCCAGTGCACCCCGATCGTGTTGCCCGACGACATGCGCCGCTTGCGCATCTCCGACCCCATCCGGGCGATGAGATCGCGGGCGTCGGCGGTGCGCTCGTGGATCTGCTGCGCCAGCCCGGTCAGCAACGCGTCCTCGAGGATGCGCCGCTCCGAATCGGTCAGCAGCGCCTCCTGCTCCCGGCGCGCCTGGGCGATCCGCGTGGCGAACTGCGCGACCGACGTGTAGCCCTGCTCGTCCTGCACCTGCACGATCGTCAACCCGTCGGGCGCGTCCCAGCACAGCCGGTAGTCGCCGCCGCGGGCCAGTTCCGACTCGAAGTCCTGCAACGCCGACGCCAGCGCCGAACTCGTCGACTTGCGGGTCGACTCGCTCGCCGCCACCGACTCCGTCGCCGCCCGCAGCGCCCCGAACAACGCGGCCACCTCCGACGGCAGCACCTCGACCGGGGCGTCCTCGGCGGAGGCCTGCCGGATCCGGTAGAGCACCTGCTCGGCGTCGAGCCACGCCGCGGCGCTCGCCGGCCAGCCGTGCTCGGCCTCGACCCCGAGCAGGGTGAGCAGATCGCGGCGCGCGAACGGCGCCAGCGTCTCCGCGTCGCGACGCGCCTCCACCAGCGTCGACTGCAACGCCTGCTCCGCGGCGGCGTGCGCGGCATCGGCCTTGCCGATCCGCTCGAGGGCCTTCTCGTAGGTCTTGCGGGCCTCCCGCTCGGCCGTCTTCGCCGCCTCGATCCGGGCGCGGGCCTCCTCGAGCTGTGCGTCGAGCTCGTCGGCGCTCGCCCCGATCGACTCGCGCAGGGTCTCGAGCTCCTGCTGCCGCTGCGCGAGCAGCTCGGCGGCCTCCGCGGCCTGCTCCGAGGCCACCTCC
Organism: Rhodococcus sp. Z13; assembly: GCF_025837095.1. NCBI lineage: Bacteria > Bacillati > Actinomycetota > Actinomycetes > Mycobacteriales > Nocardiaceae > Rhodococcus > Rhodococcus sacchari. The sequence continues at coordinate 2,290,088 of NZ_CP107551.1, forward strand.
GCGGCGGCGCGGGCCTCGTCCACGCGGGCCGCGAGGTCACGCATCCGATCCTCGGCGGTCGCGCAGTCGCGCAGCGCCCGCACCAGCGCCTGCCCCTGCGACCGGAAGTGCCGCACCGTCGCCTCGAGCGAGTCGAGGTCGGCGGCGACGAACGGCGCCCGGTGCCGCGCCGCGGTCGCCCGCAGCTGCTGGTCCTTGCCCGCGACGTCCGCGATCGCCTGATCGAGGTCGCGGTCGGCGGCCGCCGCGGACTCCTGCGCGGTGCGCAGCGCACCCGCGCACTCGGCGACCTTCCGCAGCGCCGCGAGCACCGCACCCGTGCGGGGCAGCGCCTTCACCGCCCGGTCCACGGCACCGAGCCGGTCCCCGATCCCACGGTCCTGCTCACGCAGCGCCTCCACCCGCGCCCGGGCATCGGCGATCTCCGCCTCGAGCTCGGCGATGCGCCGCTGCCGCCGCCGCGCCCGCGCCGTCGCCCCGATGAACTCCGCCTGCTCCTTCACATGCCGGCCGACCTGCACACCCTGCCGGAACCGGCCGTGCACATCCACCGCCACCGCAGCCCCCGGCTCCGGGCCGACGGTCAACGCGATCGACGCCAGCACATCCGCGACCCGCGACTCCGGCACCGTCGTATCCGCTTCCGGGACGAGCACATCCGCGAGGGTCGGGCCGGACGGACGCCGCTCGGCCGGCAGCGCGACCAGCAGCTGCTCCGAGTCGAGCTCCGGCAGCTTCCCGTCGCCGCCGACGAGCCACCCGTCGAGCAGGTTCGCCGCCTGCAACGCCGCCTCGATCCCCGCGGCGTCCTCGGCGGAAACGTCGTCGCGGAAGCGCACCAGCTGCCACAGCGGCGCCCCGACCAGCTCCGCGCGGCTGCCCACCCGCGCCGGGAAGGGCGGGGGCGCGTCGTCGTGCTCGGCGGCGACCGCGGCGCGTTCGGCCTCGAGCTCCCCGATCCGCACCCCGAGCGCGTCGATCTCGGTGCCGATCGAGCGGCGCCGGAACCGCAGCTCCTCCACCACCGGGCCGGTGTGGTCGGCGAGCACCGCCGCCGGGCTCGCGGCGTCGTCCTCGCCGACCGCGGCGACCGCCGCGTCCAGCGCATCGAACAACGGCGTCGACAGACCCACCGCCGCGAAGGTGTCGGTGTGCTCGGTCCACCAGCGCCGCAACTCGTTCGCGGCCTCGGTACGCGAGAGCTCCACCACGGTCTCCGCGGCCTCGACCGCCGCCTGCGCGGTGTCGCGCTGGGTGCGGTGCCGGCCCGCCGCCGCCTCCGCCCGCGCCCGGGCGATCGACGCGTGGTCCACCTCGGACAGCGCGCGGCGCACCGCCCGCACGTCCACCTCGCGTTCCTCGGCGGCCGCATCGATCCGGGTGAGCAGCGTGTCGATGCGCGCCCCCTCCTCGACCCCGTGCCAGTCGATGCCGGCGTCCTCGGCGGCGGCCTGCACCGCGTCCTCGCAGCGACGCCGCGTGGCCGTCGCGACCGCCACCGACTCGCCGGCCCGCTCGTACTCGGTGAGCCGGTCCGCGACCGCCGCCTGCGCCCGCGTCGCCGCGGCGGCCTGCCCGGCGGTGGTCTGCTCCAGATTCCGCACCGCGGAGGTCAGATCGTCGAGCTGCCGTTTGCTCTGGTAGGCGGTCGAGCCCTGCAGCGCCGCCTGGGTGGCGCGGGCCTGCTCGAAGTCCCGCTCCACGGCCGCGAGCCGCTCCTCGGCCTCGGCCCGGGCGGCGGCCGCCTGCTCCTGCTCGCCGGCGGCGCGCCGCAACTCCTGCACCGCGGTGCCGACGGCATCGAGCCGCTCGGCGACCTTGTCGACCTTGGCGCGGGCCTGCTGGCCCACATAGCGGGTGTAGACGGAGACGAACCGCTGCGCGGCGTCGTCGGCGGCGGCCAGCGACTCGAGCGCCCGCGCCACCTCCTCCATGTCGGAGAACGACCGGGCGGCCTCCACGACGAGCTCGTCGTCGAGCGGGCGCAGACCGTCGGTGAGCGCCTGCGACAGGCCCTTCGGGTCGAGGTTCTTCGCCAGCTGCGGGCGCCGCAGCGTGAGGATCAGGTTGATCAGCTGGTCGTACCGCTGCGCACCCAGCCCGAACATGCGGGCGTCGATCGCGGCGCGGTAGTCCACCGGCCGGTCCGTGATCGCATCGTCGCCGATCCGGTCGGCGAGCTGCTTGCGGGTCAGTGGCCGGTCCTCGTCGTCGAGCAGCGAGAAGTCGATCCCCACCCGGCCGTCGACGACGAAATGCCAGCGGGTCACCTTGTCGCTGCCGCGCGTGGCGCGCATGCCGATACCCACCGTCACCGCCTCGGGATCGTCGCGGCGGCCGCGGCAGAACTCCATCCACACATAGGAGTGCGCGCTGTCCTGCCCGCGATAGAGCAGGTTCGACCGCATGGTGCGTTCCTCACCGGCGAACGGGTTCAGCCGCCGCGGCTCGATGCGCCCGTCCAGCACGAACGGGTACAGCACCTCGAGCGCCTTGGTCTTGCCCGAGCCGTTGGGGCCGCGCAGCACCAACCGGCCGTCGGCGAAGGAGAACTCCTGGTCGCGGTAGTCCCACAGGTTGATGATCCCGGCACGCGTGGGGCGGAATCGGGCGCTGCTCATGACATCTCCGTCGTGATCGGATCGGTGGGATCGGATCGGGGGCCGGCCGCCGCGGCCGGGGCGGGGGTGTCGGGGAACAGATCGATCTGCGGATCCTTCTCCCGCACACTCACCGTCGCCCCGCGGTACCGCGCGATCGCCGGCAGGGCCAGCACCCCGCCCGGCACCCGCGCGACCAGCCGTAGCCTGTCCAACAGCTCGATCGCAGCGTCGGCGAGCCCGGCCGGATCGGCCTGCCACTGCGCGGCGAAGGTGCGGCCGTAGGCGTCGACCAGCCGGCCGATGGTGCCCGCCAGCCAGGCGTCGTCGAGCAGGGGACAGCGGTCCGGGGTGCGGGTCGACTCCGGAGCGTCCTCCGGCGCCGGCGCCCCCGCCGCGAGCGGCGCGAACACCGTCGCCCGCGGGATCGCCGCATCCACCGCCGCGACCAGCGCATCGTGTCGGTCGCCGGGCAGCGGCCGCCGCTCCGGGGCCGCGGCATCCGGATCCAGCACCCGGTCGCAGATCTCCACCGCCAGCAGCAACGCGACCTGCGCGACCGTGCCGGTGCTCGGGAACCGCACGTCCGACAACCGGCCCGCGGTGTCCACCAGCGCCACACCCTCCGCGCGCCGCTCGCACACCAGCCCGGTCAGCAGTTCCACCTCGTCGGTGGTGCGCGGCAACGCCAGCTGCAGCGCCTCCTCGTCGTCGAGCTCGTCGGCGTAGACGACGGGACGCTGCACCAGCGCGCGGCGCACCCGCCGCCGGATCTCGGCGGTGTCCGTGCGCGGCACACCGGGCCCGGTGAGCAGCCCGCGCACCGAGTCGAGATGCTGCAGGGCCCGCGACGGCCGGAACAGCGCGGTCACCACCGCCCGGTCGATGTCGAACAACGCCTCACCGCTGCCGGGATCGTGGGCCCAGCCGTCGGTGTCGCCGTCGGCGAGGGTGATCGCGCCGCGCGTCGCCAGCCAGGTCACCGCGTCGACGAAGGCGTACCGGTCGGCGGCACGTTCGGTGTCCAGTTCGACCCCCTCGACGCGGCTGGCCTCGGAGGCGACGTGCTCGGCCAGCTCCGACAGGGTGATCTGGCTGCTGCCGCGGCCGAGCGCGGCCAGCACCAGGGCGAGATAGGCGTAACGGCGCCGGTCGAACGGCCGGTCGGTGGTGGTGACGGTGCCGGCTCCGGCGTCGAGGCGGTCGACGACGGTGAACAGCCGGGCGGTGGTCTCGGTGACCTCGAGGCGATAACCGAACACCGTGAGCAGGTCCTCGCGCAGCTCGGTGGCCCACCGGCGCACCAGCGACAGCGCCGTCCGGTCCGGATAGCTCCTGGTGATCAGATGGTGGTTGAGCACCAGCCGGGCGGCCCGCTGATAGGAGTCGAGGTCGACCGACGGGATCGTGCGGGCCCTCACTGCACCTCCACCGCCAGACCGTCCAGATACAGCCGGCCGCGGGCCGTGCGCACCACCGTCGACTCGCCGCTCGGCCGCAGCGTGATCTTCACCCCGTTCTGGGTGGCGGTGGTGCCGTCGCCGCGCACCCGCCCGGACACCGGCACCCGCGCCGACAACGCCGCATCCAGCAGGCCGAGCAGCACGTCGACCTCCGGCTCGGACAGCTCCCGTTCCCGCACGCCCCCGGCGGCGAGGGACTTCGCCGCGGCGGCGCGGCGCCGCTGCTTCTCGAGCTGGGCCTCCCGCAGACGCCGCACGCTCGCGTCGTTGCGCTGCACCTTGCCCGGCGCACCGGCCGCGGGCCGGCGCCCGGTCTCGGCGAGGGTGCGGGCGATCTCCACCGGTGGCGCCTCCCACCACGAGCGGGTGACCGGCACCACGTCGGCGTCCTCGTGCGGCACCGAGAAGTGCCGGGGCCGGCCGAGATCGAAGACCGCGTCGAACAGGGCGTGCGCGGCGTCCTCGCTGGGGGCCTGCGCGAACCAGCCCGCCAGATGCCGCAGCTGCGACTCGCGGCTGACCCCGCCGCGCCGCTGCTCGGTGAGCCGCCGCAGCAGCGACAGCACCGCCGAGATGGCGTTGATCGTCGCGCCGCGCAGCCGCTCCGCCTCGCTCGGCGCGGCGCCGACCCCGACGAACCAGCGTTCGACGCCGAGCCAGCGGGCCCGCCAGTCGGCCTCGCGTTCCTCCACCGGCAGCAGCACCCGCTCGTCGTGCTGCGCCGCCAGCACCGGCAACCTGTCCGCGCCGGTGGCGTGCACCCGCTCCAGGGCGGCGGCGAGCTTCGGGGCGTAGCGGGCCAGATCGGAGCTGAACTCGCGCATGTGCGTCAGCAGCGCGTCCTTCTGCGCGAGGAACGCCTCCGGGGTGACCTCGGTGGTGCGCACCAGGTCGCCGAGCACCAGATAGAAGCGGGCCGCGCGCTCGGCCATGTCCGACAGCGTCGCATCGAGGCGGCTGAGCTTGCGGTAGACGAGCTCACCGTCGCCGGCGGCGTTCGCCTCGGCGAGTTCGATGAGGTCGGCGAGCAGATCCGCCAGCGCCAGCCGCGACAGCGACACGTCCTCGCCCCGGGCGGACAACACGTCCTCCACCGCCCGGAACGCCCGGTAGCCGGGCTGGGTGAACTGGTAGACGTAGTGGCGGTTGCGGTACTCGGCGAGGGTCGCCGCGCGGGTGCCGTCGTAGCTGCGTTCGAGCACCCCCCACAGGTGCAGCTGCTCGAGCAGCGCGGGGATGTCCGCGGCGGCCGGCACGTCCTCGTCCTCGGGGGCGAGGCGCGCGAGCAGGGTGTGGACGTCGCCGGCGTGCAGCAGCACCGTGTAGTTGCCGCGCGCCTGGTCGAACGCCCGCAGCACCCACAGATAGTGGGTGCGTTTCTCCGCCGTCGCGAACGAGAACAACCGCAGGCGATCGTCCCGCGCGATCGGGTCCTCCACCGCCCCGATCCGGGCTCGACCTGTTTCGCTCACCGTGACAGGTTAGGCGGAGCGCACCCCCGACTCCGACAACACCCGCGTGAGTGTCGGCACGTGGGGTTAGCCTGAACTGCATCAGTACAGCAGGGGAGGGGTAGGAGCCGATGGACGAATCCGGTGCCGGATCGGGCACCGCGAGCTGGGACGGAATGGTGGAGTGGCTCGTCGAGTCCCTCACCGGCAGACCCACGGGCTTCGTGCTCGACGTGGGGCCGTCCGACTACGCCCCGTCCGAGGACGATCCCGACGACGTCGTGTGCGCGCAGGTACACGTCCTCGACGACGGGGTGCTGCTGTTGCGCCGCTCCCGCACCGAACTCGACCAGCTGCTGCTCGCCGACCACTCACCGGCCGGTCTGGTGCTCGACCACTGGCACACCGACACCTTCTTCCCGGACTGCACCGACGGCTACCTGTTCAGCCGCGACGTGCGGTTGATCGCCGAGGCGTGCGTGGCGTGGTTCCGGATGGACCCGAGTATCGACACCACCGAACAGCTGGGCTGCAGCTACCGTTTCCCGGACGCGCTGCCGCGCGGGGTCCTCGAGGAGACCGATGCCGACGACCGGCGCCCCTGATCCCCGGCCCGGCCCGTAGCGGTTCGCCGAGGCGACGGTGACCGAGCACGAGGCCGACACACCCCCGCGCCGCCGCGGCGCGGGCCGGGGAACCCGTGCCCTGGTCAGGGCGGTCGCCGAGCTCGCGGCCACCCACCACGCCGAGATCTCGCAACGCATGTTCGCCCGCATCGCAGGGGAGATCGACGCGATGACCACCGACCGGCCCACCCGCGACGCCCTCGAACGCGCCGCGGCCGACGGGGTCACCGCCGTCACCGAGTTCCTGCGCGACGATCGTCCCGAGATCGAGATCCCCGCAGCGTCGTTCGCGCTGGTGCGCACCCTCGCCCGGCAGGGCTTCCCGATCTCGACGGTCGACCGCAGCAACCGCCTCGCCCAGGACAGCATCCTGCGGTGGTGCCTCGAGGTGCTCGCCGGACTGAGCGACGACGCGGAGGCCGTCATGCAGGCCGGAGTGGTGATCCTCACGAAACTGTCGACGGGCATCGACGGGGTGTCGCTGCGGCTGCTCGCGGTGTACGAGGCCGAACGCGACACCTGGCTGTCGAACCGCAACGTCTCGCGCTCCACCCGGATCCAGGACATTCTCGCCGGCCGGCCCGTGGAGGTGGGGGAGGCCGAGGCCACCCTCGGCTACCGGCTCGGGCAGCGGCACCTCGGGGTGATCGTGTGGACCGAGGAGATCGACACCACCCGCAACGACCTGTCCGAACTCGAACAGGCCGTGACGGCGCTCGCCGACGAACTCGGCGCCCCCGCCCGGCCGCTGTTCGAACCGCACGACGCCCACACCGGCTGGGCGTGGATCCCCCTCGGCGGGGTCGAGACGGTCGACACCGACGCGCTCGGGGACGTCGTCGCGGGGTGGGACCGGACCGTCACCGTCGCGCTCGGCGCCCCGCAGGACGGGATCGGCGGGTTCGTGCACACCCACGAGCAGGCCGAACACGCACAGGTGGTGGCCCGGGCGGCCGGCGCGGCGGGGCCGCGGCTCGTGCCGATCACCGCCGTCGGGGCGGTGGCGCTGATGTGCGCGGATCTCGACGCGGCCCGCACCTGGGCGGCCGGCGCGGCGGGGCCGCGGCTCGTGCCGATCACCGCCGTCGGGGCGGTGGCGCTGATGTGCGCGGATCTCGACGCGGCCCGCACCTGGGTGGCCGACGTCCTCGGGCCGCTCGCCGCCCACGACCCCGCCGCGGGACAGCTGCGGCACACGCTGCGCGAGTTCCTCGCCAACGGCGGCAGCTACGTCGCCACCGCCTCCCGGCTGCACCTGCACCGCAACTCCGTCGCCTACCGGATCAACAAGGCCGAGGAACAGCTCGGCCGCAGCGTGCGCGAGGGCCGGCTCGATCTGGAGAACGCCCTGGCGCTGTGCCACTGGCTGGGGTCGGCGGTGCTGACCCCGGTCGCCGAGGTGCCGGCCCCGCCGGTGTGAGACCGCGTGCTCAGGCGCCCGGCACGATGGCCCGCACGAACCGGCCGATCTCCTCGATGGCCCGCACCGACTCGGGCAGCACGTCGGCGGCGGCCTGGAAGACGTGGATCTGCCGGTCCCAGACCTGCAGCTCGCACGCCGAGCCGGCGGCGGTGAGCCGCTCGGCCATCAGCTCGGCGTCGACGAGGAGCAGCTCGTCGGAACCCACCTGGATCAACGTCGGCGGCATGTCGGTCAGATCGGCGTCGACGGGACAGAGCCGGTCGAACCCGTCGAGGCCGCTGCGCGCGTCGCGGCGGCGCGACAACCCGGCGAGCCCGGACAAGGCGTTGCCGTGCAGCAGCGCGCACCGTTCGGCGTTGGTGTGCCCGAGTTTGCGGTCCGGATCGAGTTCGGTCAGCGGCGACAGCGCCACGATCGCGCCCGGCGCGGGCAGGTCGAGCTCCCGCAGTGCCAGCGGCACCGCGAACGACAGGTAGCCGCCGGCGGAGTCCCCGGCCACCACGATCTGTTCCGGCCGGTAACCGGCGTCCAGCAGGCGGCGGTAGGCGTCGACCCCGTCGGCGACGGCGTCGGCGATCGAGAACTGGGGCAGCATCCGGTAGTCGACCATCAGCACCGGTGCCTGCGCCTGCTGTGAGATCCGCGACACGAGGCGGCGGTGACTGCGCATCCCGCCGCACAGGAAACCGCCGCCGTGCAGGTAGAGCACCACCCGGTCGTCGCCCGCGCCGGGAGCCTCCACCCACGAGCCCGCACAGTTGTCGAGGGCGATCGGAAGGCAGCGGGTGCCGTCGACGGCGGGCAGCAGGCTCCCGACCCGGTCGAGCAGCCCGGTGGGCCACGGCAGGTGCGGGGCGCGTCCCCACAGGCCGAGCAGCGGGCGCAGCGTCATCCGCATCGACTGTGCCAGCAGCCGCGCCTGCAGGCTGGCGCCGCGGAACTCCCTGCGCTGCACGGTGACGGGGGCCTGTGGGGTCCGAGGGGAAGGTACACACGCCGGGGGTGCGGTCGTCACGAGCAGAACTCCTCACAGCGAATCGAGCGAATCGAAGGCCCGCATCCGACCGGTCCGCCTCGGGACCCGATCGGGAATCGGGGATCGGCCGGATCCACCCGTGCCGCGTCCTCATCGACGGTAGGGGCGAAGGTCCCGGGGTTCACCGGTCTGCGTGCACACTCCTCGCCGCGCGCGACTGGGCTGCACGCACAATCCTGCACCCGGTGACAGGAGCCGGGGAGAGGCACCTCACGCCGTCGGAGGCGGACGAACAGCGACAGTCGCCCATTTCGGACGCTCCGTGTGGAGTTGCGCCCCGAGTTGTTGTGCCGACAACCCAACGGCGGGGTCGTTCTGTGTGCTCACGACCCGATGGACAGCGGCCTAAGTCGTCTTATCGTCGATGCAGGGCCGATGACCGGAGCCACAGCATCAGCCCCTCGACCAGGGGGAACCCCGGCGGGATCAGCTTCCGGATGTGGCTCGGACGTTCCTTGCGAAAGGACCTCGATGGCCACCCACGCCGCACACCACGAGTCCGTCCCGGCACTGCAGATCCTGCGCTGCGAGCACTGCACCACCCTGCTTCCACCCGAGACCCTGCGCTGTTCGTCGTGCCGACGCGCCGAACTCACCCCGGTCAGCTGCTGCGGTACCGGTTCGATCGTCTCCTGGAAGCTGCTGCACAGGTCTGTGCGGGAAGACCAGATCACGCCGTCGACCATCGCCATCGTCGAACTCGACGAAGGCCCCTGGGTCTACACGAAGATCGAGGGTTCGCTGCCCGAGCGGGCCGAGGCCCCGGTGCGCGTCGAGTTCCGCCGCACCCCGACCGTCGACCGCTTCCCCGTCTTCGGAGTCCGCGCCGCCTGACCCCGCCGCTCTCCGGATGCAGTCGATCCGTGCGTGGGGGGCGTCGACGTCGGTACCGGGAGCCGGATCCGGACCTGGTTGCCGGCCGTCCTCATCGTGCCCGAGGTCGCCCACGCCGTCCACGGCACCGAGGACACGAGGCAGGGCCGGCTCTCCTCCGACCTGCACGAACCGGCGCGGACCGCGATCACCACCGTGTGGCTACCGATCCAGCACGTGCTCTCGTCGCTGCCCTACCGGTGAGGACGCGGACCCGGTCTCAGGCGCGGGTGGAGCGGGCCTTCCACGCCGAGTACGCGGCGGTGACGATGATCGCGCCGGCGAGCGAGCCGATGATGCCGCTCGGCCGCAATTCGAGGCCGTCGCCCGCGAGCAGGCTGATGAGCAGACCCCCGAGGAACGAACCCGCCACACCGGCGACGAACGCCAGCGTCCAGTCGATCCCGGAAGCCGACCTGCCCACAACGAGCTGCGCCACCGCACCGATGAGCATGCCGAACAGAATGATTCCGATGATCAACATTGCGCGAGTCTACGGCGCGAGAGTCTGCCCGATGGTGATTCCGCGGCGGGAAAACACCGCCCCTGCCGCGGAATTCACCTTCCGCGCTCACCCCGTCAGGGCTGGTGCACCGCCTCCAGCGTGGGGTAGTCGATGTACCCCTCGGCACCAGAGGCGTAGAAGAACTCGGGCCGCGGCTCGTTCTCCGGCAGACCGGCCCGCCACCGCGCGACCAGATCGGGATTGGCGAGTACCGCCCGCCCGACCGCCACCGCATCCGCGCTGCCGTCCGCGACGAGCCGCACCGCCTCCTCCCGGGTGGTCGGGGTGGAGAACCCACTGTTGGCCATCACTTTCCCGCCGAACCGCCGGCGCAGTTCCTGGATCAGCTCCCCGGCGGGATCGTCGTGCAACACCGACAGATAGGCCAGGCCCAGCGGCTGCAACCGGTCGACGAGGGTGCCGTAGACGGCGAGGACATCGGCCGGATCGGTCTCGGCGACGTCCTGGATGTTGCGTTCGGGGGAGATCCGCAGGCCGACGCGGCCGGCCCCGATGGCGTCGGCCACCGCCGTGACGATCTCCACGACGAGGCGGATCCGGTTCTCCACCGACCCGCCGTACTCGTCGTCACGCCGATTCGAGGCCGGCGACAGGAACTCGTGCAGCAGATACCCGTTCGCACTGTGGATCTCCACCCCGTCGAGACCGGCGTCGATCGCCCGTCGCGCGGACGCGACGAAATCGTCGACGACCGCGCGCACCTCGTCGCCGGTCAGGGCGTGCGGGACCGGGAACGGCTGCTTGCCGGAGGTGGTGTGGGTCAGGCCGTCGATCGCGACCGCGCTCGGGGCGACCACCCGCCGGCCACCGTTGGTGTCCGGATGGGTGACCCGCCCGGCGTGCATCAACTGCACCACGATGCGCCCACCGTCCGCGTGCACGGCGTCGGCGACGCGGCGCCAGCCCGTGGTCTGCGCGTCGGTGACCAGGCCGGGCTGGCCGACGAAGCCCTGCGACTCGAAGTTCACATAGGTGCCCTCCGCGACGATCAGCCCCACGCTCGCACGTTGCCGATAGTGTTCGGCGACCAGCTCGCCGGGAACGCCGTCCGGTCCGCCGCGCAGGCGGGTCAGCGGGGCCATGACGATGCGGTTGGCCAGGTCGAGGTCTCCGAGGGTCACAGGTGTGAACAGGTCCATGGGTGGCGCAACAGGCCGCGCTCCCACGGGATTCCCGGCACACCCGACGCTATGAGATGTGTCACCCCCGTCACGGCGTGCCCGCCCGCACGACGCGGAGGCGCGGGAGGCAGGATGGGGCCCATGCAGATCGAACCGTTGACCTATCAGTCCTCCGTCGTCGTGTCAGCCGACCCCGAGAAGGTGTACGCGCTGGTCTCCGACGTCACCCGCACCGGCGAGTGGTCCCCGGTGTGCGTCGAGTGCCGCTGGGACGACGGGCACGGCCCCGAGGTCGGCTCCTTCTTCACCGGCCGCAACGTCAACCCCGAACGCACCTGGGAGACCCGCTCGCAGGTCGTCGCCGCCGACCCGGGCCGCGAGTTCGCCTGGTCCGTCGGCCCGGGCCTGGTCCGCTGGGGCTACCTCATGGAGCCGGTCGAGGGCGGCACGAAGCTGACCGAGACCTGGGAATTCGGCGCGGCCGGCCAGGAGATGTTCCGCGAGCGCTTCGGCGACACCGCCCCGGCCGAGATCGCCAAGCGGGAGCAGGCCGCCCGTGAGGGCATCCCGGTCACCCTCGACGCGATCAAGCGCATCCTCGAGGGCTGATCGTCACGCCGACGTCCACTCCACCCCGGCGGAGCCTCGATCCCGGTCCGATATAACCGAAATCGTGACTGCACCACCCGGATGGCATCCCGATCCCGAAGGTCTACCGCAACTGCGCTGGTGGGACGGGAACCAGTGGACGTCGGCGACCCAGCCGTACCCCGCCGACCACGGGTCGCGGACATGTCGAAGATCATGCTGCGCGCCTACAACGCCGAAGCCGAGAACTGCGTCAAGACGGTCAAGGCCGGGAACCTCGCCGCAGCTTCGGCTCGGCTGATCAAGGCGGCCGAACAGATCGCCCGCCAGGGACAGATGATCTCCCTCCAGGTGACCCCCTACTATCAGCAGCTCCGACTGCGCGAACTCGAGCTGGCCGCCGACGTCCACCGGAAGATCCAGGAGGAGAAGGAAGCCGAACGTGCCCGCCGCGAAGAGCTCCGCGAACAGCGCAAGGCCGAACAGGAACTCGCTGCGGAGCGGGCCGAACTCGACAAGGAACGGGCCCACTACGAATCCGCCCTGGCCACCCTCGAAGCCAACGGCGACACCGCCGGTGCGGAACGGCTGCGGGCCAAACTCGCCGACGTGCAACGGGCGATCGACGACGTCGACTACCGCGCTGCGAACGTGCGGGCCGGATACGTCTACGTCATCTCCAACATGGGTGCCTTCGGGATCAACATGGTCAAGATCGGCATGACCCGCCGCCTCGACCCGATGGACCGCGTCCGCGAACTCGGCGACGCGTCGGTTCCGTTCCGGTTCGACGTCCACGCACTGTTCTTCTCCGAGGACGCCGTCACCGTCGAGGCGAAACTGCACGAAGCTTTCGCGGACAGACGGGTGAACAAGGTCAATCCCCGTCGCGAGTTCTTCTACGCCACGCCCGAGGAAGTTCTCGATGTCCTCCGGCAGCACGTCGGCGAGGTGCTCTCGTTCACGTCCGAACCGGAGGCCGAGGAATACCTGATCAGTATCGGGAAGAAGGACGCGTCGTTCTGAACCGACCGACGATTTGGTGTTCTCGACTTCGCTCACCGAAGTCGAGAACACCAAATCGGGCGCATCGGACCGGCGGAATTACCTCTTGTCGCCGTTCCGGGTGGAGATCTTCTTCACCGCGACCTGTTTCTCGTCCGCGGTGGGTTCGGACACCGGAACCGTGACGGTGAGAATTCCGTCGGCATAGGTGGCTTCGATGCCGTCCTCCACGGCACCGGGCGGCAACGACATCGACCGAGAGAAGGTGCCGTACCGGAATTCCGAGCGGGTGTTCTCCTTCTTCTCCTCGGAGCGTTCCGCCATGATCGACAAACTACCGTCCCGCACCCGGATGTCGACGTCCTTGTCCGGGTCGATTCCCGGCAGTTCCGCCCGCAGGATGTAGCGGTCGCCGTCGAGCTGCTCCTCGACGCGGATCATGTGGTCCTGCAGCGATGGCCACGCCGGCATCGCATCGAAGCGGGCCATGATCTCGGACCAGTCCGGCAACGCCGGCCAGGACGACAGAAGGGAACGAGAACGACGGGGTGAAATCGTGCTCATCGCAGACTCCCTCGAAAGGTGATCGGCTGCGGAATCTTTCGATTCCATTTCCGATCGTGCCCAGTACTCGATGCGCGGTCAAGCACCGGACGTGCTGCAACACAAGGAAGTCGACCAAAGTCACCGTCGAATTCGGAAAAGGTACCCATCGGGATGCGGGCCGACGGATCCGGAATTCGACGATTCGGTGATCCGGTAATTCGACGGGGAATGTCACACGGCTTCGAAACGTGCCTCGACGTCGGCGGTGAGCGTGATGCGCTCCGGTTCGAACACCAACCCCGGCCCGGACTCGTCCGCCGCCACCGCATCCGAACTCATCATCGCCGCCCGCATCACCGGCCCACCGCCGGGTGAGGGCGAGGGCCGGGTGCCGAGCATGCCCGGATCCGCCACCGCCACCGGTCGCACCGTGCCGCAGCCGAGCGCCGCCGCGTAGGTCTCGGCCTTGCCGCGCGCGTCGCGGACGGCGAGCTCACGCACACGGGCCAGACGCGTGCGCTGCGCCTTGCGGGTGACCCACCAGCGCAGGTCGGCGACGGTGACGGTCTCGACCGCCGCGACCCGCTCCACGAACGGCCCCACCGCGTCGAACCCGTGGAAGGTGACGGTGATCGACGCCGAGGAGGTGTACACCCACGGCTTGGTCTTGCCGTCGCGGTGGTAGGGGCGGTGCCGGCCGTGCCGCACCCGGTCGAACACCCACCGCTTCACCGGGCTCGGGGACTGCTCCCGCAGCTCCGTCACCAGCTCGGTGATCGTGGCGACCGCCGCGGTGACGGGCTCGGCGGCGTGGTCCCGGGTGGGACCGTCGGCGTGCACCCGCAGCACCACCGTGCAGCGGTTCGGCGCGACCGTGCGTTCGGCGTGCCCGGTGACGGTGATGGTGACGGAATGCAGATTCATGGCACGAGTGTGCCAGCGCCGGCCGCACTTCGGTGGTTCCGACCGCCTCGAACGCAGCCGGGAACACCGGATCTCACGGCCCGGCCGGTACCCGCACCCGCAGGTGCGTCGACAGCCACGCCACCATCGCGGCGGCCAGCCGCCGCCGGTTCTCGCGCCGGACGATGTCGTGCCCCTCGTCGTCGAACAGCAGGAACCGCACGTCCCGCCCCCGCGCCTCGAGCGCGGCGACGATCTGCCTCGACTCCGGCACCGGCACGTTCGTGTCGTGCGCGCCGTGCACCACCAGCAGCGGCGCCGTCAACGCGTCGATGCGGCGCATCGGCGACAGCTCCCGCAGCAACTCCCGGTCGTTCTCCGGATGGCCGTATTCGAGATAGGCCGCCGCGGCGATCCACGGCTCGGTGTGCGCGTAGAAGCTCTCCAGATCGCTCATCCCGCACACCGTGATCCCCGCGGCGAACAACTCGGGATGGAAGGTCAGCGACGCCAACGTCAGATAGCCACCGTAGGAGTGCCCGGCGCAGCCGATCCGGTCGGGTACCGCGATGCCCTCGTCGACGAGGAACCGCACGCAGTCGGCGACGTCGTCGATCGCGGAGAACCGGCCGTAACGGTCGTCGGCGTGCACGAAGGTGCGGCCGAACCCGCCGGAACCGCGCACATTGGGGGCGAACACGCTGATCCCGGCGTCGGCGAGGGCGGGGAAGTAGTCGCTGTAGCCGGGACGTTCCTGGTGCTCGGGGCCGCCGTGCAGCCACAGCATCACCGGCCCCGGCGCGAACCCCTCGGCCCGGTACAGCCAGCCGGACAACCCCAGCCCGTCCCGCGCCGGGAACTCGAGCAGCACCGGGGTGTCGGCGCGACGCATCTCGGTGCGGGCCGGCTCCACCGGACCCCCTTCCCCGGTGCGCGGATCGACGAGTTCCACCGACGGCGGCATACCCGGCCCCTCCACGGTGACGGCCAGCAGCGACCCGTCCGCGCTGATGCTCGGCTGCGACGCCACCAGCCCCGGCAGCGGGATCGGCGGATCCACCGAGGCGTCGGCGAGATGCAGGATCTGCAACTCGCTGAGTCCCTTGTGGTTCCACAGCAGCGCCACGGTGCTGTGGTCGTCGCTGACGGCGAACTCGTCGAGCGAGGCCTCGTCGCGTTCGGCGAGGATCCGGTAGGAGGTGCCCGCCGCCGAGACGGCGAGGCCGAGCAGCCGGTGGAACTCGGCGTCGTGGTCGCTGCGCACGAGCACCCGGATGTAGCGGTCCGGTTCGCCCTCGCTGGTGGCCCAGGGGGAGCGGTGCTGATCGAGCGCGCCGAGCACGTGATGGTCGTCGAGGATCACCCCGAAATCGGTGCTGGACCCGACATCGGCGGGCAGCAACGGGATCCGGCTCCCCCCACGCAGGAGCAGCAGTTCGCGGTGGCACCGCGGCCCCACCCGCAGCAGCGCCGCCCCGGCCCACGAATCCACCAGGTGCCCACCCACCCGCCGGTCGAGGACCGCGATCTCCCCGGTGCGCACGTCCACCAACCGGGACTCGGCGACGCCGTGCTCGTCGGCCGTGGTGACCGCGACCCGGGTGCCGTCCCAGCCGACGAGTTCGGTGGCGCACGCGTCGTCGGCACCCACGCGCCGCGCCGAGCGGTCCTCCGGATCGGTGCGCACCACCCACACCTGCGGCCGGTTCCCGCCGTGCGGGGCGATCTGGCAGGCCAGCCACCGGCTGTCCGCCGAGTGCGCGAGCCGGGTCACCGGACCGGGGACGGGCAGCTCGACACGCCGGTCGGTGCCGCAGTGGTGCCCGGACAGGAACCGCTGCACCGCCCACGGATAGCCACCGTCGTCGACGATGTGCGCGAACCCGGTCCCGTCCGGCGACACCGACGCCCCGGACGTGAACCGGATGTGCGGAGAAGTCGTCCCCACTAGCCCTCCACGGTCTGCAACCACATCTCCAGCAACCCCACCTGCCACAGCACGTTGATGCCGCGGCCGGTGCGGATCTCGTTCGGGGCGGCGAACAGGGCGTCGAGCGCCTCCGGCCGGTACAGCGCCCGGTCGCGGGCCGCGCGACTGCGCAGCGCATCGGTCACCATCTCGAGCACCTCGCCCTCGAGATGCCGGATCCCCGGCACCGGGAAGTACCCCTTGGTCCGGTCGATCACCTCGCCGGGCAGCAGCGCGCGGCTGGCCTCCTTGAGCACACCCTTGCCGTCGCCTTCGAGCTTGTACTCCGGTGGGCACGCCGCGGCGAGCTCGACGAACTCGTGGTCGAGGAACGGCACCCGCGCCTCGAGACCCCACGCCATGGTCATGCTGTCGACCCGCATCACCGGGTCCTCGACGAGCATGACGGTGGTGTCGAGCCGCAGCGCCGCGTCGACGGTGGTCTCGGCGCCGGCGGCGCGGTGGTGCCGGGCCACGAACTCGGCGCTGACGTCCCGGTCGAGCCGGTAGGCGGGGGTCAGCAGCGCGGCGATGTCGTCGTGGGTGCGGTCGAAGTACACCTTCGCGTAGGCCTCCGCCGACTGGCTGCGCGCCACCCCGACCAGCGGCTGGTACCAGTGGTAACCACCGAGGATCTCGTCGGCGCCCTGCCCGGACTGCACCACCTTCACCGAGCGGCTGACTTCCTGTGCCAGCAGATGGAAGGCGACGCAGTCGTGGCTGATCATCGGCTCGCTCATCGCGGCGATCGCCTGCGGCACCGCGGCCGGCAGCCGCGCCGGATCGATGTGGATCCGCTGATGGTCGGTGCCGAACGTCCGCGCGATCAGATCGGAGTAGTAGTACTCGTTGCCGGACTCGCCGCCGGCGGCGTCGAACCCGATGCTGAAGGTGGCCAGGTCGTGCTGCCCCCGTTCGGCGAGCAACGCCACGAGCAGGCTCGAATCGAGCCCGCCGGACAGCAGCACCCCCACCGGCACATCGGCGACCATGCGGCGGCGCACGGCGGTGCGCAGCGCGTCGAGCAGCGCCTCCTGCCACTGCGCGCGGCCCCAGTCCCGGTGCGCCGGGGAGCGCGTGAACACCGGTTCCCAGTAGCGGGTCTCGGTGCTCGACCCGTCGGGGTGCACCACCCGCACCGTCGCGGGCGGCAGTGTGCGGATGCCGCGGAAGACGGTGTGCGGGGCGGGCACCGCCGCCGCGAAGCTCAGATAGTGGTGCAGTGCCACCCGGTCGAGGGTGGTGTCGACCTCCCCGCCGCGCAGCAGCGCCTGCGTGGTGGACGCGAACCGCAGCCGGCCCGGTCGCTCGGCGAGATAGAGCGGTTTGATGCCGAGCCGGTCACGGGCCAGGGTGACCACCCCGGTGTCGAGGTCGTGGACCGCGAACGCGAACATGCCCTTGAACCGGTGCACGCAGTCGCTGCCCCAGCAGTGGAACGCCTTGAGCACGACCTCGCTGTCGGCCGTGGAGAAGAACCGGTAGCCGAGATGCTGCAGCTCCCCGCGCAGCTGTCGGTAGTTGTAGATGCATCCGTTGAACACCAGCGCCAGCCCGAGCTCGCTGTCGACCATCGGCTGCCCACCCCGCGAGGACAGGTCGATGATGCACAGCCGGCGGTGCCCGAACGCGACCGCCTGCCGGGCGTACGCCCCCGCCTCGTCCGGTCCGCGCGAACCCATCGACCCGGTCATCCGCGCGACCGCGGTCACGTCCGCCGGTGCCCCGTCGAAGCGGATCTCACCGCAGATTCCGCACATGCTCGCCGCCATCCTTTCCCGGGCCCGCGGTCGTGCCGCCCGCCGGTCCGGTCGTCTCGTCGGCCGTGTTCACCAGCGCGAACTCACCGGTGTGCCGCCCCGGCACCGGGGTGGTCCACGACCGGTCCGGGCTGTGCGGGGCGGTGACCGGCGCGCATCGTCCCGCCGTCGCGTCGATCAGCAGATCGACGACGTCGGTGAGCAGCCCGCGCCGCCGCAGGGCCCGGCGTTGCCGTGTGGCCCAGCTGCCCGCCCGCAGCACCTCGGTGGTCAGCGCGGTCACGGTGGCCCAGTCCCCGGCGGCCTCCAGCTCGGGGCGCAGCGAGCGGACCAGGTCCTCGACGACGCGTGGGGCCGGGCGAGGCCGCAGGGTGTCGACGTCGACGAGTTCCTCCTCGAGACCGGACCGGGCCGCCCGCCACATCGCGGCCCGCACCAGCGTCGGCGACGTCCGCGGCGCCGGCGCCCCCGACGCGAGGCGGGCGGACTCCCGTTCGACCAGCGCCCGGAACAACGCCGCGACCAGCACGATCGTGTCGACCGACGGGCAGCTGTCGCACACCCGCAGTTCCAGCGTCGAATAGCGGTCCGAGGGCCGCAGATCGAAGTAGATCATCCCCGGATCGGAGATCACCCCGCTGGCGATCAGGTCCGCGACGAGCCGGTCGTACTCGGCCGCCGAGGTCACCGGAGGGGTGGGCCCGGCCGTCGGCCACCGGCTCCACACCAGGGTGCGCATGCTCGCGTAGCCGGTGTCGGTGCCGTCGGCCCGGAACGGGGAACTGGCACTGAGCGCGAGCAGCATCGGCACGTAGGGGCCGACCCGCGCGGCCACCCGCACCGCCTCGTCCCGGTCCGTCACGTCCACGTGCACCTGGGAACTGCAGATCAACTGCTCGCGCACCAGCAGGCGGTAGTCGGCGAGCATCCGTCGGAAGCGCGGATTCTCCGTCACCCCCGGCTCGACGGCCGGGCACAGCGGCACCGACCCCGACGCCACCACCGCGGCCCCGAGCGATCCGGCGGCGTCGACCAGCACCTGCCGGTGGTGCACCAGATCCGCCCGCAGCTCGCGCAGCGAGGCGAACACACCGCTGTTCACCTCCACGGCACAGCGCTGCAGCTCCTCGACGTACACCTCCCCGGGCAGACGGGCGAGCAACTCGGGAGCACACCCCACCAGACCGCGCGAGGCCGCATCCACGAGATGGAACTCCTCCTCGACGCCGAGCCTGCGCACACGCGACCGGCTCATGGGCCGACACATCCCCCGGCGGCCTCGCAGCGCGCCGCGGCACAGGACAACAGATCGGACACGGGCTTCACGCCGTCCATGGACATCTCGATTCGGCCGACTCGTCAGAACCTCTGTCTACCCGCCCGGCGACCGTTCCGACCCCGGTGCGACCGCATCGTGACCCACCCGCGGTGGTCGAGCGCACTCGAGTGACAGGTGTGACCCATGGGGGAACTGGGTATCAGCGAGGAGCCGCACCACGGAGTGAACGAAAGGAAACTGCAACATGCTCGGACTCGGAATCCTCGGCTGGATCGTCATCGGAGGCCTCGCCGGCTGGATCGGCAGCAAGATCATGGGCACCGACGCGCAGCAGGGCATCCTGCTCAACGTCGTCGTCGGTGTCGTCGGCGGCCTCATCGGCGGGTTCCTGCTCGGGCTGTTCGGTGTCGACGTCGGAAGCGGCGGCTGGTTCTTCAGCTTCTTCACCTGCCTCCTCGGCGCGGTGATCCTGCTGTTCGTCGTCAAGGCGGTCACCGGTCGCCGCGCGCGCCGCTGACCGAACACGCCTTTCGAGGTGGTCCCGGCCCCAGGCCGGGACCACCTCGTCGTCTGCCGTGATCCCTCTGCGGTGGTCTCGTCGGCGGTGCTCCGGGAGGGCGGCAGGTCAGGGCAGGCGGGCGCGCAACCAGCCCGGATCCGGATTCGTGCGGACCTCGTCGCCGGCCACGACCGTCGGTACCGTCTCGTTGCCGCCGTTGAACCCCCGTACCCGCACCGCCGCGGCGCGATCGCGGTGGATGTCGACCCACAGCGCCCGGCCCGCCCGCCGCCCCAGCGCGAGACGCAGCCGCACGCAGAACATGCAGCCCGGACGCCAGTACACGATCGGCACCCCGCGCGCGGCCGCCTCGTGCCGTGCCCTCGCGTCGTCCACATGGCGGGGGAACAGCAACGGCGAGATCAGCCACCCCACCATCAGCAGCACGAGCGCCGTGACGATCGACACCGTGTCGGCCCCGCCGGTGACGAGCACGAACACGGCGAGCGCCGCCATCGTCGCCGGTAGAACCCACGCGCGTGCCATGCCCGTCAGCCTAGGGGCTCCGGTGCCCGGTGGGCCGGCCAGTAGGCTGTGGTGGGACGCGCGCTAGCGTGGACGGTCATGGTCGTCACCGAGAATTCACCGCGCGTCTCCCCACGGTTGGGTCTGTCGACACTGCTGCCCGCACTGTCGACCGCCGTGGTGCTGGCCCTGCTCGCGGCGCTGACCGTCCCCGCCCGGAACCGGCTGTACCTCGCCGTCGCCGAGACGTTCGAGCAGTCGGCGCTCGGCTCGTTCGCCGGGCTCGTCGCCGACAAGGGCCTGCTCGTGCTGGTCGCGTTCACCGGTGTGCTGGCCGTGCAGCTGTGGCGGACCGACCTCGAGCGGTTCCGGACCCTGGCGGTGGCCGGGGTCGGCGTGGTCGCGGCGTATCTCACCAGCGAACTCGTGAAACTGGTCGTGACCGAACCGCGGCCCTGCCGGGCCCTGGGCATCGAGACCGTGCTCGAATGCCCCGAGGTCGGCGACTGGTCGTGGCCGTCCAACCACTCGGTGATCGCCGCGTCCTTCGCCACCGCCTGCATCCTCGCCGTGCCGCGCCTGGCGTGGATCGTCGCGCCGCTCGCGGCGATCCTCGCCTTCTCCCGGGTGGCCGGCGGGGTGCACTACGTCCACGACGTGCTGTCGGGGATGTCCCTCGGTGTGCTCGTGGTCTCGCTCGTCACGGCCGTGCTGCTCCCGCTGTCGGGTCGTATCGACCTCACGCGCCTGGCGCCGCGCCGCTGACCCTCACCGCTTCGTCGCGGTCAGATAGGTCGGCTCCCGCGCGAATTCCTCCAGGGCCCCCAGATCCGGCGGCAGCGGCGGGATCGGCGTCCCGTAGCGCTCGGCGAGCCCGGCGGTGCTCGCCGGCTCCACCCACCAGCCGTGTTCGCCGAGCCAGTCCGCCGGGGACGCCCGCGCATCGTCGTAGAACAGCTCGGTGACGTCGACGCCGCCGAAGGGATCGGCCCCGCCGAACCGTTCGCGCAACTCGGTGAGCTGCCGGACGTGGTCGTCGCGCCCGAAATCGTTGAGCGCCACCCGGCTGCCCGGGGCGGACACGGCGTCGATCCGGGCGAACAGCGCATCGTGCGCCGGACCCGGCAGATAGGCCAGCAATCCCTCGGCGGACCACGCCGTCGGCCGGTGCGCATCGAAACCGGCGTCGGCGAGCGCGGCGGGCCAGTCCTCCCGCAGATCCACCGCCACCGTCCGCAGCTCCGCCCGCGGGCGGACGTCGTGCTCGTCGAGCACCGCCTGCTTGAAGTCGAGGACGCTCGCCCGGTCGATCTCGAAGATCACCGTGCCCGGCTGCCAGGGCAGCCGGTAGGCGCGATCGTCGAGCCCCGACGCCAGCACGACGGCCTGCCGGATCCTGCCGGCCGAGGCCGCGACGAAGTAGTCGTCGAAATAGCGGGTGCGCAACCCCATGAAGCCGGGGAAGAAGAACGGCATCGCCTCGAGCGGCGAGGGGTCGGCGAGTAGCGCCGTGAAGTGTGGGTCACCCGCGGCCTCGACGAACCAGCGGGCGAACGGGTCGTCGATCAACGGGTCGGGACGCTCCGATTCGAGGGCCCGCACGGTCGCGACGCCCAGCGCCGTGCGTCCCACACTGCTCACGATGTCCCAGTCGTCGCCGTCGGATCGGGTCGACATCTCGCGCCTCCGTAGACCGGCACCCCTCGGCCAGGCTACCGCCGCCACCGAGCCCCGGCAGGCGCTTTCCGGCTGTGCCCGGTCGGTGGGCGGGCCTACGCTACCGGACATGAGCCACGGCACCGGTGCACCACCGCCCAGCCGGCACATCTGCCGGGTGATCGCCTGCCCACCGCAGCGGGTGTACGGGTACGCCGCGAACCCCGAGCACCTCCCGGCCTGGGCCGCGGGCCTGGCCCGCAGCGAGGTGCACCGCGAGGGCGACGTGCTCGTCGCGGACTCACCCATGGGCCGGGTCACCGTCCGGTTCGTGCCCCGCAACGATCTCGGCGTGCTCGACCACGACGTCACCCTCCCGTCGGGGGAGACCGTGTACAACCCGATGCGGGTGCTCGCCCACCCGGACGGCGCCGAAGTGGTGTTCACCCTGCGGCAACGCGACATGACCGACGCCGAGTTCGACCGCGACACCCGCATGGTCGAGGAGGACCTCGCGCGGCTCGCGGCGCTGCTCGAGGACTGATCACAAACTCTGCACACAGGTGTTTTCAGACTGTTACGCTCCGCGCGTGCAGATCGCCGTCGTCGCCGTTCCCGGACTGACCGCCCTGGACGTCGTCGGCCCCTACGAGGTCTTCCGCTACCTGTCCGGCGCGGAGATCCGGTTCGTCTGGCACGAGACCGGACCGGTCGTCGCCGACAGCGGCATGCTGGCCCTCGGTGTCACCCACAGCTTCGACGAGACCCCGCAACCCGACATCGTCGTCGTCCCCGGATCCGGCACCGCCATCGCCGTGGCGGCCGAGGACCCTAAGCTACGCGACTGGCTGGTGCGGGTGCACCGCACGACCGCGTGGACCGTGTCGGTGTGCGGGGGTGCGCTGGTGCTCGCCGCCGCCGGACTGCTCGACGAGCGCCACGTCGCCTCCCACTGGCAGGCCCTGGCCGCCCTGCGCACCTTCGGGGCGGTGCCCTGCGCCGACGAGCGGATCGTCTACGACGGCAAGATCGTCAGCTGCGCCGGGGTGTCCGCCGGCATCGACCTCGCGCTGTCGCTCGCGGCCCGCATCGCCGGCCGGGACCGGGCCGAGGCCATCCAGCTGATGATCGAGTACGACCCGCAGCCACCCTTCGACAGCGGCCACATGAGCTCGGCGTCGCGCCGCACCAAACTGCTGGCCAACGCGCGGCTCTCCCGCGATGCCGCGCGCGGCGGGAACCTGGCCGCGGCGAGCCGGCTGGCGTGGACGACGACCCTCGACCGGATGCGCCGCCGCCGTCGCCTGGTGCGACGTCAGTCCGGCGCCGGTGCGCCGGTCGTCGCGTCGGTCTCGGTCGCGCGTGCGACGTTGCCTTCGGTCGCGCGCGCGACGTCGAGCTCGGCACGGAGCCGGGCGTTCTCGCCGCGCGCCGCGTCGATCTCGCCGCGCAGGGCACCGAGTTCGCTGCGCAGTGCCGTGAGTTCGGCGCGTAGTTCGTCGGCCCGCTCCCGCGCGGCCGTCTCCGCCGCCTCGGCCGCGGCGGCGGAGATGCGCGACTGTTCGAGCTGATTGCGCAGCTCCGCGGTGCGCTCCCGCTCGGCGCTCAGTTCGGTTCCGAGACGCTCACCGGCGGCGGCCTCCCGCTCGAGGGCCGCGTGGACGCGGCCCAGTTCGGCGCGGACGTCCGTGATCTCGGCGAGTGCGCGGTCGCGTTCGGCGGACACCTCCGCCAGCCGGCGCCCCTGGTCGGCGAGTGCGTCGTCCTGTCGCGCCACCGTCTCGCGCAGCTCGGCCACCGTGCGGGTGTGCTCGGCGGTCGCGGTGTCGAAATCCTGCTGCCACCGGCGCAGCGTCTCGGCGTGCTCGTCGGACAGGCGCGTCATCTCCTCGCGGTGGGTTTCCTCGAGTCGGCGCAGCTGCTCGCCGTGCGCGGCGCGGGCGTCGGCGAGTTCGGCGTCGACGGCGGCCACCGCGGCGTCGGCGTTGTCGCGGTCCTCGACGGCCTGGGCGAGCTGTTCGCGCAACCGCACGATCTTCGCGTCCGCGTCGGCCTTGACCTTCGCGAGTTCCGCCGCGGCCCGGGTCATCTGCACCTCGAGGGCCTCGGCGTCGGTGAGCCGGTCCACCGCCGTGGTGATCCGCTCGGCGAGCGCCGCGTACTGCTCGACGGTGGTGGAGGTGAGTGCCCGCAGCGCGGTGGTCGCGGCGGTGAGCGACGAGACGGCGTCCTCGGGACTGTCCACCGGCTGCTGGGTGCGGGCCGCCGCTTCCTTCTTCGCCCGTTCGCGTTCGCGGTAGGCGCGGACCCGATCGGCGGGGGTGGCGTACTTGCGGGGGCGGCCGACCCGGGGCTTGTCGGTGGGGGAGACGTCGGGGCTCTCCGGTTCGGGGGAGGTGTCGGTCATGGGGTCCTAGGAGGTCGCGGGGTGTCGAAACGCCTGGTGGTTGTCCACTCTACAGCAATACGTTTCGTAATGAATATCAGATCAGTAACGAAACGTAATGAAACGAAACGAAAATAAGGTGTGTTGAACTGGGGAAATGATGCCGGATACCGTCGGGCAGGCAGGAATCGTTACTTCGATACCTCGGCAAAGGGCTCGGCGCGGCCCGGAGACGACTGATCGTCATAATTCCCACTTATGACGATCACGAGCCGGGGAGGGGTCGAAAAACCGGACCCCTGCGCCGGCCCCGCGAACCGGTTGTCCCGGCCCGGCCGGGGTGCGACCCTGGGAACCGGACAGGCATGTCGGGGGAGACCATGACGGACGATTCGCTCGCACCCGTGCGCCGCTACCGTCCGGGCCGGTGGCGCCATCTCGAGAACGCGGTGATGAGCCTGCTCACCCGGGTGGGCCTGATGCCGCACTCCTACCTGCTGCTCACCCGTGGCCGGCGCACGGGGAAGTTGCGCCGCACACCCGTGGTGCTCGTCGAACTGCACGGCAGACGCTGGCTGGTCGCGCCCTACGGAGTGGTGGGCTGGGTGCACAACGCCCGCGCCGCCGGGGAGGTCACCCTCGTCCGCCGGGCCGAGCGCCGCACCTACACGATCCGGGAGGTGCCGGCCGAGGAGGCCGGGCCCGTGTTGCAGCGCTATCTGGACCTCGCGCCCGCACCCCGCAAGTACTTCCGGGCCCGCCGGGGCGAGCCGGTCCAGCGGTTCGTCGCCGAGGCGCACCTGCATCCGGTCTTCGAACTGACCCCCACCGCCGTTCCGGGATGAACTCGGCCGTGCGGCACGTCGGCATCCTCGGGCACAGCTGGGAGGGTGCCGCCGAATGCTGGCGCGAGGTGTGCCGGCACAGCGCCCGGCTCGGGCATCCGGGACATCCGGACCTGACCATGGACTGCATCTCGTTCGAGACCTGCATGCCCGCCTGGGAGGTCGGTGATCACGCCGCCGTGCGGGCCGTCCTCGCGACCGGCGTCGACCGGCTCGCACGGGCGGGATGCGAGTTCTTCGTGTGCCCCGACAACATCGCCCACCTGGCCCTCGAGGCTCCGGGTGTGCCCTGGCCCTACCGGGTCTGCACCTGATCGACCTCGTCGCCGACGCCGCGCGACGCGCTGGGCACACCCGCGTCGGCGTCCTGGGCACCCGCTTCACCATGGAGGGGTCGCTGTATCCGCGGGAACTGGCGGCACGCGGTATCGAAGCGGTCGTCCCCGCCGCGGCCGATCGGGCGATGGTGGACACCGCGATCTTCACCGAACTGGTCCACGGGGAGTTCCACGACGGCACCCGCGCCGCCTTCGTCGACCTCGTCGACCGGCTGGCGGCGTCCGGGTGCGACGCGGTGGCGTTGGTGTGCACCGAGATCCCCCTGCTGCTCACCCCCGAGGAGTGCCCGCTGCCGGTGCTGGACTCGACGCGGATCGCGGGTCGCGCCGCGCTCGAGGTGGCGCTCGGGCACCGCCCGGCACCGACCTGGCGGGGCGCGTCGTTCCGGCCGTGACGGTCCGGTCGGCTCAGTGACTGCGGTCGTAGTCCCGCTGCGCGGCGACGATCTCCGGTATCGATCCTTCGACGACCTCGACCAGTCCCAGCAGCGGCGCGGTGATGCGTCGGCCGAGGTCGGTGAGGGAGTACTCGACGTGCGGTGGGACGGTGCCGAGCACCGCCCGGTGCACCAGGCCGTCGCGTTCGAGGGTCCGCAGGGTCTGCGACAGCATGCGTTCGCTCACCCCGTCGACCCGCCGGTGCAGCTCCGCGAAGCGGTGCGCGTCGTCGACGAGGGCGGCGAGGATCAGCACACCCCACCGGCCCGTGATGTTCTGCAGCACCGGCCGCGACGGGCACCCCCGCGCGAAAACATCGGCGGCGGGAAGGGATTCGGTGCTCATGCACACGGAGTATACGATCACCGATCACCGATCACCGATCACCGATCCTCGGCCGAGGCCGCCCGCAGGGTTTCCCTTACGAAAAGTAAGTGGTGGAATCGGTGTGGTCCGATCCCACCCGATTCGAGGAGTTCCATGACCATCGCCGTCACCGGAGCCGCCGGCCACCTCGGCCGCCTGTCCATCGCCGCCCTGCGCGCCCGCGGGGTCGCTCCCGCCGACATCGTCGCCGTCGTCCGGGACGCCGCCAAGGCCGCCGACCTCGCCGCCGACGGCGTGCAGGTCCGCGTCGCCGACTACGGCGACCCCGCCGCCCTGCGCGAGGCCCTGACCGGCGTCGACAAGCTGCTGCTCGTCTCCGGCAGCGAGGTCGGGCAGCGCCTGCCCCAGCACACCAACATCGTCGACGCCGCCAAGGCGACCGGCGTGACCTTCATCGCCTACACCTCCGTCCTCCACGCCGCGACCAGCCCGCTGCTGCTCGCCGGCGAACACAAGGCCACCGAGGACCTGCTCGCCGCCTCCGGCATCGACCACGCCCTGCTGCGCAACGGCTGGTACTGGGAGAACTACGCGAGCGCCGTCGGGACCGCTGCGGCCACCGGCACCCTCGTCGGCTCCGCCGGCACCGGACGCGTCGCCGGCGCGGCCCGTGCGGACTTCGCCGAGGCGGCCGCCGTCGTCCTCACCACCGACGGACACGCCGGAGCCGCCTACGAACTCGGCGGACAGCGCCTGACCTACCCCGAGCTCGCCGAGGTGCTCTCCGGCCTCGTCGGCAAGCCCGTCGTCTGCCAGGACATCTCCAAGGAGGAGTACGCGACGATCCTGGAGAACGCCGGGGTCCCCGCCCGGTTCGCCGCCGTGCTCGCCGACTCGGACGCGGGCATCGCCGTCGGGGCGCTCGACACCGACAGCGGCGACCTCGCGCGGCTGATCGGACGGGCCCCGACCCCGGCCGCGGACGCGCTGGCGGCCGTCGCGCCGGCCGTGTGACACCGCCCGGCCGACTTCCGCCGTCAATGCCGACGAGTGCGGGCGCGTGGTGGCAGGATCGGAAGGCGTGAGCTCCGCGAACCTGACCCGTGCCGAAACCGCCGCGCGCGCCCGCGCACTCGACGTGCACTCCTACCGTGTCGAACTCGACCTGCGCGGCGCCGTCGATCCACGCCGCACGAGCTTCCCGACGGTGACGACCCTGGAGTTCACCGCCTCCGCGGAGGAGAGCTGGATCGACTTCATCGGCGACTCCGTCGAATCGGTCACCGTCAACGGCGACCTCGTCCCGGTCGTCTACGACGGCGCCCGCATCACGATCGGTGGGCTGCGCGAGATCAACGTCGTCACCGTCGTTGCGACCGGCCGCTACAGCCGCTCCGGGGAGGGGCTGCACCGCTTCGTCGACCCGGTCGACGGCGCGACCTATCTGTACACCCAGTACGAACCGGCCGACGCGCGCCGCGTGTTCGCCTGCTTCGAGCAGCCGGATCTGAAGGCGCCGTTCACCTTCGTCGTCACCGCCCCCGCCGGCTGGCAGGTGCTCTCCAACGAGGCCCCCGAGCAGCGTGTGGAGCGCGAGGGCAGCCAGACCGTCACCTTCGCCGCCACCCAGCCGATCTCCACCTACATCACCGCGATCGTCGCCGGCCCCTACCACCGTGTCGGATCCTCGTGGCGCCGCGGCGATCTCGAGGTGCCGCTCGGGGTACTGTGCCGCGCCTCGCTCGCCGAGCACCTCGACGCCGAGGAAATCCTCGAGATCACCGAGCAGGGCCTGGACTTCTATGCCGAGCACTTCGCCTATCCCTATCCGTTCGGCAAGTACGACCAGGTGTTCGTCCCCGAATACAACCTCGGTGCGATGGAGAACCCGGGCTGCGTCACCTTCACCGAGGCCTACGTCTTCCGCGGCGCCGCCACCGCCGCCCAGCACCAGGGCCGCGCCAACACGATCCTGCACGAGATGGCGCACATGTGGTTCGGCGATCTCGTCACCATGAAGTGGTGGGACGACCTGTGGCTCAAGGAGTCCTTCGCCGACTTCATGGGCGCCTTCGTCAGCGCCGAGGCCACCAAGTTCACCGACGCCTGGGTGGCCTTCGCCAACCGCCGCAAGGCCTGGGCGTATCTGCAGGACCAGCTGCCCACGACCCACCCGATCGTCGCCGACATCACCGACCTCGAGGCCGCCAAACTCAACTTCGACGGCATCACCTACGCCAAGGGCGCCAGCGTCCTCAAACAACTCGTCGCCTACGTCGGGCGTGACGCCTTCTTCGAGGGTGCCCGCCGCTACTTCCGCCGGCACGCCTTCGGCAACACCACTCTCGACGACCTGCTCACCCAACTGTCGGAGACCTCCGGTCGCGACCTGACCGAATGGGCGCGGGCCTGGCTGCAGACCACCGGGGTGTCCACCCTGAGCCTCGAGACCGGCGCGGACGGTCCCGAGATCGTCCAGACCGAGCCGCGCCCGCACCGCCTCGCGGTGGGCTGCTACGACCTCGACGCCGCCGGGGATCTGGTGCGCACCCACCGCATCGAGGTCGACCTCGCCGAGGCCCGCACCCCGATCGACCTGCCGGACGCCGCGCTGGTGCTGCTCAACGACGACGACCTCACCTACGCCAAGGTCCGGCTCGACGCGCGGTCGCTGGCCACCGTCGACGAACGGCTGGACCGGGTGCGCGACCCGCTCGCGCGGGGCCTGCTGTGGTCGGCGCTGTGGAACGCCACCCGTGACGGGGATCTGCACGCCGACCGCTATCTGTCGATGGCGGCGCGGTTCGCCCGCCGCGAGAACGACGCCGCGCTGCTGACCGCGGTGCTCGCCAACGCCGCGTACGCCGTCGAGCACTACCTGCCGCCCGCGGCGCGGCCGGATGCCCGCCGCCGCTGGCTCGACGCCGTCTGGGACGGGCTGCACGACGCCGATCCGGGCAGCGACGCCCAGCTCGCCTTCGCCCGCGCCGTCGGGGTCGCCGCGGCGACGGACGCGCACCACGCCGCCGAATTGCGCGCCATGCTCGGCGGACACACTGCCCCACCGGAGGGACTGCGCCTCGACCCGGATCTGCGGTGGAGCTGGTGGGCGGCACTGACCACCACCGGCGACGCCGACGAGGCGGACCTCGACGAGGAGCTGCGCGGCGACGACACCGCCTCCGGGCGGACCGCGCACCTGCGGGCGCTGACCTCCCGGCCCCGCGCCGACGTCAAGGCGCACGCCTGGGCGTTGATCCTCGCCGACCACACCCTCACCAACGACCATCTCGACGCCACCATCGCCGGGTTCCGGGCGGGGGACCGCCGCGACCTGATCTCCGCCTACGACTCGGACTATTTCGCGGTGCTGCTCGACACCTGGGCCGAGCGCAGCATCGAGATCGCCCGCCGCATCGTCGTCGGGTTGTTCCCCGCCGCCGACGATCTCACCCAGGTCGACGCGTGGCTCGCCGGGCATCCCGACGCTCCCGCGGCGCTGCGCCGCCTGGTGCTCGAACAACGCGACCATCTGGCCCGCGACCTGCGGGTGCAGCGGATCAACACGCCGTGACCGAGCCGCAGCCGTACCGCGAACCGTCGGTGGTGTCGACCCCGCCGGCGGTACCCGACACCGTCGCCGACGCGATGCGGCGGCTGCGCAGCAAGGCCAGCTCCGACAACACCCGCGCTGCGCAGCTGAGCGACTGGGCGATCTTCACCCGCTGGTGCGAGCGCACGGGGCACACCCCGCTACCCGCCGACCCGGAGCAGGTGAGCTGGTTCCTCACCGAGAAGGCCGCCGAGCTGCGCCCCGACGGCCGCTGGGCCTACGCCCCGTCGACGCTGACGCGCTGGGTGTCGACCATCAACCGGATGCACACCCTCGCCGGGCTGCCCGCCCCCGGCACGGACCCGGCGGTGCGGGACCTGCTGCGGGGCCTGCGCCGTGAACGCGCCACCCCACCGGCGCGGCGCACCCCGCTGCTCACCGACGACATCCGCACCATCCTGGCCGCGATGCGCACCGAGGCCGCCGCGGCGGGCTGGGCCGAACGGGTCGCCGAACGCCGCGACGCCGCGATCCTGCTCATGGGCCTGGCCGGGGCGCTGCGCCGCTCCGAGCTGACCGGCCTGCGCGTCGCCGACGTCGTCCCGCACCGCGCCGACGGCCTGTACGTGACGGTGCGCCGCTCGAAGAGCGACCGGGCGGCGCAGGGCCGCACCGTCACCCTGCCCTACGGCTCCGACCCGCACACCTGCCCGGTCTGCGCCTACCGTCGCTGGCGGCAGGTCCTCGACGTCTGGGACGGTGGGGGCCGCCCCGCCGTCGCCGAGCTGCTCGCCGTCGCCGACACCGGCCCCGACGAGCACTGCTGCCGCGGGCTCGCCGCCGGGTCGACGCGCCCGGAGGGGGAGCGGCCCCTGTTCCGGCCCGTGCACCGCACCGGCTCCGTCGGCGCGGCCGCGCTGTCCGGGCAGTCGGTGCACTCGATGATCCAGCGGCGGGCCCGCCGCGCCGGGTTCAGCGAGGAACTCGTCGCCACCCTCGGCGGCCACAGCCTGCGCGCCGGGTTCGTCACCCAGGCGGTGCGCGGCGGCGCCACCACCCAGACGATCATGACTCAGACCGGGCACGCCGACGAACGGATGGTCGCGCTCTACAGCCGCCACCACGCCGGGCTCGTCGGCAACGCCGTCACCCGTCTCGGGCTGTAGCGTCGGAACCGGGCGGAATTGCATCGGATGCAACACTGCGCAAGTGGGGGAGAAGTGCTCGACGTGCGGCGAAGGGGACGTGCCCGTGCGTCGAGTATCCGGCCTGCGTGGGCCGTGACCTGGCAGAACACCTCGTTTCGGCCACGCAATTCAACAATGAGGTCTTCTCAGTAAGTTGATCTTGGCCGAGCGGTGCGATACCCGAATCACGAAGAGACGCAGAGCCCCTGGTAGGACTGGATTTGCGAAGACCAAGTCCAAGAACCAGAGGCTCCACGTGATCACCTATTCTGCCACGCTCGACGTCCCACGCCCTCTCGCCCAGCACCTCGCCGCATTGCTGCAGGTCAACCGTCGTGAACGCGGCAGCCGCCGCGGACGCCGCGCCCTGACTCCCTTCCGCCACGCGGTCCTCGTACTGCGCTGGTTCCGACAGGACACCCCACTGACCGCACTGGCCCACGACGCCGGCATCTCCATCGCCACCGGCTACCGGTACCTGCACGAAGGCATCGACGTTCTCGCCGCGCAAGCTCCGGACCTGGCCGACGTGCTCAGCGACCGACTCGCCGCGGGACGGACGCACGTGATCCTCGACGGCACGCTGATCCCCACCGACCGGGTCCGTGAGACCACGATCGGAACGAAGGGCACCCCGGTCCACCGGTGGTACTCCGGTAAACACCGCCGATTCGGTGCGAACGTCCAGTTCATCGCGACCGCGGACGGATTCCCGTTGTGGGTGTCGGAATCGCTGCCGGGCAGCACCCACGATCTGACCGCGGCCCGCGCACACGGAATTACGGGCGCGTTGTACGCCGCCGCAGCTCAGGGTCTGCTCACCCTCGCGGACCAGGGTTATCAGGGGGTGGGCATCGGTATCCACACGCCCACGAAGGCTCCTGCCGACGGCAACACTCTCGACGCCGACACCGCCTGCCGCAACACGCTGCTGACCAGTCTGCGGTGCCTCGGCGAACGTGCCGCCGCATTGCTCACCACCCGATGGAAGGCACTCGCCAGGATCACCCTGTGCCCCAAAAGAATCGGTTCCATCGTCAAAGCGGCGCTCGTTCTCACCCAATTCGAGCATGCAGGACGCTACTGAGAAAACCTCAATGTTGTGTTCAATGCAACATATGGAGTCAGTGGTCGATCCGCCCGGTGCGGCGCATCTGGTGCTGGCCGATGCGGTGGTGCACCTGGATCCGCAGCAGGCGGTGTTCGAGGCGATGCTCGCCGGGTGGCAGCGACAGCAACGCACCCGGTTTCTGAGCGAGTCCGGCACGATCGGTCCACGGGTGGCGGTGGTGCGGCGAATGGCCGAGTTCACCAATTCGTATCCGTGGCAGTGGGAACCGGCCGATGGGGAAGATTTCATCACGCATCTGCGTTCGGAACTGCGGGCGCGACCGATCGTGGTGTCCACGGCGCGCAGCTACGAGATGGCGATCGCGTTGTTCGTCGAGTACGTCACCGATCGTCGGTACGGGTGGCCTGCGGTGTGCGAGCAACGGTTCTCGCAGGTGCCACAGCGAATCTTCCATGAAGGCAACACCATCGCGCATGTCGCCGACGTCGAGGGACAGCCGGGGCGGCGCCCGTTGACCTACGACGAGGTCCAAGCATTGTTCGATGCCGCCGACGCCCGGGTGGGACAGATCCGCGA
Organism: Rhodococcus sp. Z13; assembly: GCF_025837095.1. NCBI lineage: Bacteria > Bacillati > Actinomycetota > Actinomycetes > Mycobacteriales > Nocardiaceae > Rhodococcus > Rhodococcus sacchari. The sequence continues at coordinate 2,322,659 of NZ_CP107551.1, forward strand.
GCGGGGTCGCAAGGGGGCGCTGACGGCGCTGCGGGACGCGGCGCTGCTCAAGACCGTGTACGCCTACGGCCTGCGCCGCCGGGAGGCGTACGGGCTGGACCTGGCGGATCGGCGGCACAGTCCCACCGCGGGGCAGTACGGCCGCTACGGGGCGTGGTTCGTGCGCTGGGGTAAAGCGTCGAAGGGCGGTCCGCCCAAGCGTCGCACCGTACTCACGGTGCCGGAGATGGACTGGATCGTCGAGGTGCTCGAGCACTGGGTCACCGAGGTGCGTCCGTTGCTGCATCCGGGTCCGCTGGCAGCGGTGTGGGTCAACGAACGGGCCGGGCGGATGTCGATGCGCAGCATCAACGAGGCCTTCGCCTCGGCTCGGCAGGCGGCCGGGTTGCCGACCGAGTTGGATCTGCACTGCCTGCGTCATTCCTACGTCACTCATCTGGTCGAGTTCGATTACCCGGAACGGTTCGTCTCCGAGCAGGTCGGGCACCGCTACGCGTCGACCACCGCGCTCTACACGGGGGTCTCGGACGAGTACCGGCGCCGGCTGATCCGGCGCGCCTTGCAGGACCGTACCGAACTGTGGGAGCAGCGCTGATGATCAAGAAGATGGGCTACCGCTGGAATCTGCGCAAACGCATGGCCGAGCAGGACATGTTCGCCACCACCGACCTGGTGCCGCTGTTGGCCGAGCGTGGCATCCACCTCTCGCGAGAGCAGGTCTACCGGCTGGTCACCGCACCCCCACAGCGACTGTCGATGGACACCCTCGCCGCCCTGTGCGACATCCTCGCCTGCACCCCGAACGATCTGATCGAGATCGATGTGGTCAACACCCCCGTCGCCAAGACCGGCGGCCCGGCCGAACGAGTTGCCCCGCCGCAGGTTCGGCGCACCACCATCCGTCGGCCGAGGTCGACATGACCGCCGCCCAGGCCCGCCGGGAACGGCGGCAGACGGTACTCGACCGGGCCGCTGCCCGGCTCTGCGCGGTGGTGCCCGACCTCGACCCCACCGCCGCTACACAATTCGTCGAGCGTGCCACCGTCGCGCACACCCTGCGACGCCTCGAGACGCACCTGGCCGAGCATCCGGACGCGCTGATCTCCGGGTCGTCGGACGCGCCCATCGCGGTGCAACGGCTGGCCGGGCTGCTGGCCGACGCCGGCCACACCACCGTCGTCGTCCCCGGCTGCCTGCGCTGCGGTCGGCTCGTGCTGTTGCCGCACATCGTCGACGGCGGCCGAGTCTGCGACAACTGCCGCCGCTTCTACCATCGCGCACCCTGCGGACGTTGCGGGCACGATCGCCCGATCGCCACCCACACCGACCGTGGTGATCCCTTGTGCCGCTCGTGCATCCCCTGCAGGCGCGAACCCTGCGGCACCTGCGGACGGGTGCTGCGGGTGCAGACTCGGCGCGCCGACGGTGCCGCGGTGTGCCCCAACTGCTATCGCGCCCCGCAGCGCCGCTGTTGTCGCTGCGAGCACACCGCCTCGACCTACGCCCACACCGCCGACGGTCCGATCTGCAAGTCCTGCTACCGCCGGCCCCTGCGCCGTTGCGGCGCCTGCGGTGAGCACCGACGCATCGACCGCCGCGCCACGGCAACCAGCCCGGATATCTGCATCCGCTGCCGGACCCGACGCCTGCGGTCGTGCACCGTCTGCGGCACCGCGTATCCGGCCCATCCGCGTGCGCAGCATCCGGTGTGTCTGCCGTGCCGGGACGCCGGCCACATCCTCGAACCCGAGCTGACCGAATCACCCGGCCGGGTCCGTCGGCGTCGAGACGAAACCGGCCACGACGCCCTGATCACCACCCTGCACGCTGTGATCGCCGATCCGCAGCGGGGCATCGCCGCTCCACTCACCGTGCTCGACGAGGTCTTCCGCACGGTGCCCAACCCCGAGATCACCCGGTATTGGCTGCGCCGCCGGCGCGGCGGTGCTGCTCTGCTGCACCAGATAGCCCTACGCGCTCACGACGAACCGATCACCCATCAGCTGCTCGACAGCGTCCCCCACAGCGCAGCCCTACCCCGGCTGCGCGATTTGTTCGTCCACGCCGGGATCCTGCCCGACCGCACAGACCTGATCGAACGGATCGGACCCTGGCTCGACGAGATTCTCGAGAGCCACCCCGCCCACCACGGTGAACTGGTGCGTCCCTTCGCGCATTGGCACGTGCTACGGCGAGCCCGCCGCCGCGCCCGAAACCGCCCGGTCACCGACAGTGCCGCCGCCTACGCCCGCAGCCAGATCTCCCTCGCCCTGGACTTTCTGTCCTGGCTCGACGAACACGACACCCCCTTGGCCACCGCCACCCAAGCCGACCTCGATCGCTGGCTCGACGGTGGCAGTCGCTACCGATATTTCCTGGCCAACTTCATCACCTGGGCGACCACCCACCACCGGTGCACCGACCTGGTCGTGCCGAACCCTCACAGCGGCGAACCATCACACATCCTCACCGACGACGACCGCTGGGCAATGCTCGCTCGCTGTCTGCACGACGAGACGCTGCCCCTGCACGTGCGAGCGAGCGGCGCGCTGGTACTGCTCTACGGACGCACCATCACCAGCATCGCCGATCTCACCACCAGCGACATCATCGATACCGATACCGATGCCTACCTCCGCATCGGCAACGGCACCGTCCCGCTCCCTCCGGCCCTCGCCACGCTCGTGCACAGTCTCGCCGACGACGCCGATGGCCGTGCCCCCTTCCCGCGTCCCGGCGATACGACCCGCTTCCTTTTCCAGGGAAGAAGGATCGGCAAGCCCACCACACCGAAAGTGCTGGCCCGCAACCTTCGAACCTGTGGGATCGACCCCCGGCCCGCTCGACACGCAGCCCGAGCTGCCTGGGCCCGGGAGATCCCCGCCCCCATCGCCGCGGACGTGCTCGGCATCCACATCACCACCGCCACCCGATGGGCGGGCCGCACACGACGGGACTGGACCCACTACCTTGCCATCCGAACCGACACCGCAGGACACACCCATGACAACCCCAGGAAGACATGACGAATACCGCATCCACCGAATACCGTCACTCCGCCAGTCCGGGGCGAGCGGGCGACCGCCGGGTACCGGGGCCGTACCGGGTTCGAGCCGCACGACGATCTGCTTGGAGGTCGGCGTGTTGCACACGTCCGCGACGGCCTCGCGGTGGATCAGCTCGGTTCACCCTCGTGGCGCGGTGCATCCACGGAGGAACCGAGCCGCCGCGACCCGGGGTCCGGCACCAGCATCGACCGCAGATGCGCGATCTCGTCGGCGAGCTCACGAATCGCCGGATCGGGCGAATCGGCGCCGTGCACCGACGCCACCGGGATCCGCTCCGCACCGGCCGTCCGGCACCGGGCGGCACCCGGATCCCGCAGGTCCGCCGCGAGCGCGCGCAGCTCCGCCGAGGCCGGTACGTCCGGGGCGGCGGACCGCGTCGCCGACGCCCCGGTGATGCGATCGGCGACCCGTTCCGCGGCCGCGACCACCGGGATCCACGACCACGCCTCGGCGCCCGCCGGAGGCGGCTCGGCCAGGGTGCGCTGCAACGCCGCGCGGGTGTCGGACAACCGCCGGTAGACATCCCGGCGGGTGGCGGCCACCGCGTCCGGCCCGGCACCGCCCGCCACCTCGCCGGCGTAGTCCGCCAGCGCCGTGAGCGTGGCCGCGAACGACCGGGCGACGTGCACGTGCCGGGCGGACGGCCACACCAGATAGCCCGCCACCACCACGATCACGCCACCGAGCACGGTGGCGACGATGCGGTCGACCCCCAGTTCGACGACCCGATCGTGGGGCACCACCACGTCGATGAGGATCATCACCAGCGGGGTCAGCACCAGCACCTGCCACAGATACGACCGGCCGATCGCCCACGGCAGCACCGCCGCGAAGACCGCCACGACGACGCACGCCGCGACCGGACCGGCCGGGGCCAGCGCGGCGACCAGCACCGCGACGACCGCGCCCGCCACGGTGCCGAGGCTGCGCAGCGTGGCCCGCGCGAACACCGATCCGAGATCGGGTTTCATCACCAGCGCCACCGTCAGCGGAATCCAGTAACCGTGATGGACCGGCAACAGATAGAAGGCGAGATAGGCCAGCCCCGTGCACACCCCGAGACGGGTGGCGGTCAGCAGCAACACCGGCCCGGGCGGCGCCGGGCGGGACCACCCGGCGGCCGGCGCCGCCCCCGGCGCTGCGGCGGCCCCCCAGATCGCGGCCTCGAGCATCGCCAGCCGCACCAGCGTCCCCGACGCGGCGCGGCTCGGGGTGGGACGCCGGTGTCGCAGCACCGCGACGACGCACTCGTCCAGTCGCGTCGCCGTCGCCGCGGCGCCACCCGGATCACAGTCCTCGGCGAGCAGCCGCGCCAGCAGCTGGTCGGCGGCCCGCACGACGGTGGCGGCACGGTCGTAGTCCGGCGTCGGACCGAAGGCACGGCCACGCTGCACGAGCGCCCGCGAGTGGAAGGCATCGAGCGCGGCGACCGCCCGGGACCGCACCCCGGTGAGGTCCGCGGCGTCCACGGCCCGGGCCCGCGCGAGATCCGCCAGCGCCGTCAACAGATCCACCAGGGCCTGCCGCTGCGGCCGCCGCCGATCGGACAGGACCTCGCACCCCAGCAGCAACGCGTACAGCGCCGCGCCGACGAGGAACCAGCAGGCCGCCGGCCAGTAGGGCGCCGTCACCGGCAACCCGAGCGCCAGCGCCGCGATCAGCAGCGCCTGCATCGTGCCGACGGACAACAGATGGCTGTACCCGCTGAGCACCCCCGCCCCGAACGCCAGCGCCGCCATCACCACCACGACCAGCGCGTGCGGTGCGGACGAGAGGAAACCCAGCAGATACGCCGTCGCCGCCAGCGGCGTGGTCACCGCGATCTGCCGGAACCGGGTCCGGTACGCGTCGTCGCGTTCCCCGGCCGCGAGCAGCAGTGCCCCCATCGCGATCCACATGCCCACCAGCAGATGATCGGTCAGCGCCCCGGCGAGCAACGGCCCCGCCACCGTCACCGCCGCACGCACCGAACGGCCCACCGGCCACGGTGCGGGCGGCGCGACGAGCAGCGACCGCAGCCACACCGCCGGGCGCCAGTCGGGATCGGATCCGGTCGCGGGCCGTTCCTGCACTCTCGCTCCTCCTCGCTCGCGGCGGGCACCGACCGCGAAAACATCTGCGCGGCAACCGGTGAACGGTCCTCGCAGTATGCGGCATCGACCCCCGGAAACGGCGCAGCCGCCCCGGACCCGGCCCCGATCTCGTAGGCTGGGCCCGCACGGACGGACAGGAGACCGCGATGGCCGACACCATTTCCGACGAGACCGTCCAGGACCTGCTGGCCGAACTCACCGCCCTCGACGAACCGAAGATCCGCGCGGTCAACGCCCGGCACGGCGACGACCACGGCGTGAACCTCACGAAGCTCCGCGCGATCGCCACACGCCTGAAGACCCAGCAGGAACTCGCCCGGCGACTGTGGGACACCGGCGACACCGCCGCCCGCCTGCTCGCCCTGCTGATCTGCCGCCCCAAGGCCTTCGACCGCACCGACCTCGACACCATGCTGCGCGACACCCGCACCCCCAAGGTGCACGACTGGCTCGTCAACTACGTGGTGAAGAAGAACCCCCACGCCGAGGACCTGCGCCTGATCTGGCTCGACGACCCCGACCCGGTCGTCGCGAGCGCCGGCTGGGCCCTCACCGCCGACCGCGTCGTCGGAAAACCCGCCGGCCTCGACCTGCCCGGCCTGCTCGACACGATCGAGGCACAGATGAAGGACGCCCCGGAACGACTGCAATGGGCGATGAACACCTGCCTCGCGCAGATCGGCATCGAACACCGCGACCACCGCGCGCGGGCCCTCGACATCGGCGAACGCCTCGAGGTGCTGAAGGACTACCCGACCTCCCCGGGCTGCACCTCGCCCTACGCCCCGGCCTGGATCGCGGAGATGGTGCGCCGGCAGAACGCGTGAACCGGCCCCCGCCCGGGTACCGCTGCACAGGACGCGCCCGGTCGCCGACGACGAGGAGAACGATGCCGCCCGCCACCGACCCCCGCCGCACCGACCTCGAGGCCCTCGACGCCTGGTGGCGCGCCGCGAACTATCTGTCCGTCGGACAGATCTACCTCATGGACAACCCCCTGCTGCGCGAACCGCTGCGACCCGACCACATCAAACCGCGGCTGCTCGGCCACTGGGGCACCACCCCGGGCCTGAACTTCGTCTACGCCCACCTCAACCGCGCGATCGTCGCCCGCGACCTCGACATGATGTACGTCATGGGACCTGGCCACGGCGGCCCCGGACCGGTCGCCGCGGCCTGGCTCGAAGGCACCTACAGCGAGGTCTACCCGCAGATCTCCCGCGACGAGGACGGCATGCGGCGCCTGTTCCGCCAGTTCTCGTTCCCCGGCGGCATCCCCAGCCACGTCGCCCCCGAGACCCCCGGCTCCATCCACGAGGGCGGTGAACTCGGCTACTCCCTCGCGCACGCCTACGGCGCCGCCTTCGACAACCCCGACCTGATCGTCGCCGCGGTCGTCGGCGACGGCGAAGCCGAAACCGGGCCGCTGGCCGCGAGCTGGCACTCGACGAAATTCGTCGACCCGCGGCGCGACGGGGCGGTGCTGCCGATCCTGCACCTCAACGGCTTCAAGATCGCCAACCCGACGGTCCTCGCCCGCATCGGCGAGGACGAACTGATCTCCCTGCTGCGCGGCTACGGACACGAACCGATCGTCGTCGCCGGCGACGATCCCGCCGACATGCACCGGCGCTTCGCCGCCGCCCTCGACGCGGCGCTCGACCGCATCTCCGAGATCCAGCAGACCGCCCGCAGCACCGGCACCGCGACCCGCCCGGCCTGGCCGATGCTCGTGCTGCGCTCCCCGAAGGGCTGGACCGGACCGGTCGAGGTCGACGACGCCCCGGTCGAGGGCACCTGGCGCGCCCACCAGGTACCGATCGGCGATCCCCGCGGCAACGACGAGCACCGCCGCCTCCTCGAGGAATGGCTGCGCAGCTACCGGCCGAAGGAGTTGTTCGACGACGACGGCGTTCCCGTCGCCGCCCTGCGCGATGTCGCGCCCCGCGGTACCCGGCGGATGAGCGCCAACCCGCACGCCAACGGGGGAGCAGTACTGCGCGACCTGATCCTTCCCGACTTCCGCGACTACGCCGTCGATGTTCCCGAACCGGCCACCGCCACCGGCGAGGCCACCCGCATCCTCGGCACCTTCCTGCGCGACGTCATGCGCAGCAACCCCACGAACTTCCGCATGTTCGCACCCGACGAGAACAACTCCAACCGCCTCGACGCGGTCCTCGACGCCACCGACCGCACCTGGAACGCCCGCATCGAGCCGGGCGACGACCACATCGCCCCCGACGGGCGGGTCATGGAGATCCTGTCCGAACACACCTGCCAGGGCTGGCTCGAGGGCTACCTGCTCACCGGCCGGCACGGACTGTTCTCCAGCTACGAGGCGTTCGCGCACCTCGTCGACTCGATGGTCAACCAGCACGCCAAATGGCTGCTCACCACGAACCGCATCCGCTGGCGCCGCCCCATCCCATCGCTGAACTACCTGCTCACCTCCCACGTGTGGCGGCAGGACCACAACGGGTTCTCGCACCAGGACCCCGGCTTCATCGACCACATCGTCAACAAGAAACCCGAGATCGTGCGCGTCTACCTGCCGCCCGACGCGAACACCCTGCTCTCGGTGGCCGACCACTGCCTGCGCACCCGCCAGTACATCAACGTCATCGTCGCCGGCAAGCAACCCGCCGTACAGTTCCTCGACATCGACGACGCGACCACCCACTGCCGCAAGGGCATCGGGATCTGGCAGTGGGCCTCCACCGACCGCGACACCGAACCCGACGTGGTGCTCGCCTGCGCCGGCGACATCCCCACCCTGGAGACCCTCGCCGCCGTCGACCTGCTGCACCGCCGCTTCCCCGACCTGCGCATCCGGGTGGTCAACGTCGTCGACCTCATGCGGCTGCAGGACGACCGGGCGCACCCCCACGGCCTACCCGACGCCCACTTCGACGCACTGTTCACCACCGACACGCCGGTGGTCTTCGCCTATCACGGCTATCCGTGGCTGATCCACCGTCTCGTCTACCGGCGCACCAACCACGACAACTTCCACGTCCACGGCTACATCGAGGAGGGCACGACCACCACCCCCTTCGACATGTGCGTACTCAACCGCATCGACCGCTACCACCTCGCCCTCGACGTCCTCGACCGCGTCGAGCGAATCCGGCCCATCGCCGGGCACGCCCGCGAGGAACTCGAGAACATCCTCGCCGAACACACCCGCTACGTGCGCACCCACGGCGAGGACATGCCGGTGATCACCGACTGGCACTGGCAGGGCGTCGGAATCGACTGAGCGTCACACCGATCCGCGGCGGGCCAGGCGCCCGGCGGTGAACGCGTCGACGTCCACCTCGTCCAGGGAGGTCACCACCAGATCGGCGCCCGCCGCCTCGAGCTCGGCGGCGTCGTCGAACCGGGCCACCCCGAGCGCCCACATCCCCCCGGCCTTCGCCGCCGCGATCCCGCTCACCGCGTCCTCGACCACCACACATCGCTCCGGCGGCACCCCCAGCTCGGCGGCCGCCGCCAGGAACAGATCCGGGGCGGGCTTGCCGTGCGCGACCTCCCGCCCCGACAGATCCGCATCGAACGACTCCAGCAACGAACCGTCCCCCGCCGGGATCGCCGCCAACAACCGCCCGGCGTTCCTCGACGACGACGCCGCCGCCACCGCCGACCCCGCCGCCTTCACCACCGCGACGAACCGCACCCCGTCGTCGTAGGCGGAGAACCGCCGCTCGTCGATCGACCGCAACAACAATTCCTGCTTGCGGTCGGCGTACTCGACCGCGCGGCGCGCGGCGTCCGGCACCCCGAAGAACTCCAGCGCCGCCCGGGCCCCGTCCAGCCGCGGCCGCCCCGACACCACCTGCCGGTACACCTGCGCCGTGAAACCCTCCGGCGTCCACGACGTGCACTCCCGCAGGCCGGCCCACTCACCGGTCAGCAGCTCCGCCAGCGCCTCCCGCCACGCGAGCTCGTGCGGGGAGTCCACCAGCACCCCGTCGACATCGAAGATCACCGCCCGGAAATCCGCCACCGCCGCCCTCCGAGCTCAGGCTTGCGCCGGCACCGGGTTCAACCGGAACGCGTGCGACTGCCCGGGCCCGAGCTCGACGGTCTCCCCGTTCAGTGCGACCCGCACCGGCACCCGGAAACCCTCCGCCTCGGCGAGCGCCGTCAGCACGTTGCCGTCGATGTGCACCCGCAGCGGGGTGCCACGATAACGCATCGAGAACGCCACCCCGTCCAGATGGGAGATCAACCGCGGCCGGAACACCAGCACCCCCCCGTACACCCGGGCGCCGACGTAGTAGCGCTGCACCAGATCCAGGGTGCCGCCCATGACACCCATGTGGATGCCCTCCTTGGTGGTGCCGCCCTGCAGGTCGCTCACGTCGCTCTCGAGTGCCAGCTTGAACCGCTGCCACGACGACTGCGGGTCGAACCCGCCGAGCACACCCGCGAACGTCACATGACTGAGCGTCGAACCGTGCGTGGTCCGCGCATCGTAGTACTCGACGGTGCGGCGCACCAGATCCCGATCGTAGGGATACCCCAGCCGCTCGAACACCGCCCGCAACTCCTCGTCGTCGAACAGGAAGAACAACATCACCGTGTCCGCCTGCTTCGACACCTTGTAGCGGTTCGGGTCGTCGCCCTCCGCCCGCAGGATGCGATCCATCCGCCCGATGTTCGAATACTTCGACCGGTAGTAGTCCCAGTCCAGCTCCTCGAGCTCCTCGTACCCCTCGAACTGGCTGATCACCCCGTCGTGGAAGGGCACGAACATCTTCCGGCTCATCTCCGACCAGGTACGCAACTCGTCGTCGGTCACCCGCAGCGCCGCCCGCAACGCCGTCTGCCGGCTCGTCGACAGCACCTCGAAGACGTCCAGCGCCCGCGCGGCGATCCACGCCACCATCACGTTCGTGTAGGCGTTGTTGCGCAAACCCGGCTCCGACGACCCCGGATACATCTCGTGGAACTCGTCCGGGCCCATCACCCCGTGGATCTCGTACCGGTCCCGCTCCGGGGCGTAGTGCGCGATCGACGCCCAGAACCGGGCGATCTCGAGCATCATCTCCGCCCCGTAGTCGGCGAGGAACTCCACATCGTCGGTGGCCTGGAAATGCCGCCACACGTTGTAGAAGATCGCCGCGCTCACATGCCGCTGATTGCGGCTCAGATCCGGATCCCACTGCCCCGACAGCGGATTCAGATGCACCGTCTGGGTCTCCTCGGTGCCGTCGCTGCCGCTCTGCCAGGGATACATCGCCCCCCGGTAACCGGCCTCCCGCGCCGCGGCCTGCGCCTCACCCAGCCGCCGGTAGCGGTACAGGATCAACCCCTTGCTGATCTCCGGCGCCCGCAGATCCAGGAACGGATAGACGAACGTCTCGTCCCAGAACACGTGCCCGCGATAGGCCTCCCCGTTCAACCCCCGCGCCGGCACCCCCGCATCCAGCCGGGCGGTGTGCCGCGAACACACCTGCAGCACATGCGAGACGTGCAGGCGCAACAGCAACTGGGCGCGCGGCTCCCGCGGCAACCGGATGTCGCAGATGTCCCACAACTCGTCCCAGGCCGCGGCGTGCTCGGCCCAGGCCTCCGCGAAATCGGGGCAACGCAACACGTGCCGGCCCGCGGTCGCCAACGGCTCGGTGATCGCGTCGTCGCGGGAGGTGAACATCGTCACCAGCTTCTCGACCCGCACCGTGGCGCCCGCGGAGACCTCGAACGCCAGCACCTGCTGGATGTAGTCCTCCGTCTGGTACAGGTCACGGTCGATCAGCATCGGCCCCGGCGAGCCGTCCCGGAACACCCGCGTACGCGCGGCCTGCGCGATGTAGATGTCCGACTGGCGGATCTGCACCTTCAACGCGATCGTCTCCGGCCCGAAGGTACGCGGGGACACCGGGTCGAGATGTCGGCCCTCGAGATCGCGGTACCGGGCGACCGCCCGGTTGGTGACCCGCCCGTCGAGCGCGGAGACGATCTCCACCCGCCCCGACCAGTTCTCCGGGGTCAGCGACCACTCGACGGCACCCTGGTGGGGATGCGCCATGCTCACGAACCGGCGGCTGCGCAGCGTGGTCTCGCGCAACCGCCGATCCCGGAACCGCAGCTCCCGCACCACCGTCGCCGTGCGGATGTCGTAGACGTGCCGGTAGGACAGGATCTCCACGTTCGACAACCGGATCGCGTCCTCACCCTCGATGCGCAGCTTGAGCACGAGCCAGTTCGGCAGATTGACCAGATCCTCGTTGAGGACGGGATTGCCGCCCATGATCGTGGTCTCGCGGTTGTAGCAACGGTGCGCATAGGTCCCCGGATAGTGGACCTCACCCATGTCCTCCCACTCCGCGGTGCCCCGCGTGCAGAAGTACCCGTTGCCCGTGGAGGTCAGCGACTCACGCAGCGCCTCGTCCTCGGGATCGAAACGGTCGTATCCGAGAGTGAATTCGGGGTCGAACGTGTAATCCGGGTCGGATGTGTATTCCGGGTCGGACACGGACGCCTCCTGGGAGTCGGAACCGATACGAGCGGAAAGACCGCGCGGGGGAGAGGTGGGTGCCGCTACCTCCCCAGCACGGACAGGAAGTCCTGCACGGCATCCACCGACGGCAGGACGAAGTCGGCGGCGGTCCGGCGCTCGGCCATCTCCGGATCGTCGGGGCTGCCCACGAGGATCCCGACGCCCCGGCCCTGCAGCGCCCGGAAGGCGTCCTCGTCGGTGATGTCGTCGCCGAGATACAACGGCAGCACCTCCTCCCCGGTCAGGCCGAGCACGTCGATCAGGTGCAGCACGGCCCGGCCCTTGTCCCAGTCGACGGCGGGCTTGAGTTCGTAGACCATCTTCCCGGGCACCATGTCGAGGCGGCCGCTGTTCTCGGCGAGCAACGTCTCGACCAGCGCGGTCACCCGCGGCCGGTCGGCAGGATCGGCCTGCCGGTAGTGCACCGCCACCGACGCCCGCTTCGGTTCGATGCCCACCCCGGCGATACCGTCGACCCGTTCGCGCAGCAGCGCGGTGACCTCGCCGACCAGATCGGTGAAGTCGTCGAGCACGTCGTGGGCGATCGGACCGGTGGTCGGGCTCCAGATGTCGAAACCGTGACTGCCGGCGACGACGAGATCGTCGACGCCCATCAGCTGCTGCACCACCTCGCGGTCGCGGCCGGTGACGATGCACACCGAGCACCGGTCGGCGAGTTCCCGCACGGTGCGGCGCATCCCGTCCGACCACACCGCGTCCTCGGGGCGGGCGACGATGGGAGTGAGCACTCCGTCGTAGTCGAGGAACACCGCGGGCCGGCGCCCGGACAGGCGCGCGGCCAGCTCGTCGGCCACTCGTCCGGGCGAGGAATGCGCGGCCAGGGCCGCCGGCAGCTCCTCCACGGCGCGGAGCGTGGTCATCGTCTCGGTCCTCCTGTCGTCCCGGCGGGCCGTTCGTCTCGAACCGTACACCTCGGACACATGCCTCCGATCCGGAACTCGATCACCGCAACGGCCGGCGCCAGCGCGCCTCCTCGGCGGTGAGCTGCTCCCGGAGATGTTCGGCCGCATCGTCGTTGCGGAACGGACCCGCCAGCAGATCGGCGTACAGATGCGACACCGCGACGTGACGCAGCCCACCACGGCGATCCATCCGATCGAAGGCCACCGGCGACCACGGGATCGCCACCACCACGTCGCCACCGTGGTCCACCGGACGCAACCCGAGCGCATCGGCGAAGTCGTCGGGATCGTCGGCGTACGCCTCGAGCAACGCCGGCGCGGCGTAGTCGGTGGCACCGACACCGGTGAGCGCGTAGGGGATGTCGACGCGCTCGGCGAGGCGGGCACGGATCGCCGCGACCCCCTCGGGGGCGGCGAACCGCCGCACCGCGCACACCTTCCGCTCCCCGGCCCAGGCGCGCAGCATCGGCTCCCAGCGCACCTCGACGATCGGGCCGCGGGGGACCCGTCGCACCAGTTCGCGTTCGACGAGCACCTCCACCACCCGGTAGGTCGCGCCGGTGGAGGCCCCGGACAGCTTGATCAGCTCCGGGACGCTGAGTTCGCCCACATGATCGGCCAGCGCCCGCACCACCCGATCGGACGGCTCACCCGTCAGCACCCCGGAGGGGCGGCCGGGGCCGCGCCACGGATCGGCGTCGGCACCGCGGTCGCGCACCCAGATCGCCGGGCGGGCCGCGACGAGGGAGAGGTTGCCGGTCGCGTCGGCGTAGGAGATGCCGTGCTGGTCGAGCTGGCGGCGCACCGGATCGGACAGATAGTGGGCGCACACGAAGCCACGATCGGCATCGGACAGGTCGGCGGCGATGCGGGCGACGTCGCCGCTGAGCACACCGCGGGAGGTGACGACGGCGAAGGAGACCGACTCGCCGTCGGGGGCGGTGACCAGCAGGCGGGTGGGGGCCTCGGGGGAGCGGGCGCGGTCGCTCGACAACGACCAACCCAGCGGCAGGCACGCTTCGAGCCGCGCCGCGGCGCGGCGGTAGATGTCGATGTGCCGCTCGGGGCGGGGGCCGATCGGATTGGCGGGGGCGGTACCGGGCGCAGTCACATCCACCACGATAGCCACTCTGTGCAGAACGGAAAAGAGAAATTAACGAAATCACGGTGGTCCGGACACCACCCCCACCACACCCGGCCCACAACGGCGACATGCGCTAGTTTCGTGACATGAACAACACCACCGGCCGGATCGCCTTCGTCCAGGCCACATGGCACCGCAGCATCGTCGACCAGGCGAAGATCGGCTTCACCGAGGAGATCGGCACGCTCGGCTGGCCGGAGGACTCGATCGACTTCTTCGAGGTGCCCGGAGCCTTCGAGATCCCGCTGCACGCCAAGCGCCTCGCGCAGTCCGGCCGCTACGCCGGCATCGTCGCCGCCGGCCTGGTCGTCGACGGCGGCATCTACCGGCACGACTTCGTCGCCACCGCCGTCATCGACGGGCTCATGCGCGTCCAGCTCGACACCGACGTGCCGGTGTTCTCCGTGGTGCTGACCCCGCACCATTTCCACGAGCACAGCGACCACGTCGAATACTTCACCAAGCACTTCGTGAAGAAGGGCGCCGAGGCCGCGCGGGCTCTCGACGCCACCCTGCAGTCGCTGGCTGCGCTGCCGACCGAGTGATCCCGGGCCGGCAGCGCAGCCGCGTTCAGCGTGCGCTGCCGGACACGTTCTTCTTCGCGGGCGAGGTCGCTTCGGTGCGGGGCTCCGGCGCTTCGGTGCGTTGCCGGTACGCTGCCCGGGCGGTCTCGTCGGTGTTCAGCGCCAGCTTCTGCAGCCCGAACGCCGCCGACAGGCGGTAGCGGGTGGCCTCCGGCAACAGCTTCAGCACACCGAGGATCACCCCCGCCGCGCGCGGCACGTACCGCAGGCCGGGGCGGCGCTTCGTGATCACGTCGACGATCGCGGCGGCGACGTCCTCCGGGCCGACCATCGCGACCTTCTCGATGAGGGCGTTCGGCTTCATGCCCGCGATGAGTTCGGTGCGCACGAAACCCGGTGCGATGGTGGAGACCACGACGTTCGACTCGGCCAGTTCCTGGCGCAGCACCGCGCCGAGGCCGATCACCGCGTGCTTGGTGGCCGAGTAGACGGCGAGACCGGGTGCACCCTCGATGCCCACGACGGAGCCGAGATTGACGATCTGGCCGTGGCCCTGGGCGGTGAAGCGCGCGGCCGCGATCTTCGATCCGAGGATCACGCCGCGGATGTTCACGCCGATCTGCCGGTCGGTGACGAGGTCGGTCTCGTCGAGGAAGGCACCGGTGGGCATGATGCCGGCGTTGTTGACGAGCACGTCGAGTCCGCCGAGTTCGAGTTCGGCGAGGCCGAGGAACTCCTCGAACGAGGCGCGGTCGCTCACGTCGACGTGGGCGCCGAGCACGGTGGTGCCGAAGCGGTCCCCGATGGCGGCGGCGGTCTCGCGCACCAGGTCCTGATCGATGTCGCCGATGGCCACGCGGGCGCCGGCGGCGACCAGCGCCTCCGCGGTCGCCCGTCCGATGCCGCGGGCACCACCGGTGATGACCACTCGTCTGCCCTGCAGGTTCGCGCTCATGCGGCGTCGTCCTTTCGTTCGTGTGTCCTTGCTGTTGTCCACGCTAGGAACGGCGAGGATCGTGAGCCATGCCACTATCGGCAAGTTCTTGTGAATTTCGGCCACGGTGCCGAAAGATGGGTCCTCGTGAACAGCTGGACCTCCCGCCGCGCGGCGACGAGCGCGGCCCTGCTCGTGTCGTTCGGCCGTGAACGCGGCATCGCCCCGCAGACACTGCTTGCCGGCACCGGGCTGACCGAAGCCGCTCTGGCGGAGCCGGGACGGGAGATCACCGACGAGCAGGAACTGACGGTGATCACCAACCTGGTGACGGCACTGGACGACGCGCCGGGGGAGGGGTTCGTGCTCGGCCGCCGCTATCAGGCCGTGGTGCACGGCATCTTCGGCTACGCCCTGCTCAGCTGCGCGACGGTGCGGGAGGCGATCGAGGTCGGCACCCGTTTCTTCGATCTCACCTTCGCGTTCTCCCGGGCAGCCCTGCGCTACGACGGCGACGAGGTTCGTTTCTGTCTCGACGACCGGCATGTGCCGGCACAGGCCCGCGGGTTCCTGTTCGAACGGGACGTGTCGGGGATGCTCACACACTGGGAAGCCCTGTGGGGAGACCGGTCCGAGGTACGGCGTATCGAGGTGGACTCGACGCTGGGGGAGCGGGTGGGTCCGGTCCTGGCCTCGCACGGCTACCGGGTCGTCGGAACCACCGGGCCGCACGCGGTGGTCGTGGACGCGCGGGCGCTGGATCGCCCCATGCCGACCGCCAGCCCGGAGGCCGCGGCGGTGCTGTTGCGGGAGTGCGCCGAGCTGCTGCAGCGACGACAGAGCCGCAGCGGGCTGAGCAGCAGTGTGCGGGAGGTGCTGCTGCGGACCGCAGCGGAGGGGCCGACCCAGGAGCGGGTGGCTCGGGAGCTGGGGACCAGCGTGCGCACACTGCGACGCAGGCTGGGGGAGGAGGGGACCTCCTACCGTGCGATCGTCGCGGAGACCTTCGGGGCGGTGGCCGAGGAACTGCTCGATGCCGGGTTGCCGGTGGAGAGGGTGGCGAGACGACTGGGCTACTCGGACGCGTCGAGCTTCACGGTCGCCTTCAAACGATGGACCGGACGGACCCCGGGGCGTGGCAGAACGATCCGAAATTATTCTGGATAAGACGGAAACTATAGAAATACAGAATCCCTCCCTCCCGCACACATCACCTCACGAGGGAGCTCACCGACCCTCGCCGACTATGAAACCGCGAGGCGGGCTGGAGATCAGGAAGGGCGAGGACCGGTCCGAGGTGTCGCGATGGGCACCACCGTTGCGAGCAGAACAGCAGGTACGAGGAAGGCCGCGAAAGGCTCTGCCCCATAGACCGGTGTGAGCAGCACAGGGGAGAAGGCCTGGCCGCCGAAGCGGAAAGCCTGTACCACCGAGACCGCACCGCCGCGGTTGCCGCCACCGCCGCCGAGTACTGCGGCGTTGACGCCGACCAGGATGCACTGCGATGCGACTCCCGCGAGGAACCAGGCGACGGAGATGATCACCAGGGAGGACGCACCACCGATCGTCACCACGAGGGCCGCCCCGCCGAGCGCGCCGACGATCAGCGAGCGGCGGGCGCCCACACGGTCGATGAGCATGCCGACAGGACGGGCGGTGAGGATGCCGGCGAGACCGAACAAGGTCAGCAGGGCACCGCGCTGGGACGAGGTGAGCCCGAAGAAGTCCTCGGTGCGGAAGGCCAACAGGAAGTTCAATCCGCCGAGTGCAGCGTTGCCGAGCAGAGCCACCACACCGATCCGAAGCACGTACGGTCCGAGTGCGTCACGCAGGCGGGCCGGTTCGCGGCCGGCCGTCTCGTCGCGTACCGAGTCGGGCAGGCCAATGACGGTGAGTACCACCGCCGCGGCGGCGAGGACCACGAACGACCAGCGCCAGCTGGTCTCGGCGGCGAGTCCGCCCACCAGAGGGGCGACGGTCTGACCGGTGGCCTGCATCGCCCCGAACAACCCGAGCGCCCGACCGAGCCGGTCCTTGGGGGTGACCATCGCCAGGGCGGCGAGGAGGATCGGAGTGGTGAAGGCGTTCGCGGCGCCCTGCAGCATCCGCGCGCCGAGGAGCAGGGAGAAGGTGGGAGCAAGAGCAGCGGCGAGCGATACGGCCGCGTACACCGCATAGGCGCTGCGGACGGTGCGCACCCGCCCCCAGCGGGTACCGAGTGTGCCGGAGAACAGCATGGTCGCTGCGAACACCGCGAGGTAGGCGGTGACCGTGGTGGCCGCGGCCCCGGTGGAGACGCCGACGTCGGCACCGATCTCCGGGAGCATCGACACGACGACACTGCCGCCGAAGGGCCCAAGGAATCCACCCGCGTACAGCGCCGCGCGCTGCAGCGGTTCGCGAACCGCGCTCACCGGTTGAAGCCGCCGGGGCCCCGTCGACGCAGATAGCGCTCGAACTCCGCGGCGAGGGCGTCGCCGTCGATCTTCGCGATGACCTCCGAGATGTCCTCCTCGGCCTCTGCGTCGCCGCGTTCCTCGAGGGTCCGCACGTACTCGGCGATCTCCTCGTCGTCCTCGATCATGTCGGTGACGGTCTGTTCCCACTCCTCGGCGAGCAGGGGGAGTTCGCCGAGGGGCACCTCGATGTCGAGGACGTCCTCGACGCGACGCAGCAGCGCGACGGTGGCCTTGGGGTTGGGTGGGTTGGACACGTAGTGGGGGACGGCCGCCCAGAAGGACACGGCGGGGATGCCGGCGCGGACGAAGGCGTCCTGCAGGACGCCGGTGATGCCGGTGGGGCCTTCGTAGCGGGAGGTCTGCAGCTTGAAGCGTTCGGCGGCCTCGGAGCTGTAGGCGGTGCCGGTCACCGGGACGGGCCGGGTGTGGGCAGTGTCGGCGAGGAGGGCTCCGAGCAGCACGACGGTGTGGACCTGCAGTTCGTCGACGAGTTCGATGATGGCGTCGCAGAAGCTGCGCCAGCGCATGCTCGGTTCGATGCCGTGGAGCAGGACGACGTCGCGGTCGGCGCCGGGAGGCGAGCACAGGGACAGCCGGGTGGTGGGCCAGACGATCTCGCGGGTGACGCCGTCGATGAGCCGGACCTGGGGCCGGTTGACCTGGTAGTCGTAGTACTCCTCCGAGTCGAGCTCGGCGAAGGGCTCGGCGTCCCAGATCAGTTCGAGATGTTCGACGGCGCCGCTGGCGGCGTCGCCGGCGTCGTTCCACCCTTCGAAGGCGGCGACGAGTACCGGATCGCGCAGGACTGGGACGTCCTGGTCCGGGCTCTCGGGAAAGTCGGGTGCGCTCACCCGTCCAGCCTACGACCCGCCCCGATCCGGGCGCCCACTAGTCTGAAGGGCATGTCCACCCCACTGCATTCCGTCCTGCTCGATGCGCTGAAGCGGCGCGTTGTCATCGGAGACGGGGCGATGGGCACCATGTTGCAGGCCGCGGATCTGTCGCTCGACGACTTCCGCGGCTTGGAGGGGTGCAACGAGATCCTCAACGAGTCTCGCCCCGATGTGATCCGTGGGATCCATCGGGCGTATTTCGAGGCCGGCGCGGACGTGGTCTCGACCAACACCTTCGGTTGCAACCTGCCCAACCTCGCCGACTACGACATCGCCGACCGTATCCGTGATCTGTCCGAACGTGGTGCCCGCCTCGCTCGTGAGGTGGCCGACGAGATGGGTCCCTCCGCCGATGGGACGCCGCGCATGGTGATCGGGTCGATGGGTCCGGGTACGAAGCTGCCCACCCTCGGTCACGCGCCTTTCGCGGCGCTGCGCGACGCGTATGTCGAGTCGGCGCTGGGCATGATCGACGGCGGCGTGGACGCGATCCTGGTGGAGACCTGCCAGGACCTGCTGCAGGCGAAGGCCGCGATCATCGGCAGCAAGCGGGCGATGGAGCAGGCGGGCCGGCGGGTGCCGATCGTCGCGCACGTGACGGTGGAGACGACGGGCACGATGCTGCTCGGGTCGGAGATCGGTGCGGCGTTGACGGCGTTGGAGCCGCTGGGCATCGACCTGATCGGTCTGAACTGCGCGACCGGCCCGGCCGAGATGACCGAGCATCTGCGGTACCTGTCGCAGCACGCGCGGATCCCGGTGTCGGTGATGCCGAACGCGGGTCTGCCGGTGCTGGGTGCGAACGGCGCGGAGTATCCGTTGCAGCCGGAGGAGCTGGCGGAGGCCCTGGCAGGGTTCGTCGCCGAGTACGGGCTGGCATTCGTCGGGGGCTGCTGCGGCACGACCCCGGAGCACATCCGGCAGGTCGCCGAGGCGGTGCGGGGTGTGGAACCGGCGCCGCGCGCCCCGCAGCCGGAGCCGGGGGTGTCGTCGCTGTACACCTCGGTGCCGTTCGAGCAGGACGCGTCGATCCTGATGATCGGTGAGCGGACGAACACGAACGGGTCGAAGGCGTTCCGGGAGGCGATGCTCGCCGCGGACTGGGACAAGTGCCTGGATATCGCGAAGGATCAGATCCGCGACGGTGCGCACATGCTGGACCTGAACGTCGACTACGTCGGTCGTGACGGTGCGGTGGACATGGCGGAGCTGGCGGGTCGGTTCGCGACGTCGTCGACGTTGCCGATCATGATCGACTCGACGGAGCCGGACGTGATCCGGGCGGGTCTCGAGCATCTCGGTGGCCGGTGTGCGGTGAACTCGGTGAACTACGAGGACGGTGACGGTCCGGGTTCGCGGTTCGAGCGGATCATGCAGCACGTGGTCGAACACGGTGCGGCGGTGGTCGCGTTGACGATCGACGAGGAGGGCCAGGCCCGTACCGCGGATCACAAGGTGCGGATCGCGGAGCGGTTGATCGCGGATCTGACGGGCAAGTGGGGTCTGTCGCCGCAGGACATCATCGTCGATGCGTTGACCTTCCCGATCTCGACGGGCCAGGAGGAGGTGCGCCGGGATGCGATCGAGACGATCGAGGCGATCCGGCGGATCCACGAGGCGCATCCGGAGGTGCACTTCACGCTCGGTATCTCGAATGTGTCGTTCGGTCTGAATCCGGCGGCGCGGCAGGTGCTGAATTCGGTGTTCCTGCACGAGTGCACCGAGGCGGGTCTGGACACGGCGATCGTGCACGCGTCGAAGATCCTGCCGATGGCGCGGATCCCGGAGGAGCAGCGGCAGGTCGCGCTGGATCTGGTGTACGACCGGCGGCGGGAGGGTTACGACCCGCTGCAGAAGCTGATGGAATTGTTCGAGGGTGTGTCGGCGGCGTCGGCACGCGAGTCGCGGGCGCAGGAGCTGGCGGCGTTGCCGTTGTTCGAGCGGCTGGAGCGGCGCATCGTCGACGGTGAGCGCAACGGTCTCGAGGACGATCTGACCGAGGCGATGCAGACCACCCCGCCGTTGGCGATCATCAACGACACGTTGTTGTCGGGGATGAAGACGGTCGGCGATCTGTTCGGGTCGGGGCAGATGCAGTTGCCGTTCGTGTTGCAGTCCGCCGAGGTGATGAAGGCGGCGGTGGCGTTCCTCGAGCCGCACATGGAGTCGACGGGCGACGAGGGCAAGGGCCGGATCGTGCTGGCGACCGTCAAGGGCGATGTGCACGACATCGGTAAGAACCTGGTGGACATCATCCTGTCGAACAACGGCTACGAGGTGATCAACCTCGGTATCAAGCAGCCGATCGCGACGATCCTGGAGGCGGCGGTCGACAAGCGCGCCGATGTGATCGGTATGTCGGGGCTGCTGGTGAAGTCGACGGTGGTGATGAAGGAGAACCTCGAGGAGCTCAACGCCCGCGGGGTGGCCGAGCAGTTCCCGGTGCTCCTCGGTGGTGCGGCGCTCACGCGCAGCTACGTGGAGAACGATCTGGCGGAGATCTACGAGGGCAAGGTGTCGTATGCGCGGGACGCCTTCGAGGGTCTGGCGTTGATGGACCGGGTGATGGCCGAGAAGCGGGGCGAGGGCCCGGCTCCGGACAGCCCGGAGGCACTGGAGGAGGCGCGGAAGGCCGCCGAGCGCAAGGAGCGGCACGAGCGCAGCAAGCGGATCGCGGAGAAGCGGAAGGCCGCGGCAACACCGGCGGAGATCCCCGCGCGCAGTGATGTGGCGGCGGATCTGCCGGTGCCGACCCCGCCGTTCTGGGGTACCCGGGTGATCAAGGGCATCCCGTTGGCGGACTACGCGTCGCTGATCGACGAGCGGGCGTTGTTCCTGGGGCAGTGGGGGCTGCGCGGGCAGCGCGGCGGTGACGGGCCGACCTACGAGGAGCTGGTGGAGACGGAGGGCCGGCCGCGGTTGCGGTACTGGCTGGACCGACTGGCGACCGAGGGGATCCTGCAGCACGCCGCGGTGGTGTACGGCTACTTCCCGGCGGTGTCCGAGGGTGACGACGTGGTGGTGCTGACCGAGGCGCGCCCGGATGCGCCGGAGCGGTACCGGTTCACCTTCCCGCGGCAGCAGCGGCCGCGTTTCCTGTGCATCGCCGATTTCGTGCGGTCGCGGGAGGATGCGCTGGCGTCGGGTCAGGTGGATGTGTGGCCGTTCCAGCTGGTGACGATGGGGCAGCCGATCGCGGATTTCGCGAACGAGCTGTTCGCGTCGAACGCCTACCGGGACTATCTGGAGGTGCACGGGATCGGGGTGCAGCTGACGGAGGCGCTGGCCGAGTACTGGCATCGGCGGGTGCGGCAGGAGCTGGTGTTCCCGGAGGGCCGGACGGCGGCGGACGAGGATCCCGAGGATGTCGCCGAGTACTTCAAGCTCGCCTATCGGGGTGCGCGGTTCGCGTTCGGCTACGGGGCGTGCCCGAATCTCGAGGACCGCATCAAGTTGGTGGAGCTGCTCGAGCCGGAGCGGATCGGGGTGGAGTTGTCGGAGGAGCTGCAGCTGCATCCGGAGCAGTCCACCGATGCGTTCGTGCTGCACCACCCGGAGGCGAAGTACTTCAATGTCTGAGTGGGTGGAGGCGCCGCTCGCGGTGCACAACGGTGCGTTGCGGGCGGTGCTGTGGGACATGGACGGCACGTTGCTCGAGTCGGAGCGCCTGTGGGACGTCGGGATGCGGGAGTTGTCGCTGCATCTCGGGGGTCCGATGAGCGAGGAGACCCGGATCGCCACGATCGGGGGTCCGATGGATCTGGCGGTGTACCGCACGTTCGCGGGGCTGGGTCTGGAGCCGACCGAGGACGAGCAGGCCGCGGCGGCGGTGTGGCTGACCGAGTACATGCGGGCGTTGTTCGCGCAGGGGTTGCCGTGGCGGCCGGGGGCGCAGGCGGCGTTGCGCACGGTCCGTGAGGCGGGGCTGGGGTCGGTGTTGGTGACCAACACCGAGCGGGCGTTGTGCGAGGTGGCGCTGGACACCCTGGGCCGCGAGCATTTCGATCATTCGGTGTGCGGTGACGAGGTGCCGGCCGGCAAGCCGGATCCGGCGCCCTATCTGCGGGCGGCCGAGCTGCTCGGGCTCGATCCGGCGCAGTGCCTGGCGGTGGAGGACTCGCCGACGGGTGCGGCCGCGGCGGACGCGGCGGGCTGCACGGTGCTGGTGGTGCCGTCGCTGGTGGACGTGCCGGGTTCGGCGCGGCGGGTGTTCCGGTCGACCCTCGAGGGGTTGAGCGCGGAGGATCTGCACGAGCTGCACGGGGCGGGGGTGCGCTGAGGTGGCGGTCCCGAAGATCGTGCTGTTCTACAGGTTCACGCCGCTGCCGGATCCGGAGGCGATCCGGTTGTGGCAGTACACCTTGGCGTCGTCGCTGGGGTTGACGGGCCGGATCCTGCTCTCCGAGCACGGCATCAACGGCACCGTGGGCGGGGACATCGCCGCGGTGAAGAAGTACGTGCGGGGTCTGCGCAGCTATGCGGCGTTCAAGGACACCGATGTCAAGTGGTCGGACGGCACCGGCGACGATTTCCCGCGGCTGTCGGTGAAGGTGCGGCCGGAGATCGTCACCTTCGGGGTGCCGGAGGAGATCAAGGTCGACGAGAACGGCATCGTCGACGGTGGGGTGCACCTGTCGCCGCACGCCGTGCACGAGCTGGTCGCCGAGCGCGGCGACGAGGTGGTGTTCTTCGACGGCCGTAACCGGTTCGAGGCGGAGATCGGGCGGTTCCGGGGTGCGATCGTGCCGGATGTGGCGACGACGCGGGATTTCGTGGCCGAGCTCGACAGCGGCCGGTACGACCATCTGAAGCACCGGCCGGTGGTGACCTACTGCACCGGTGGGGTGCGCTGCGAGGTGCTGTCGGCGCTGATGCGTCACCGTGGTTTCGAGGAGGTCTACCAGATCGACGGTGGCATCGTGCGGTACGGCGAGACCTTCGGCGACGAGGGCCTGTGGGAGGGTTCGCTGTACGTCTTCGACGGGCGGATGAACGTCGAGTTCAGCGACGCGGCGACGGTGATCGGCCGGTGCACGCTGTGCGGCACCCCGACCTCGCGGTACCGGAACCATCCGGACGTCCAGGGCCGGGAGCTGACCCTGGTGTGCGAGAGCTGCGTCCCGGATCCCGTGGAGGCGTAGACCGGTGCGGGCTGCACCGCTGCCGGTGCGCGACGGGCTCGGTCCGGACCGCATCCGGATGCCCGCCGAGGCCGTGGCGACCACGATCGTCGGCTATCTGCGGGCGGCGTATCCGGAGGAGGACTGGGCCGCGCGCCTCGCCGCGGGGGAGCTGGTGGACGAGCACGGCCGGGCGGTGACCGAGGACAGCCGGTATCAGCCGACGCGGTTCGTGTACTTCTACCGGGAGCCGGCGCCGGAGGTGCCGGTGCCGTTCCCGGTGGAGGTGCTGCACCGCGAGGACGGCCTGGTGGTGGCCGACAAGCCGCATTTCCTGGCGACCATCCCGCGGGGCGCGCACATCCGTGAGTCGGTGGTGGTGCGGCTGCGCCGCGAGCTGGAGCTGCCGGATCTGGTGCCGGTGCACCGCCTGGACCGGATGACGGCGGGGGTGTTGTTGTGCACCACCGATCCGCAGCGGCGGCGGCCCTATCAGCAGCTGTTCGAGCAGCAGCGGGTGCGGAAGGTGTACGAGGCGGTCGCCGGGTACCGGCCGGAGTTGGAGTTCCCGCGGGTGGTGCGCTCGCGGATCGTCAAGCGGCACGGGGAGTTGACGGCCGAGCAGTTCCTCGACGGGGAGCCGAATGCGGAGACCCGCATCGAGTTGCTCGAGCGGCGGGGGGAGCGGGCCCGTTATCGGCTGCATCCGCGCACGGGGCGGACGCACCAGTTGCGGTTGCATCTGGCGGCGTTGGGAATCCCGATCGTGGGGGACAACTTCTATCCGCGGTTCGAGCGGCGCCGCGCGGACGATTTCACCGAGCCGCTGCGGTTGCTGGCGCGGTCGCTGGAGTTCACCGATCCGATCTCGGGGGTGGCGCGGTGGTTCGTCAGCGACCGGGTCCTGCAGTGGTGAACATCGGTGGTGAACGTCTCTGTGGGGGTCGGCGGTGTCCTGGATGCGGCGCCGATCGCGGGGCATGAAACAATCGATGTCCGTGAAGACCTTCGATTCCCTGTTCGCCGAGCTGTCCGAACGCGCCGCGACCCGTCCCGAGGGCTCCGGTACCGTCGCCGCCCTGGACGCCGGCGTGCATTTCCAGGGCAAGAAGGTACTCGAGGAGGCCGGTGAGGTCTGGATCGCCGCCGAGTACCAGTCCGACGAGGAACTGTCCGAGGAGATCTCGCAGCTGCTGTACTGGCTGCAGGTGCTGATGGTCGGGCGGGGACTGAAGCTCGAGGACGTCTACAAGCATCTGTGACGGGCGGTGGGCCCGCCCTCGTGCGCCGGGTCCGCCGTCCGTGCCCGTGTAGATCCTCTTCCTCGCTTCCGTTCGTCGTTCGAAAGGACCCATCCGTCATGCTGCGCGTCGCAGTCCCCAACAAAGGTTCGCTGTCCGAGTCCGCCGCCGAGATCCTGCGGGAGGCCGGCTACCGGCGCCGCACGGACTCGCGGGATCTGACCGTCATCGACCCGGTCAACGAGGTCGAGTTCTTCTTCCTGCGGCCCAAGGACATCGCCATCTACGTCGGTTCCGGGGAGCTGGACCTGGGGATCACCGGCCGCGACCTCGCGCTGGATTCGGGGGCGCCGGTCGCCGAGCGGCTGGCGTTGGGTTTCGGCAGCTCCACCTTCCGCTATGCCGGGCCGAAGGGCCGCGACTGGAAGGTCGAGGACCTGCAGGGCCTGCGGATCGCCACCTCCTACCCGAATCTGGTGCGCCGTGATCTCGGTAAGCGCGGCATCGAGGCCGAGGTGATCCGCCTCGACGGTGCCGTGGAGATCTCCATCCAGCTCGGGGTCGCCGACGCGATCGCCGACGTGGTGGGGTCGGGTCGTACGCTGCGCCAGCACGACCTCGTCGCGTTCGGGGACTCGCTGTGCGACTCGGAGGGTGTGCTCATCGAGCGGGAGGGATCCGATCGGTCGGATCGGGCCCGGAACCAGCTCATCGCCCGCCTCGAGGGTGTGGTCTTCGCGCAGCAGTACGTGATGCTCGACTACGATTGCCCGAAGGCGGTGCTCGACCAGGCGGTCGAGCTCACCCCGGGCCTGGAGTCGCCGACGATCTCGCCGCTGGCCAACGACAATTCGGTGGCGGTGCGGGCGATGGTGCCGCGCAAGGGCCACAACGCGGTGATGGACAAGCTCGCCGCTCTCGGGGCGCACGCGATCCTCGCCTCGGACATCCGATCGTGCCGGGCGATGCGCGCCCCGGAGGAGTGAGCGCGCTTCGCCCGTCGCTTCGGTGACAGCCTCGTCGGTGCGGCCCCGCTGGTTCAGCGGGGCCGCACCTGCACGTTCTGGGTGACGCGTCCGAGCGCGCCGGTGCTGTCGTGGAGCACCCCGGCGGTCAGGCCGACACCGTCGGGGCCGACGGAGGTCTCGGCGGTGATGCCGACGAAGTCCTGCTCGGTGAACTCGGGGGCGCGGAACAGGTGCACCGTCAGTTCGGTGTTGAGGAAGGTGTACTGGCGGGGGTCGAGCTTCGAGCCGACCCCGTTGGCGACGTCGGCGACGGCCATCAACCGGTCGAGGCCGGACAGGGTTTCGCCTTCGACGAGGTCGAGGCGGGTGCGCAGCCACGCCGACGACATGCCGGGCGCCCCGAAGGGGACGACGATGCGCCAGTCGAGGGTGTCGACGTAGCCGCCCATGCCGACCCACAGGGGCAGGTCGGTATCGCTGTCGGAGGGGGCGGGCATCGGCGGTTCGGAGGTGCGGGCGACCTGCGGCAGGTCGACGGTCTCGAGGCGCCAGCCGGTGCCGCGCGCCACGGCGCGGGCGGTGCCGTCGTCGGTGGTGGCCCACAGTTCGGCGACGACGAGTTCGATGCGGCGGCCGGGCCGTTCGATGCGGGTGCGCACCTCGAGGTCGGTGAGGGGGACGGGGCCGAGCAGGTCGACGGTCAGGCGGGTCAGCCGCGCGTCGGGGCGGGGCCGGTGGCGTTCGATGGCGCGGGCGAGCAGCGCGGACGGCGGGGCGCCGTGCTGCAGGTGCGGGCCCCAGGTGCTCACGGTGTGTTCGGTGGGGCGGAAACGCTCGATGGTGATCCCCTCGGTGGCGTCGGTGGGGGTGTGGGGGATCGGCAGGTAGTACGCGGCGTCGCTCACGCGGTGGTCTCCTGAGGTGTCGGGTCCGGGTGGCAGTGCCGCCGGACACGGAACATACCGACTGCATGATCGCACCCTGCTGGAGTGGGGGCGTGGGCCGGGGCACCCGGGTACGGGGTGTGTGCGCGTCGCGGCCGGGGCACCTGGCAGGCTGGAACACAGGTCCGGCGCGGTGCCGGACCTGCGCACCCGGCGGGTGCGGTGCGATGTTTCAGCGAAGGTGGACACGGCGATGGCAGTAGGCGGACTCGGGCGCAGCGGACCCTTCCAGGTGGGGGACCGGGTGCAGTTGACCGACGCCAAGGGCCGCAAGTACACCGTGGTGCTCGAGCCGGGCAAGGAGTTCCACACCCACCGCGGCGGGATCCTGCACGACGATCTGATCGGTACCGACGAGGGTGTGGTGGTGACCTCCACCAACGGCACCCCCTATCTGGCGCTGCGGCCGCTGCTGGTGGACTACGTGATGTCGATGCCGCGCGGAGCGCAGGTGATCTACCCGAAGGACGCGGCGCAGATCGTGCAGGAGGGGGACATCTTCCCCGGCGCGACGGTGCTCGAGGCCGGCGCCGGTTCCGGGGCGCTGACCTGTTCGCTGCTGCGCGCCGTGGGGGAGACCGGGCGGGTGATCTCCTACGAGGTGCGCGAGGACCACCTCGAGTACGCGCAGCGCAATGTCGACACCTTCTTCGGGGAGCGTCCGGCGAACTGGACGACGGTGCTCGGGGATCTGGCCGACTACGACGTGGAGAAGTACGGCCGGGTGGACCGGGTGGTGCTGGACATGCTCGCGCCCTGGGACGTGCTCGAGACGGTGAAGAAGGCGCTGGTGCCCGGCGGGGTGCTCATCGTGTACGTGGCGACGACGACGCAGCTGTCGCGGGTGGTCGAGGCGATGCGCGAGCAGACCTGCTGGACCGAGCCGCGGTCGTGGGAGTCGATGGTGCGCGGCTGGCACGTGGTGGGGCTGGCGGTGCGGCCGGAGCACCGGATGCAGGGGCACACCGCGTTCCTGGTCAGTGCCCGGCGTCTGCAGGACGGGGTGGAGACGCCGAAGCCGCAGCGCCGGCCCAGCAAGGGCTGAGCCGGCACTGCGTGAAGCTGCGGGATGCCGTCGAGTTGCGGGGGGTTATTCGCAGCTGAGGCGGCCCATGCTCAGCACGGAGCAGGCGCTCTCGTCGGCGATGACCCAGGTGCCGTCGATCTGTTCGAAGGTCAGCGGCATCGGGGCGCCGCCGTGCGGGCCGGCGACCTCGGTGGTGGCGGTGACGGTGTCGGCGTCGACGATGGTGATCTCCCCGACGGTGCCGGTGAGCGGGTAGCCGGCGAGCACGCCGGTGAACTGTTCGAGCACGGCGGTGCGGTCGGTGCCGTTCTCCACGACGGCGGCGCGCTGCTCGGTGGTGGCGGCCGGGTCGAAGAACACGTCGACCTGCGCCTGGAGCTGCTCGACGGTCACCGCCGGTTCCGCCGCCGCGCTGGTGGTGGAGGTCGTCGAGGTCGCCGTCGTGGTGGTGGCGTCGCTGGTGCTGTCGTCGGAGTCGTCGGAGCTGCAGCCGGTGAGGGCGGTGAGCAGGGTCAGCGCCGCGGCGGCACCGGTGACGCGAAGAGAACGCTTGGTCACGGAGAACACCTTTCGAGAGAAAATGATCGACTCCGGATATTAGGTGAGCCTAACAGTGTGGGGGGAATGTCGGTCCTGTCGCGTTCCACACACGACACACGTTCGGAACACGACTGTTTCGTGTCGCCGCACACGCGGGCCGCTCGCCCGGTAGCGTGGAATGACCGACAGTGGAGGGAGTCGCACATGAGCTCGTCAGAGAAGCCGGATGCGGTGGCGGCGGCACGCGAGATCGAGGAGCTGCGGGCGGAGGTGGCGGCGCTGCGCCGACGGCTGGCCGAACCGTCCGATCAGGTCCGCGACCTCGAGAACCGCCTCGAATCCCTCACGGTTCGCAACTCCAAACTTCTCGAGACCCTCAAGGACGCCCGGCAGCAGCTGATCACCCTCCGCGAGGAGGTCGACCGACTCGCGCAGCCGCCGAGCGGCTACGGCGTGCTGCTCGAGGCGTTCGACGACCAGACCGTCGATGTGTTCACCTCCGGCCGCAAGATGCGCGTCGCGGTGTCGCCGAATCTCGACCCGGACGACTTCCGGCCCGGCCGTACCGTGCGACTGAACGAGGCCCTGACCGTCGTCGAGGTCGGTGGCTTCGAGCGGGTCGGCGAGATCACCACCCTGCGGGAGGTGCTCGACGACGGGGCCCGCGCGCTGGTGGTCGGGCACGCCGACGAGGAACGCATCGTCTGGCTCGCCGAGCCCCTCGCGGCGGCGGCCGCGGCCACCGAGGCCGGCCGCGCCGAGGGCGAGGACGGCACCTTCGTGCTGCGCCCCGGCGATTCGCTGCTCGTCGATTCCAAGGCCGGTTACGCCTTCGAGCGCATCCCCAAGGCCGAGGTCGAGGACCTGGTCCTCGAGGAGGTCCCGGACGTCGACTACGGCGACATCGGTGGCCTGGGCCGGCAGATCGAGCAGATCCGCGACGCGGTGGAGCTGCCGTTCCTGCACAAGGACCTGTTCCGGGAGTACTCGCTGCGCCCGCCGAAGGGTGTGCTGCTGTACGGTCCGCCCGGCTGCGGCAAGACGCTCATCGCCAAGGCGGTGGCGAACTCGCTGGCGAAGAAGATCGCCGAGGCCCGCGGGGACGACTCGAAGGAAGCCAAGTCGTACTTCCTCAACATCAAGGGCCCGGAGCTGCTGAACAAGTTCGTCGGTGAGACCGAACGGCACATCCGGCTGATCTTCCAGCGGGCCCGGGAGAAGGCCTCCGAGGGCACCCCGGTGATCGTGTTCTTCGACGAGATGGACTCGATCTTCCGCACCCGCGGCTCCGGTGTGTCCTCCGACGTGGAGACCACGGTGGTGCCGCAGCTGCTCGCCGAGATCGACGGTGTCGAGGGCCTCGAGAACGTCATCGTCATCGGCGCCTCCAACCGCGAGGACATGATCGACCCGGCGATCCTGCGGCCCGGCCGCCTCGACGTGAAGATCAAGATCGAACGTCCCGATGCGGAAGCCGCCCAGGACATCTTCTCGAAGTACCTCACCGAGGACCTGCCGGTGCACGCCGACGATCTCGCCGAGTTCGGCGGCGACCGGGTGGCCTGCATCCGGGCGATGATCGAGCGGGTCGTCGAGCGGATGTACGCCGAGTCCGAGGAGAACCGTTTCCTCGAGGTCACCTATGCCAACGGCGACAAGGAGGTCCTGTACTTCAAGGACTTCAATTCCGGCGCGATGATCCAGAACATCGTCGACCGGGCCAAGAAGTACGCGATCAAGTCGGTGCTCGAGACCGGTGCGCCGGGTCTGCGGGTGCAGCACCTGCTCGACTCGATCGTCGACGAGTTCGCCGAGAACGAGGACCTGCCCAACACCACGAATCCGGACGACTGGGCCCGGATCTCCGGCAAGAAGGGCGAGCGGATCGTCTACATCCGCACCCTGGTCACCGGCAAGAACGCCAGCACGAGCCGCGCGATCGACACCGAGTCGAACACCGGCCAGTACCTGTAGGGAATCCGACCGTGACGGCCGGGCCCTCCCCACTGCGGGACGGCCCGACCGTCGCTGTTCGAGAGTCGCCGCCGTTCGAGAAGGGGGAGCGGGATGCCGTTGCCGCGCGCTCTGGCCCGATTCAACAAGCAGGTCACCAACCGGGTCGCCACCCCGGTCGCGCAGCTGCTGCCCGGCACCGCCGTCGTCGAGCACCGCGGGCGGCGGTCGGGGCGCCGTTACCGCACCCCGGTGCTGTTGTTCACCGCCGGCGACGATCTGCGGATCGCGTTGACCTACGGGTCCGGCACCGACTGGGTGCGCAACGTGCGTGCCGCGGGGGAGGCGGTGGTCCACACCCGCGGGCGGGCGATTCCCGTGCACGCCCCGCGACTGGGCCGGGACCCGCAGGCCCGCTGGGCGCCGCCGCCGGTGCGGGGGGGTGCTCACCGCCCTCGGGGCGCACGACTACCTGGATCTGTCCCCGCGGTGAGCGTTCCATGCCCGCGGTGATCCGTGGATGCGACCGGCCGTCGCGGAGATCGGAGCGGGGCGGTTCCCGACCAGGATCGGGGCCATCGCCTAGGCTCGAGGGCATGCAGCGGATCATCGGTATCGAGGTCGAGTACGGGATCTCGTCCCCCAGCGACCCATCGGCGAACCCGATCCTGACCTCCACGCAGGCGGTGCTCGCCTACGCGGCCGCCGAGGGGGTGCCCCGGGCCCGGCGCACCCGCTGGGACTACGAGGTCGAATCGCCCCTGCGCGACGCGCGCGGATTCGACCTCGGCCGGTTCAACGGCCCGGCCCCGGTCATCGACGCCGACGAAGTCGGCGCCGCCAACATGATCCTCACCAACGGGGCGCGGCTGTACGTCGATCACGCCCACCCCGAGTACTCCGCGCCCGAGGTCGCCGACCCGCTCGACGCGGTGATCTGGGACAAGGCCGGCGAGCGGGTGATGGAGGCCGCCGCCCGGCACGCCTCGAGTGTGCCCGGCGCCCCGCGCCTGCAGCTGTACAAGAACAACGTCGACGGCAAGGGCGCCTCCTACGGCACCCACGAGAACTACCTGATGCGCCGCGACACGCCGTTCTCGGCGATCGTCACCGGCCTGACGCCCTTCTTCGTCTCCCGGCAGGTCATCACCGGCTCCGGGCGGGTCGGCATCGGGCAGAACGGCGACGAGCCGGGTTTCCAGCTGTCGCAGCGCGCCGACTACATCGAGGTCGAGGTCGGTCTCGAGACGACCCTGAAACGCGGCATCATCAACACCCGCGACGAGCCGCACGCCGACGCCGACAAGTACCGGCGTCTGCACGTGATCATCGGTGACGCGAACCTGGCGGAGATGTCGACCTACCTGAAGGTGGGCACCACCGCGCTGGTGCTCGACCTGGTCGAGGCCGGGGTGGACCTGTCGGATCTGCAGCTGGCGCGGCCGGTGACGGCGGTGCACCACATCAGCCACGATCCAACTCTGCGCAAGACCGTGGCGCTGGCGGACGGGCGGGAGCTGACCGGTCTGGCGTTGCAGCGGATCTACCACGAGCGGGC
Source organism: Rhodococcus sp. Z13 (assembly GCF_025837095.1). Taxonomy (NCBI): domain Bacteria; kingdom Bacillati; phylum Actinomycetota; class Actinomycetes; order Mycobacteriales; family Nocardiaceae; genus Rhodococcus; species Rhodococcus sacchari. The sequence continues at coordinate 2,354,556 of NZ_CP107551.1, forward strand.
CGCGAAGTTCCACGACGGCACCGAGGACAAGCGGGTCCTCGACATCCTCGACAAGTGGGCGATGGTGCTCGATCTGCTCGAACGTGACCCGATGGAGTGCGCGGACCTGCTGGACTGGCCGGCGAAGCTGCGGATCCTCGAGGGGTTCCGGAGCCGGGAGGGGCTGGCCTGGTCGGCGCCGCGCCTGCACCTGGTGGATCTGCAGTACTCGGATGTGCGGCTGGACAAGGGCCTGTACAACCGTCTCGTGGCCCGGGGGTCGATGCAGCGGCTGGTGGCCGAGCAGCAGGTCCTCGAGGCGGTGCACACCCCGCCGGAGAACACCCGCGCATACTTCCGTGGTGAGTGCCTGCGCCGTTTCGGCGCCGACATCGCGGCGGCGAGCTGGGATTCGGTGATCTTCGATCTCGGTGGCGAGTCGCTGGTGCGCATCCCCACCCTCGAACCGCTGCGGGGCAGCCGCGCGCACGTCGGGGAACTGCTCGAGACGGCGCAGTCGGCGGCGGAGCTGGTCGATCAGCTCACGCACTGACGTCCCGGATCGGACGATCCGTACATCACGACACGCGTCGTGTCCCCGGCAGCGGGGCGTCCGGCTCGGTAGGGTAGGAGTTCGAAGCTGCGGTACCCGCACCGATCGTCGACCGGGGTCGGGTCCGCGCCGGAGAAGGAGGAGGTCGGCGGCTATGGCACAGGAGCAGACCACACGCGGTGGCGGCGGGGACGACGACGAGGTCGTCGGCGACGCCGGGGCCGGTCAGGAACGTCGCGAGAAACTCGCCTCGGACACCGACGATCTTCTCGACGAGATCGACGACGTGCTCGAGGAGAACGCGGAGGACTTCGTGCGGGCATATGTGCAGAAAGGTGGCCAGTGACAGCCGAGCGGTCCTCCCTTCCCTATCGCGAGGTGCAGCCCAGGCTGCACCTCGCGTCGCCCTTGTCCTCGTTCACCGACCATCTGCGGGCGTATGCCCCGGAGTTGCTGCCGGAGAACCGCTTCCGAGCCGAGCGGGGTGAGCACATGGAGCTGGCGCCGCACGGCACCACGATCGTGGCGCTGACCTTCGACGGTGGGGTGCTCATCGCCGGGGACCGGCGCGCGACGATGGGCAACATGATCGCCTCGCGCGATGTCGAGAAGGTGTTCATCACCGACAACTATTCGGCGGCGGGCATCGCCGGCACCGCCGGGCTGGCGATCGAGCTGGTGCGCCTGTTCGCGGTGGAGCTCGAGCACTACGAGAAGATCGAGGGTGTGCCGCTGACCTTCGACGGCAAGGCCAACCGGCTGTCGTCGATGGTGCGCGGCAATCTCGGGGCGGCGATGCAGGGCCTGGCCGTGGTGCCGCTGCTGGTCGGGTTCGATCTCGATGCGGCCGATCCGCACCGGGCCGGGCGCATCGTGTCCTACGACGTGGTCGGGGGCCGCTACGAGGAACGCGCCGGCTATCACGCCGTCGGGTCGGGGTCGTTGTTCGCGAAGTCGTCGCTGAAGAAGCTCTACCGCGCCGACGCGGACGAGCGGACCGCGCTGCGCACCGCCGTGGAGGCGCTGTACGACGCGGCCGACGACGATGCCGCGACCGGGGGCCCGGACACCACTCGCGGGATCTATCCGACCGCTGCGGTGATCACCGCCGAGGGGGCGGTGATGGTGCCGGAGGAGACGTTGTCGGAGTTGGCGCGCGCGATCGTGGCCGACCGTACCGCAGGAGATGCCCGGTGACCCTTCCGTACTATGCGTCCGCCGAGCAGATCATGCGCGATCGCTCGGAGCTGGCCCGCAAGGGCATCGCCCGGGGCCGGTCGGTGATCGCGTTGACCTACGCCGACGGGGTGCTGCTGGTGGCGGAGAACCCGTCGAAGGCGCTGCACAAGATCAGCGAACTGTACGACCGGATCGGGTTCGCCGCGGTCGGCAAGTACAACGAGTTCGAGAATCTGCGTCGCGCGGGGATCATGCACGCCGACATGCGGGGCTATTCCTACGACCGGCGGGATGTGACGGGCCGGGCGTTGGCGAACGCCTACGCGCAGACCCTGGGCACGATCTTCACCGAGCAGCCCAAGCCGTACGAGGTGGAGATCTGCGTCGCCGAGGTCGGCCGGGCCGGCACCGAGGACGGCCCGCAGCTGTACCGCATCACCTACGACGGGTCGATCGTCGACGAACCGCAGTTCGTGGTGATGGGTGGCAACACCGAGCCGATCCTCACCGCGCTGAAGGACTCCTACCGGCCGCAGCTGCCGCTGGCGGAGGCGATCGCGGTGGCGGTGACGGCGCTGCAGCAGCCGGCGAGCAGCGATGCCGCCCCGCGGGTGCTCGGCCGGGGGGAACTCGAGGTGGCGGTGCTCGAGAAGTCGCGGCCGCGTCGCGCGTTCCGCCGCATCACCGGGGCCGCGCTCGAGGCACTGCTGCCCACCCCGACGCCGGCCGCCGAGGCGAAGTCCGAGCCGGAGCAGCCGACCGGCGGGGCACCGGCGGACGGCGAGACGCCGCAGGGCTGACCGGTCCCAGCCGACCCGTCCCTCAGCAGGACCGGTAGACGGTCAGCGCCGACGGCACCGCGGTGAACTCGAACCCGGTGCCGTCGGCGGGCACCTCCCCGTCGGTGGCCAACGCCACCGCCTCCCCGGCGACCTGCACCGACACCGACGGGGTGTGCTGCTGCCGGTAGACGGGGGAGCTGGCGAGGGTGCCGGTCGCGGCGGCAGCGAGCAACCGCAACCTGGAGAAACGCCGGTCGGCGTGCAGATACCGCACGTCCAGCGTCCCCGGATCGAGATGCGAGCGGGACATCGGCACCTGATCGGCCGGGGTGTAGCGGCCGTTGCCGACGAACAGCAACCACACCCTGTGCCGCCGACCGCCGACCGTCGACGGTCACCGGCATCGGCTGCGCCGAGCGCAGCACCACCAGCATCGCCAGGCCCGCCGCGGGCCACTTGCCGATCCGCGGCTCCCATCTCTCCCGCAGCCCACCGCGTCCGGATAGCCGCCGAGGCTGGCGGTGTTGACGAACCGTCGTGTCGTCGTGCCGTCGGGGCCGGTGACGGTGACCTGCCCGATCTGCACCCGGACGGCCTGCCCGGTTTCGGCGGCGGCGACGGTGCCGGCGATGTCGGTGGCGCCGACGTCGAGGGCGAAGTGGTTGAGGGTGCCGCCGGGGAACACCGCGACCGGCAGGTCGTAGGTCAGGGCGGCGGCGACCACCGCGGCGACGGTGCCGTCGCCGCCGCACACCCCCAGCGCCCGCGGCCGGTGGGCGGTGATCAGCCGGTGCAGTTCGGTGATCAGGTCGTCCTCGGTGTCGAGGGTGATCACCCGGGCCTGGGGCAGCGCCGCGGTCAGGGCCCCGGCGGTGTCGTCGCTGCTGCCGGCGCCGGGATTGACCAGCAGCAGCATCCCGGCCCCGGCGGGCAGGGCGGGTGCGGCGACGGTGGGGTGGACGGTGGCCGGGTCGTGGCTGCGCACCGCCCACCAGCGGCGGGTGGACCACGCCACGCTCGCCCCGACGGCGGCGCCGACGAGGACGTCGCTGGGCCAGTGCACCCCGGTGTGAACCCGCGAATACGCCACCGCCGCGGCAAGCGGGGCTACCAGCGCTCCGGCGGTGGGGGATTCGAGGGCCAGGCCGGTCGTGAACGCCGCCGCCGAGGCCGCGTGCCCGGACGGGAACGACGAGGAGCGGGGGATCGGCACGATGCGCCGCGCGAAGGTCGGGTCGGTGCGGGCCGGGGGCCGCCGTCGCGGCAGCAGCGGCTTGAGCAGCCCGTTGGCCAGCGCCGAGGCCCCCGCGACGGCGAGCAGGCCGCGCACCGCGCCGCGGCGGGGGTGACCGCCGACGGCGGCGGCGACGGCGGCGCAGCCCATCCACAGCACACTGTGGTTCGCGGCGCGCCCGAGATCGCGCAGCAGCGGGTCGGCGAGGGACGGGGGCAGGGCGGAGGCGCGGTCGAACAGGGTGTGGTCGGCGGCGCGGGCACGGACACGGAAGGTCACACCTGCAAACCCTAGATCTCGTTGCGACCCATGGGGGTAGCCGTCGCGGTACTGTCGAGGTGTGCAGCGACGAATCATGGGTATCGAGACGGAATTCGGCGTCACGTGTACCTTCCACGGGCATCGCCGGTTGAGCCCCGACGAGGTGGCCCGCTATCTGTTCCGCCGGGTGGTGTCCTGGGGACGCAGCTCCAACGTGTTCCTGCGCAACGGTGCCCGGCTGTATCTGGATGTCGGTTCGCATCCGGAATACGCGACCGCCGAATGCGACGATCTGCTCCAGCTCGTCACGCACGACCACGCCGGTGAACGGGTCCTCGAGGAACTGCTCGTCGACGCCGAGCAGCGTCTCGCCGAGGAGGGCATCGGCGGCGAGATCTTCCTGTTCAAGAACAACACCGACTCGGCGGGCAACTCCTACGGCTGCCACGAGAACTATCTCGTCGCCCGCGTCGGGGAGTTCTCCCGTATCTCCGATGTGCTGCTGCCGTTCCTGGTGACCCGGCAGCTGATCTGCGGTGCCGGGAAGGTGCTGCAGACCCCGAAGGCCGCCACCTTCTGTCTGTCGCAGCGCGCCGAGCACATCTGGGAGGGTGTGTCGTCGGCGACCACCCGGTCGCGGCCGATCATCAACACCCGCGACGAGCCGCACGCCGACGCCGAGAAGTACCGGCGGCTGCACGTGATCGTGGGCGATTCGAACATGTCCGAGACCACCACCATGCTCAAGGTAGGGTCGGCGTCGCTGGTGCTCGAGATGATCGAGGCCGGGGTGGTCTTCCGCGACTTCGCCCTCGACAACCCGATCCGCGCGATCCGTGAGGTGTCCCACGACCTGACCGGGCGGCGCCCGGTGCGTCTGGCGGGGGGCCGGCAGGCCAGCGCCCTGGACATCCAGCGCGAGTACCACGCGCGGGCGGTGGAGTATCTGCACCACCGCGAACCCGATCCGCACGTCGCGCAGGTGGTGGACCTGTGGGGGCGGGTGCTCGACGCGGTCGAGTCGCAGGACTTCGCGAAGGTCGACACCGAGATCGACTGGATCATCAAGCGCAAACTGTTCCAGCGCTATCAGGACCGCTACGGCATGGAACTGTCGGATCCGAAGATCGCCCAGCTGGATCTGGCCTATCACGACATCAAACGCGGCCGTGGGGTGTTCGACCTGCTGCAGCGCAAGGGTCTGGCGGCGCGGGCCACCGACGACGAGGCCGTCGACGCGGCAGTGAACACCCCGCCGCAGACCACCCGCGCGAAACTGCGCGGTGATTTCATCGCCGCGGCGCAGGCCGCGGGCCGGGACTTCACCGTCGACTGGGTGCACCTGAAGCTCAACGATCAGGCGCAGCGCACGGTGCTGTGCAAGGACCCCTTCCGGGCGGTGGACGAACGCGTCGAACGGCTCATCGCCTCCATGTGAGTGTGCGCCCCGTGGCCCCTGGTTCGGACCGGATGGTCCGAACCAGGGGCCACGGTTGCGGTGCGAAGCGGTTTCGGGCACTAGGGTTGGCGCGTGGCGATCTCGAAAGTCGAACGGCTGGTGAATCTGGTCATCGCGCTGCTGTCCACCCGGCAGTTCGTGACCGCGGAGAAGATCCGCGCGTCGGTGGCCGGCTACGCCGACTGCGCCAGCGACGAAGCGTTCAGCCGGATGTTCGAGCGGGACAAGAACGAGCTGCGTGATCTCGGGGTGCCGCTCGAGACCGGCCGCCCGTCGCGCACCTCCACGGTCGAGGGCTACCGCATCAACCGCGACGCGTACGAGCTGCCGGAGATCGACCTGACCCCGGAGGAGACCGCCGCCGTCGCCGTCGCCGCGGCCCTGTGGGAGTCCCCGGAACTCGCCTCCGCCGCGCAGGGGGCGCTGCTGAAACTACGGGCCGCCGGGGTGCGGGTGGACACCGACGGCAGCGGGGTGGTCGCGCCGCTGCCGCCGCGCGCCCGCGGTTCCGAACCGGCGCTGACGGCGTTGCTGGCGGCGATCGATGCGCGTCGCGCGGTGCGGTTCACGCACCGCAGTTCCCCCACCGACCCGTGGACGCAGCGCACCGTCGAACCGTGGGGTGTGGTGACCGTGCACGGCCGCTGGTATCTGGTCGGGCACGACCGCGACCGCGACGCGGTGCGCACCTTCCGCCTGTCCCGCATCGGGGACGACGTCGAGGCGTTCGGCCCCGAGGGGGCGGTGCAGATCCCGCAGGATGTGGACCTGCGGGCGCGGGTGCTGGCCGCGACCAGTCCGCGGGAGCCGGCGGGGTCGGCGCGGGTGTGGGTGGCCGAGGGGCGGGCCTGGGAGTTGCGCCGGCTCGGCACCGTCGTCGCCGAGAAGGTGGTGGCCGGGCGGGTCGGGGCGGTGCTCGAGGTGCCGGTGCGCACGTGGGAGTGGATCGCGCGGATCGTCGCCGGGCAGGGCGCCGACGCGTTGGTGCTCGCCCCGCCGGAACTGCGCGGCGAGGTCGAACGCATCCTCACCGCGGTCGCCGACCCGCAGCCGGTGTGGGCGGGCGACGCGGTGGACACGACGGGGGAGGGACGGCGATGAGTACCCGACTGTCGGCCCGGCTGGGACGATTGCTGAATCTGGTGCCCTATTTCCTGGCGCACCCGGGGATCAGTGCCGCCGAGGCCGCCCGGGATCTGGGGGTGACGCCCAAGCAGGTGATGGACGATCTGAACCTGCTGTGGGTGTGCGGGTTGCCCGGCTACGGACCCGGTGACCTGATCGATCTGTCGTTCTCCGAGGACAGCATCGTGGTGACCTTCACCGCCGGCATCGACCGGCCGCTGCGGCTGACCTCCACCGAGGCCACCGCGCTGCTGGTGGCGTTGCGGTCGCTGCAGGAGATGCCCGGGGTGGTCGACCCGTCGGCGGCGCAGTCGGCGATCGCGAAGATCGAGGCGGCCGCCGGCACCGCCGCGGTACCGACCGGCGAGCATCCCGGGTCGGGCCCGGAGGCGCCGGGGGAGGACGGTGACGATCCGGTCGCCGGGCGGGTGCGTGCCGCGGTGCGCGAACACCGCGCGGTGCACCTGACCTACTATTCGGCCTCCCGCGACACCGTCTCCGAACGGGTCGTGGACCCGATCCGCATCGTCATCATCGACGAGCACGCCTACCTGCAGGCCTGGTGCCGCAGCGCCGAGGGGGTGCGGCTGTTCCGCTTCGACCGCATCGACGCCGCGACCGTGCTCGACGAGCCGGCGCGGCCCCCGCACCGGGCCCTCGCCGAGGACGAGCACCTCGAGCTGTTCGAGGGCGACCCGTCGTTGCCGGCGGCGCGGCTGCACATCGCCCCCGCCTACACCTGGGTGCTGGACTACTACCCGCTCACCGACGTGCGGGTGCTCCCGGACGGCAGCTGCGAGGCGTTGATGCGATATGCGTCACCGGACTGGCTGGCGCGGCTGCTCGTCGGTCTCGGGGCCGGGGTGCGGGTGCTCGACCCGCCGCAGCTCGCGACCGCGGTGCGGGAGCGGGCCCGCGCAGCTCTGGCGGCCTACGCGGCCCTCGACGCCGACCCGGGGGTCGGGCCCGGCACCTCGCCGTCGTGATACGGGCAGGTGAACACTGTGCAACATCGAGGTGCATCGCGCCGCACAGAAGGCTTCGGTGTGCTCGAGGTCCGGTAGCATCGGTCGAAGCCGATCAGTGGAGGTTGTAAATGGGTGCAATGAGCCCGTGGCACTGGGCCATCGTCGCGTTGGTGGTCATCATTCTCTTCGGTTCGAAGAAGCTGCCCGACGCCGCACGGGGTCTCGGACGTTCGCTCCGCATCTTCAAGAGCGAGGTCAAGGAGATGCAGAACGACGACGCCCGGTCGTCCGCGCCGCAGCAGCCGGCCCCGAATCCGTTGCCGTCGGCACAGCCCGTGGACGCGACCGTCGTCGATCCCGCGCCGTCGCCGCACCCCGATCAGCGGTCGGCCTGACCGACGTTCGTACCCACCGGGACACCCATCCGGAACAGCCGGGTGCCCCGGCGTTTTCCGCTGATCCCGGCACGCTCCAGGGCCGGTGATCTCGACAGGAGCTGAGATCCGCACCGTGCGCATTCCGTTCGATCCGCGCCGCAGCCGGCGCAAGACCAATCCCGACGGCACCATGTCGCTGGTCGAGCACCTCTACGAACTGCGCACGCGCCTGCTCATCGCCCTCGCCGCGGTGCTGCTCACCACGATCCTCGGGTTCGTCTGGTACAGCCGCGGTCTGTTCGGCATCGACAGTCTCGGTGAGATCCTGCGTGGCCCGTACTGCGACCTGCCCGCCTCCTCCCGCGCCGATCTCAGCGCCGACGGGGCGTGCCGGTTGCTCGCGACGGGCCCGTTCGAGCAGTTCATGCTGCGGCTGAAGGTCGCGCTGACCGCCGGCATCGTGATGGCCTGCCCGGTGTGGCTGTACCAGATCTGGGCGTTCGTCACCCCCGGCCTGTACCGCAAGGAACGCCGCTGGGCGATCGGCTTCGTCACCTCCGGGGCGGTGCTGTTCGTCGCCGGCGCGGTGCTGGCCTATCTGGTGGTCTCCCACGCCCTGTCGTTCCTGCTGTCCGTCGGCAACGACGTGCAGGTCACCGCCCTGTCCGGCACCCAGTACTTCGGGTTCCTCATCAACCTGCTGGTGATCTTCGGGGTGTCCTTCGAGATCCCCCTGGTGATCGTCGCGCTCAACGGGGTAGGGGTGCTGCCCTACGAGAAGCTCAAGGCGTGGCGGCGCGGCCTGATCATGGGCCTGTTCGTCTTCGCCGCGATCGCCACCCCCGGCCAGGATCCGTTCTCGATGCTCGCCCTCGCCGTGGCGCTGGTGCTGCTGATGGAATGCGCCATCCAGATCGCGCGCCTCGTCGACAAGCGCCGCGCCCGCCGCGCCGCCGCCGACGGCTGGGGTGATCTCGACGACGACGAGGCCTCCACCATCGCCGCCCCGAGCCCGGTGGAACCGGCCCGCCCCGACTACTCCGACACCCTGTGACCGACCCCGGCTCCGCTCCGGCCGCGGCCGGCCCGCAGCTGGACACCTTCGCGGCCGCCCTGTCCTTCCCCCTCGACCCCTTCCAGGTCGAGGCGTGCCGCGCGCTCGAGGGCGGGCATTCGGTGCTGGTGTGCGCCCCCACCGGCGCCGGCAAGACCGTGGTGGGGGAGTTCGCGGTGTTCCTGGCGTTGCAGGGCGGCACCAAGTGCTTCTACACCACCCCCATCAAGGCGCTGAGCAACCAGAAGTACGCCGACCTGTGCGCCCGGCACGGCAAGGATTCCGTCGGCCTGCTCACCGGCGACCAGTCGATCAACTCCGACGCGCCGGTGGTCGTGATGACCACCGAGGTGCTGCGCAACATGATCTACGCGTCGTCCACCGCCCTGATCGGGCTCACCCACGTGGTGATGGACGAGGTGCACTTCCTCGCCGACCGTTTCCGCGGCGCCGTGTGGGAAGAGGTGATCCTGCACCTGCCCGAGGATGTGCGGCTGGCGTCGCTGTCGGCGACCGTGTCCAACGCCGAGGAGTTCGGCGACTGGATGACCACGGTGCGCGGCGACACCACCGTCGTCGTCGACGAGGTGCGGCCCATCCCGCTGCACCAGCACATGATGGTCGGCTCCCGCATCTACGACCTGTTCGATCCCCGCGCCCACGGCGACGGCACCTCGCGGCGGCGCCGGGAGATCGTCGTCAACCCGGAGCTGGCGTCGGTGGTGCGGCAGCGGCAGAGCCTGTCCGGGATGGGCCGCTGGGGTGAGCGCGGCGGGCCGCGGTTCCGGCCGCCGCCGCGCCCGGAGGTGATCGTCCGCCTCGACCGGGAAGGACTGTTGCCGGCGATCACGTTCGTGTTCAGCCGCGCCGGCTGCGACGCCGCGGTGCAGCAGTGCCTGCGGTCGGGGCTGTATCTGACCGACGAGGACGAGGCCGCCGAGATCGGGCGGATCATCGACGAGCACACCAAGGACCTGCCGCGCGCCGACCTCGAGGTGCTCGGCTACTCGTCGTGGCGCACCGCCCTGCAGCGCGGCATCGCCGCCCACCACGCGGGCATGCTGCCGGCCTTCCGGCACACCGTCGAGGAGCTGTTCGTGCGGGGGCTGGTGCGGGCGGTGTTCGCCACCGAGACCCTCGCCCTGGGCATCAACATGCCGGCGCGCACCGTGGTGCTCGAGAAGCTCGTCAAGTTCAACGGCGACACCCACGCCGAACTCACCCCCGGTGAGTACACGCAGCTGACCGGGCGGGCCGGGCGGCGCGGCATCGACGTCGAGGGGCACGCGGTGGTGCTGTGGCAGCCGGGCATCGAACCGGCGTCGGTGGCGGGGCTGGCGTCCACCCGCACCTTCCCGCTGCGCAGCTCGTTCCGCCCGTCCTACAACATGGCCGTCAACCTCATCGACGCCGTCGGGGTGGACCGGTCGCGGGCACTGCTGGAGATGTCCTTCGCGCAGTTCCAGGCCGACAAGTCGGTGGTCGGGCTCAAACGCGGCATCGACCGCAACGAGGCGGCGCTGGCGCAGCTGCGCGAGCAGCTCGGGGGCGGCGACAGCGAGATCCTGGACTATCTGCGGTTGCGGGCCGAGCTCACCGACGCCGAACGCGCCCACGAACGTCGCCGTCGGCAGGACCGCCGCTCCGAGGCGATCGCGTCGCTGGTGACATTGCGGCGCGGTGACATCGTCGCCGTCCCGGCGGGGAAGCATTCCGGGCTGGCGGTGGTCGTCGACCCGGACGACGACGCGCGGGATCCGCGGCCGCACGTGGTGACCACCGACGCGTGGTCCGGGCGGCTGTCGGCGGGGGATTTCCCGACCCCGGCGCAGGTGCTGGGCCGGTTGCGGTTGCCGCGGCACGTCGACCACCGCACCGGCCGTGGGCGCCGCGACATCGCGTCGGCGTTGCGGTCGAAGAATCTGGTGGTGCCGCGCCGCCCCAAACGCGCCAAGGGCAAGGGCGACACCCGCGAGATCGACACGTTGCGCCGGCAGCTGAAGAACCATCCGGCGCGCAAGCATCCGGATCTGGATCGGCTCGCCCGGCTCGGGGAGCGCTACCACCGGCTGCTGCGCGAGACCGAACAGCAGCGACGCAAGGCCTCCGCCGCCACCGATTCGCTGGCGCGCACCTTCGAGCGGATCGTCGCGCTGCTCACCGAACGCGGCTATCTCACCGAGGGGGACGATCCGGCGACCACCGAGGCCGGTGAACGTCTGGCCCGGATCTACACCGAGGCGGACCTGCTGGTCGCCGAGTGCCTGCGGCGCCGCGCCTGGGCGGGGTTGTCGCCGGCCGAGCTGGCGGCGGTGGCGTCGGCGGTGATCTACGAGTCACGCACCGACGAGCCGATCACCGTGGTGGGGCCGACCGGCCCGATCCGGCACGCCCTTGCGGAGACGACGCGCCTGTGCGACGCGTTGCGCGCCGACGAGATCCGGCACCGGCTGCCCCCGACCCGAGATCCGGATCTGGGGTTCGTCACCGCCGCCTACACCTGGGCGTCCACCGCGTCGCTGACCGAGGCGCTGGTCGCCGCGGAGGCCGCCGGCAAGGAACTGTCGCCCGGGGATTTCGTGCGCTGGTGCCGGCAGTTGATCGACCTGCTCGACCAGGTCCGCACCGTCGCGGACGACCCGGAGATCGCGCGGACCGCGGGCAAGGCGGTCGCTGCGATCCGTCGCGGTGTCGTCGCCGTCGATCCCACCGCGGACTGACCCTGGCCCCACGGTGGGGCGCGGCGCTGCCGACCTGCCGGGGTGGGCGCTAACGTAGGGGGCCGACGCACACCGGAAAGGGCGAGTGGAGACGACGATGACCGGGCCGAACGAACCGCAGGACTCCCACGGACACACCCCGTCCGAGTCGCCGGATCCCTGGGCTCGCCCCACCGGCTCGGCTCCGGGTTCGCCGTGGGCGCCGCCCGGCTCCGCCGCGCCCGCGCAGCCGACCACCGATCCGCAGGCCCCCACCACCGCGTGGCCCGGACAGCAGAATCCCGGCCAACAGAATCCCGGGCAGCAGAACCTGTGGGGGCAGCCGGCCGCGCCGCAGCCCGCCTGGGGGGGACAGCCCACCGCACCCGCCTGGGGCCAGCAGCCCCAGCCTGCCGCCGCCCCCGGGTGGGGTGCCCCGCCGCAGGGCGGGCAGCAGCAGTGGCCCGGCGCCCCGGCGCCCGGCTGGGCCGGCCAGCAGCCCGGCGGGCCGCAGCAGCCGTGGGGTGCCCCGCAGGGTGCCTGGCAGCCGCCCGGCACCCCCACCTCGGGGGGGAAGTCGAAGCTGCCGTGGATCCTCGCCGCCGCCGCGGTGGTGCTCGTGCTCGTCGTCGGCGGCATCACCGCCGCCACCCGGCTCGGCGGCAAGGTCCTCGACCGGTCCGCCACCCAGGCCGGGGTCGCGAAGGTGCTCACCGACTCCTACGGCGCCACCCAGGTCGGCGACGTGCAGTGCCCGAGCGGGCAGCGCGTCGAGGTCGGGCACAGCTTCTCGTGCCAGGTGACCGTCGACGGCCAGTTCCGGGAGGTCACCGTGACCGTCACCGACGACAACGGCACCTACGAGGTCAGCCGCCCCCGCTAGCGTTCCGCTCGGTCAGCTGCCGGCCTCGGCGAGCGCCGCGCGCAGCGCGGTCACCGGCCGGTCGAGTCCCCACTGCTGCGCCAGCGTGTCGAGCCGGTCGGGGTCGGCGGGGGTCGCCGGGAGGGTGTCGGGGAGCGACAGTTCCACCGGGGCGTCGGTGGCGACCCGCACCACCGGCAGCGCCGCGTCCAGATAGTCCGCGGCCGCAGTGAGTTTGACGCGCATGCCCTTGGCCAGCGCCGACGACTCGTCGAGGGCGGCGGCGCGGATCGCGTCGAGGGAGCCGTACTGCCGCAGCAGCGAGGCGGCGGTCTTCTCCCCGATGCCCTTGACGCCGGGCAGCCCGTCGGAGGGATCGCCGCGCAGCACCGCGAGTTCGGCGTAGGCGGCGCCGGCCCGTTCGGCGGGCACCCCGTACCGCTCGGCGACCAGCGCCGGGTCGAACAGTTCGGCCTTGGCCAGGCCGCGGCCGGCGTAGAGCACCCGCACCGGCACCGGGTCGTCGGTGACGACCTGCAGCAGGTCGCGGTCGCCGGAGACCACGATCACCGGGTCGGTGGTCTCGGTCGCGGCGAGGGTGCCGAGCACGTCGTCGGCCTCGAAGCCGGCGGCGCCGCCGGTGGCGATGCCGGCGGCGGCGAGCACCTCGAGGATCACCGGGACCTGCGGCAGCAGCGTCGGGGGGACGTCCTCGACGGTGCCGTCGGAGCCGGCGGCGACGCGGTGGGCCTTGTAGCCGGGGACGGCGGCGACGCGGAAGGCGGGGCGCCAGTCCAGGTCCAGGCACACCACCAGCCGGCTGGGGTGGTGGGTGCGGATCAGGGAGGCCACCATGTCGACGAAGCCGCGGACGGCGTTGACGGGGGTGCCGTCGGGGGCGGTGACCTTCTCCGGGATGGCGTGGAAGGCCCGGAACCACAGGCTCGCGCCGTCGAGCAGCATCAACGTCGGGTGCGGGGCGGGGGGCGTTGCGGGTGCGGTCACGGACCACATCCTGCCATCCGGTGACGCGCACTAGGCTCGGATGCATGACCACTGCCGCCCCCCGATTCCCCGCCGCCCGTTACGGGAAGCGTCTGTCCCGCGCCGCCGAGCTCGGTGCCGCCGCGGGGCTGGACGCGCTGCTCATCACCCCCGGCCCGGACCTGCGCTATCTGACCGGTTCCCGCGCCGCCTCCTTCGAACGGCTGACCTGCCTGGTGATCCCCACCGACGGGTCCACCCCGTCGGTGGTGGTGCCGCGGCTCGAGCTGGCGTCGCTGCGCGAATCCGCGATCGGTGAACTCGCCCTGCCGGTGCACGACTGGGTGGACGGGCAGGATCCCTACGCGGTGGTGCGGGAGCTGGTGCCGGCCGCGACGGCGGTCGCGGTCGCCGAAGCGATGCCCGCGCTGCATCTGGTGCCGCTCACCGACCGCTTCGGTACCGCTCCGAGCCTGGCGACCGCGGTGATCCGCGAGCTGCGGATGGTCAAGGACGAGGACGAGATCGCGGCGCTGCGCCGCGCCGGCGCCGCCATCGACCGGGTGCACGCCCGCATGGGTGAGTGGTTGCGTCCGGGCCGCACCGAAGCGGAGGTCGCCGCGGACATCACCGCCGCGATCGTCGAAGAGGGCCACACCGAGGCCGATTTCGTGATCGTCGGGTCCGGGCCGCACGGCGCCGACCCGCACCACGAGGTGTCCGATCGGGTCGTCGAGGCCGGGGACATCGTCGTCGTCGACATCGGTGGGCCGGTGGAGCCGGGCTACTACTCGGATTCGACCCGCACCTACAGCCTCGGCGACCCCGATCCGGAGATCGCGGCAAGGATCGCGATCCTCGAGCAGGCCCAGCGGGCCGCCGTCGAGGCGGTGCGGCCCGGGGTGCGCGCCGAGGCGGTCGATGCGGCGGCGCGGGACGTGCTCACCGCCGCCGGCTACGGGGAGGTGTTCGTGCACCGCACCGGGCACGGCATCGGCCTGTCGGTGCACGAGGAGCCGTACATCGTGGCGGGCAACGACGACGAACTGCGCCCCGGGATGGCATTCAGCATCGAGCCGGGCATCTACTTCCGCGGCGAGTGGGGGGCGCGCATCGAGGACATCGTCGTGGTCACCGAGGACGGCTGCGAGCCGATGAACCGGCAGCCGCACGGGCTGACCGTGCTGCCGGGCACCGACGCGTGAGCGGCCCCGGCGGCACCGTCGTCGTCTTCGGCGGGCGCAGCGAGATCGGCGTCGAGGTCGCCGCCCGGCTCGGGCCGGGTCGCACCGTGGTTCTCGCCGCGCGCCGCGCCGGTGACCTGGCCGACGAGTGCGCCGCGGTGCGGGCCGCGGGCGCGACGGCGGTGCACACCGTCGAGTTCGACGCCGACGCGGTCGACGGGCATGCCGCGGTGCTCGATCGGATCGCGGCGTTCGGGCCGATCGACGTGGCGGTGCTGGCGTTCGGCATCCTCGGGGATCAGGCCCGCGCGGAAACCGAGGTGGCGCACGCGGTGTCGATCGTGCACACCGACTACGTCGCGCAGGTCGCGTTGCTCACCGAGCTGGCGCAGCGGTTGCGGGTGCAGGGGCACGGGCGGCTGGTGGTGTTCTCCTCGGTCGCCGGGTGGCGGGTGCGCCGCGCGAACTATGTGTACGGGTCGGCGAAGGCCGGGCTCGACGGGTTCGCCTCCGGTCTGGCGGATGCCTTGCACGGCAGCGGCGTGTCGTTGCTGCTGGTGCGGCCCGGGTTCGTGATCGGCCGGATGACCGAGGGGATGAGGCCGGCGCCGTTCTCGAGCACACCTCCGCAGGTCGCGGAGGCGACGGTGCGGGCGTTGCAGCGCGGACGCGGGGAGGTGTGGGTGCCGGCGTTGCTGCGGCCGGTGTTCTTCGGTATGCGCCTGCTGCCGCGCGCGATCTGGCGGCGCCTGCCGCGCTGAGCCCGGTTCGGGGGAGTAGTTCTCGTCGGTCGTCCTCGGTGTGCCGCAACGAGAACTGCACACGAAACCGGTTCAGGGGCGGCGGGATTCGAGCAGACGCAGCCACACCTCGCTGATCGTGGGGTACGAGGGGACCGCGTGCCACAGCAGGTCGAGGGGAACCTGGCCGACGAGGGCGATGGTGGCGGCGTGGACGAGTTCGGCGACCTCCTGACCGACGAAGGTCGCGCCGATGAGGGTGTCGGTGGCACGGTCCACCACCAGCGCGGCGTGCCCGGCGTAGTCGTCGCGGGCCAGGGCGGCGCCGGCGACATCGATGTCGGCCTCGAGCACCGCGACGTCGAAGCCGTCGGTGCGGGCCTGCTCGGCGGTGCGGCCGACCGCAGCGATCTCGGGGACGGTGAAGATCACCTGAGGAACCTGCCCGTGGTCGGCGCTCGCCCGGAATCTCGGGCCGTCGGTGGAGCGGCCCTCGGCGCGGGCAGCGATGACGTCCCCGCACACCCGCGCCTGGTATTTGCCCATGTGGGTCAGGGCGGCGCGACCGGCGAGATCCCCGACCGCGTACAGCCATTGCCCGTCCACCCCGTCGACGGTCAGATCGTCGGCGACGCGGAGGTGGCCGTCGGGCAGGCCGACGGTGTCGAGGCCGAGTCCGTCGCTGGCGGGGCGGCGGCCGGTGGCGACGACGATCTCGTCGACCTCGAGGGTGCTGCCGTCGGACAGGTCGACGGTGGCGGGGCCGCCGTGGATGCGACCGACACCGGTGTCGTCCACCTCGGGGCGCTGCACGGCGCGGATCTCGGTGCCGTAGCGCACATCCAGACCCTTGTGGGTCATGCGGTCGGCGACCCGCTGGGCGGCGAAGGGTTCGACGCGGGGCAGCAGCCGATCGCCGCGCACCGAGACCGTCAGTTCCTCGACGCCGAGTTGCCGCAGCCAGGTGGCGGTTTCGCAGGCGACGACCCCGCCGCCGACGACGAGGACGCGGTGCGGGATCTCGGTGAGGTTGGTGGCGTCGCGGGAGGTCCACGGCCGCGCCGCGCGCAGGCCGGGCAGGTCGGGGACGACCGGGACGGTGCCGGTCGCGAGGACGACGGCGTGGCGGGCGTGCAGGATGCGGGTGCCGTCGGCGCCGGTGAGGGTGACGGTGCGGGGCCCGGCCAGCGCGCCCGTGCCGCGGAGCACGTCGATGCCGACGGAGCGGGCCCACTGCACCTGCGAGTCGTCGTCGCGGCGGTGGGTGAACTCGTCGCGGCGGGCGAACACGGCGGGCACGTCGACACCGTGGGCGCTGATCTTGTCGGCAACGCCGGGCATGTTGCGGGCGGTGGCGAGCACCTGAGTGGGCCGCAACAGCGCTTTGCTGGGCATGCAGGCCCAGTAGGAGCATTCGCCGCCGACGAGTTCGTGCTCGACGAGGGCGGCGGTTCGGTCGCTGCCGGCGATGGCGTACTGGGCGGCGTTCTCCCCGGCGGGACCGGCGCCGAGCACGATCACGTCGTAGTCGTCGGGGGCCGCGGTGGGACCGCTCATCCGTCCACGATAGGCGCGCCGCGGGCGTGCCCGGGCGGCTTCGAGGAGGGTCGTCCGGTTCGCGAGGTCCGCCCGTTCCCGCAGCTCAGCGCCGGGTGTCAGCGCAGGGCAGGGTGTCAGCGCAGGGCAGGGTGTCAGCGCAGGGCGGGGGAGTCCGCGTCGAAGACCAGCCCCATCGGGGCGAGCACCCGCACCACCTGCTCGGCGGTCCATTCGTCGAGATCGCACAGCAGCACCGACCGCCAGGGGGTGACGATCAGCGGCCGCTCCACGGCGGCGAGGAATTCGGCGAGCCGGGCGGGCAGCACCCCACCGGGCAGGCCCCCGGCGAGGGTGACGGCACCGTCGGGCTGGTCGAGCCATCCGATGGGCGCCGGCGGGGCCTCCGGCAGCGGGTCGGTGTCGGTGCCCGGGGCGGGGGGGTCGGTGAACAGCACGTCGGCGGCGTCGTCGGGATCGGCGCGCAGCCCGGTGTCGCGGCCGTCGCGCAGCACCGCGAAGCGGCCGTCGGGGCGGGCGAGCAACCCGAGGGTGGGGGCGAGGGCGGCGATGTCGCCGGTGCCGTCGTCGAGCCCGAACACGGTGCCGGGGGCGACGTCGGTGTCGGTGAGGCGCGCCGCGACGGTGCGGGCGAGTTCGCGGATGTCGCGGTGGCCGCCGATGCGGCCGCTGAGCGGGGAGGTCAGCAGCCTTCCGCGGGTGGGGGTGTCGATGCGCAGGCCCGCGGCGGTGAGCGCGTCGGTCAGGGCCGCGGCATCGCCGCGCAGCTGCAGCTGGGCGTGAACGGTCAGGTACAGTTCGCCGCCGCCGTGGGTGTGGGCGATCTCGGCGAGCAGCTGGACCTGCGCGGCGGTGAGGTGCCCGCCGGGCAGGTGCACGTCGACAGCGGTTTCGGCCATGCCCGTCAGGGTAGAACGCCGCGTGTCGGGGCCGGTGGGACGACCCCCGTGCAGCGACCGGCCACGGCTCGTAGGGTGGGCGGCATGTCCGATTCGCCGCCGCCGGGGTTCGCCGAGCTCGCCGCTGCCCAGTACGTGCTGTTGACCACCTTCCGCAAGGACGGCAGTGCCGTCGGCACCCCGGTGTGGGCGGTGGGCGACGGGCAGCAGCTGCTGGTGTGGACCGCCACCGACTCGTACAAGGTCAAGCGGTTGCGGCGCGATCCGCGGCTGACGCTGGCGATCTGCGATGCGCGGGGGCGACCGCGGTCGGAGGCGGTGCCGGGCACCGGGGTGGTGCTCGACGCGGAGGGATCCGAGCGCACCCGCACGCTGATCGCCCGCAAGTACGGGATCGTGGGGCGGGTGCTGATGCTGGGCAGTGTGTTGCGGCGCGGGCGCAGCGGCACCGTCGGGGTGGCGTGCACCCTCGATCGCGGCGGGGAAGGCGACGCCGCCTGACCCCGCGCGTCCGGATCGTCCGGTCTCGCCGGATCCCGTAGGGTCGCGGTGATCCCGCCGCCGGCGGGTTCCCCGAACCGTTTTCCAGGAGAGCGCATGTCCGTTCACAATTTCACCGTGCGTACCGCCGACGGCGGCACCGCGTCCCTCGCCGACTTCGCCGGCAAGCACCTGCTGATCGTCAACGTCGCCAGCAAGTGCGGCCTGACCCCGCAGTACGAGGCGCTCGAGGCGCTGTACCGCGAGACGAAGGACCGGGGTCTGGAGATCCTGGCGTTCCCGTGCAACCAGTTCGGTGGGCAGGAGCCGGGCACGGACGCGGAGATCCAGGAGTTCTGCCGCGTCAACTACGACGTGTCCTTCCCCGTCTTCGCCAAGCTCGACGTCAACGGCGACGACGCCGACCCGCTCTACCGGCACCTGCGTGCCGAGGCCCCCGGTGATTTCGGGCCGCAGCACGGCTTCCTGTTCGAGCACGTGAGCAAGACCCGCCCGGAGGCGATCGGCACCGACGAGGTGAAGTGGAACTTCACCAAGTTCCTCGTCGACCCGCAGGGCACGGTGGTGCGCCGCTTCGAGCCGACCGTCACCCCCGAGGAGATCGGCAAGGAACTCGCCGACCTGCTCTGACCGGCTGCGGCGCCGCCCCGGCCCCCGGTGGGGTCAGCGGGCGGCGCTGACCGAGGACATGTGGAAGTCGGGGATGCGGATCGGTGGCATCGCGGTGCGGGTGAACCAGTCCTTCCACTCCCGCGGCAGGGTGCGTTCGGTGGCGCCGATCTCGGTGGCGCGACGCAGCAGATCCACCGGGGATTCGTTGAACCGGAAGTTGTTCACCGCCGCCCGCACCTGCCCGTCCTCGATCAGATAGACCCCGTCGCGGGTCAGGCCGGTCAGCAGCAGCACCGCCGGATCCACGTCGCGCAGGTACCACACGGTGGTGAGCAGCAGGCCGCGTTCGGTGCGGGCGATCATCTCGTCGAGCCCGGTTTCGCTGCCGCCGGTGAGCAGCAGGTTCGCGCCCGGCGCGGTGGGGGTGGCCCCGAATTCGGCGGCGGTCGCCCGCGGATAGGCCAGGGCCCGCAGCACCCCGCGGTCGATCCAGTCGACGCGCCCGGCGGGCATGCCGTTGTCGAACACCGACACGGTGTCGCTCGACGAGGTCGCCGCGACGAACGGCGCGTAGCCCAGTCCGGGTGCGGCGGGATCGGAGGTCAGGGTCACCGGCAGGGACGCGACGGTCTCGCCGAGGCGGGTGCCGCCGGGTGTGGACCACACCGAGTGGCCTTCCTCGGCGCCGCGGCCCTCGAGCGACCACAGCAGCGGGAGCATCAGGTCGGCGACCACCGAAGGCGGCAGCAGCGTCTCGTACCGCCCGGCGGGCAGGTCGACGGTGACGCCCGCCCAGTCCAGGCGCCGTGACAGTTCCGCGAGCAGGGCCGGTAGGTCGACGTCGGTGAAGTCGACGGTGCCGGCGCCGGCCCAGGCGCTCGCCCCGGTCAGGCCGCCGCGTTTGCCGTTGATCTCGATCGACCCGTCGCGCTGCACCCAGCGGCGCCGCAGCCCGGTGGAGGTGCCGAGCCAGAGGGTGGACACCTCGTGGTGGGCGAAGCCGTAGAGGGCATCGGCGTCGTCGAATCCGGCGGCGAGCGCGTCGATCAGCGGCGTGAACACCTCGATGCCGGTGGTGGCGGCCGGGTCGCCCCAGTCGGGGCCGGGTCCGGTGCCGGTGCACAGGTCGGTCGCGTCGGGGGCGGCCGGGGCCTGTTCGGCGGCGGCGTGCGCGGCGGCGACCCCGGCGACGATGTCGTCGCGGCCGGTACCGGCGCCGGTGACCACCCCGCAGTGGGTGCCGGTGGGGCGGCGGCGCAGCGCGATCACCGTCCAGCTCGACGCGCGAGCGGAGCCGTTGGTGGTCATCGAACCGTCCGCCCACCGCAGCGCGGCCTCGGCGCGGTCGGTGACGAGCACGATCGTCTCGTCGGCGGGGGAGGCGGCCAGCGCCGCCTCGACGAGGTCGTGACCGCCGATCATCGCCCACCCTCCTGAACCGTGTTGAGCACGTTGACGCCGCGGACGAGCACCGAGGGGCAGCCGTGGGAGACCGCCGCGACCTGCCCGGGCTGGGCCTTGCCGCAGTTCATGGCGCCGCCGAGCCGCCAGGTCGACGGCCCGCCGACGGCCTCGAGGGCACCCCAGAACTCGGTGGTCGACGCCTGGTAGGCGACGTCGCGGACCTGCCCGGCGAGCCGGCCGCCGCGGATGCGGTAGAAACGCTGGCCGGTGAACTGGAAGTTGTGGCGTTGCATGTCGATCGACCAGCTGCGGTCCCCGACGATGTAGAGCCCGTCGTCGACCCCGGCGATCAGATCGGCGGTGCTGCGGTCGACCCGCGGGTCGGGTTGCAGGGACACGTTCGCCATCCGCTGGATCGGCACGTGATGCGCCGAATCGGCGTAGGCGCAGCCGTTGGACCGGCCCACCCCCAGTTTCGGGGCGAACGCCCGGTCGAGCTGGTAGCCGACGAGCATCCCGTCGCGCACGAGATCCCACGATTGGGCGGCGACCCCGTCGTCGTCGAACCCGACGGTGGCCAGGCCGTGCGGTTCGGTGCGGTCGGCGGTGACGTGCATGGCGTCGCTGCCGTAGCGCAGGGCGCCGAGCAGGTCGGGGGTGGCGAAAGAGGTGCCGGCGTAGGCGGCCTCGTAGCCGATGGCCCGGTCGTATTCGGTGGCGTGCCCGACCGATTCGTGGATCGTCAGCCACAGATTCGTCGGGTCGATCACCAGATCGGTGGGCCCGGCGGTCACCGACGGGGCCTGCGCCTTCTCGGCGAGCCAGTCCGGCAGCTGCGCCAGTTCACCGCTCCAGTCCCACCACCGGTCGGAGGCGACGTACTCCCAGCCGCGGCCGGTCGGGGGGGCCAGGGTGCGCATCGACTCGAAGGTGCCGGCGGTGCGGTCGACGCGGGTGGCGTCGAGTTCGGGCTGGATCCGCACCCGCTGCTGGGTGATCGTCGAGCCGGCGAGATCGGCGTAGAAGGACTGTTCCTTGACCTGCAGCAGGTGCGCGTTCACGTGGTCGACGCCGGCGCGCAGCAGCCGCTGCGAGTAGTCCGCGAGCACCGCGATTCGGTCCGCGGCGGGCACGGTGAACGGGTCGATCTCGTAGTCCGACACCCACACCGCGTCCCGGTACACCGGTTCGTCCGCCCACTGCACCGGGTCCCGGTTCAGCGCGCGCAGGGTGCGGGCCGCGGCGACCGCGCGGTGCGCGGCGTCGGCGGCGCCGTCGGGGCCGGGCACCGGATGGGAGGCGAACCCCCAGGTGCCGTCGAGCAGCACCCGCACCGCGATACCGCAGTCGGTGGCGTCCACCGCGGCCTGCACCGCGCCGTCCCGCAGCGTCGTCGTCCCGGTGCGCACCCGCTGCACCCGCACGTCGGCGTGCGTGGCCCCGGCGGTGCGCGCCACCGTCAGCGCCGCATCCGCCGCCGCACGCAGCGGCAGGGCCAGAAAGTCGTCGTCCACAGCCGTCACACCGATCACCGTAGGCAATCACCGTCGCGAAACGTGGGAGCGGCTCACCCGAACTGTTCGATGCCGAGGCGGATCACCATCGCCACCACCACGATCAACAGCACGATCCGCACGAAGCCGGCGCCGCGGGCCAGGGCCGTGCGGGAGCCGAGCACCGACCCGGCGACGTTGCACACCGCCAGCGTCAGGCCGAGGGCCCACCACACGTGCCCGGCGACCGCGAACAGCACCAGCGCCCCGAGATTCGAGCCGAAGTTGAGGACCTTCGCCATCGCCGCGGACTGCACGAACTCGGCGCCGAGCAGCGACGCGAAGATCAGGATGAGGAAGGTGCCGGTGCCGGGGCCGAGGATCCCGTCGTAGAAGCCGATCACCGCGGCGGCGGTGAGGGTGACCGTCGCCAGGCGCAGCAGGCTCGGCCGGCGGGTGGTGGTGACCCCGAGGGTCGGGCGGGCGGCGACGAAGACCGCGACGGCGACGAGCACCACCATCACCAGGGGGACGAACACGGACCGGTCGATCAGCGACACCGCGGCGGCCCCGGCGGCGGAGGCCAGGGCGGCGACGAGGGCGGCGGGGCCGAGCACCGGCCAGCGCAGCGGGATGCGGCGCGCGAAGGTGAGCACCGCGGCGCCGGTGCCGCAGATCGCGGTGAGCTTGTTGGTGGCCAGCGCCGCCTGCGGGGTCAGTTGCGGGGCGACGAGGAACAGGGCGGGCAGCAGGATCAGCCCGCCGCCGCCGACCACCGCGTCGACCCATCCGGCCGCGGTCGCCGCGACCATCAGCAGCGCCCAGTCACCTGCACCCATGCGGGCCATTCGATCACGCGGCCGTGTCTCGGGGAGGGCGCGGGAGAAAATGGGCGGCCTCGTTCGTTGACGGGGTGAGTGCCGGCTACGGAAGGATCCCCGACGTGTACCCGATGATGTTCCTGCTCTACGTGGTGGCGGAGATCGCCGTGCTGGCCTGGCTCGGCTCCACCCTCGGTGCGCTGACCACGGTGCTGATCTTCCTCGGCGTGTCGATCGCCGGGTATCTCGTGCTCGCAGCCCGCGGACGCCGCGCGCTGCGGAGCCTGTCGCGGCTGCGGTCCGGGCCGGCGCTGTCGGCGAGCCCCGAGCAGACGTTGACGGACGGGTTGCTCACCGGGCTCGGGGCGGCGCTGGTGCTGGTGCCCGGCCTGATCACCACGCTGCTCGGGGTCGTGCTGTTGTTGCCGACCCGGGCGGCGGCGCGGCCGCTGGTGCGGGCGGCGGTGGCGCGACGCGCCACGAAGCGGGGGTTCTCGGCAGGAGGGTTCTCGACACAGCGGCTGGTGATCGTGGACGGGCAGGTCGTCGACCACAGCGTCGTCGGGGCGGCCCCGCACCTGACCGCCGGTCCGGTCCCGACGTCGGGTGAGGCGCCGGTGCTGGAGGGGGAGATCGTCGACACCCCGCGGCCACGCGACGGGCGGTGACGGGGCAGACTGGGCAGCTGTGAGTCGAGCACCGCGCACCCAGCTTCTCGTCGGCGGCCGCATCTACAGTGCCAGCGCCCCCGATGCCACCGCGATGGCCGTCACGGACGGTGTGGTGGTGTGGGTCGGGCAGGACCGGCCCGGCCGCGCCCTGCACCCGGACGCCGAGATCGTCGACCTGGACGGGGCGTTCGTCGCCCCCGGATTCGTCGACACCCACGTCCATCTCACCGCGCACGGGCTGGCGTTGACCGGCCTGGATCTGACCGGCGCGGTCGACCGTGACGACGCGCTGCGCCGGCTGCGCGCGCACGCCGATGCCTGCGACGACGCGGTGCTGTGGGGGCAGGGCTGGGACGAGACCCGCTGGCCCGATCCGACCCCGCCGACCACCGCCGAGCTCGATGCCGCCGCCCCGGGCCGGATGGTCTATCTCGGGCGGGTCGACGCGCATTCGGCGGCCGCGTCCACCGCGCTGCGTGCCGCCGCCGGCGAGGATGTCGGCACGCTGGCGGGGTTCGATCCGGAACATCCGCTGACCGGCGCCGCGCACCACGCGGTGCGCGCCGCCGCGCGCAGCCGGCTGACCGCTGCGCAGCGCGCCCGCGCCCGCCTGGCCGCCCTGGACGATCTGGCCGCGCAGGGCATCGTCGCGGTGCACGAGTGCGGCGGCCCGGAGATCTCCGGGCTCGACGACTTCACCGAGTTGCTCGGCACCGATCATCCGGTGGAGGTGCGCGGCTACTGGGGACAGGCGGTGGGCAGCGCCGCCGAGGCCACCGAGCTGCTGGCCGCCACCGGCGCGCACGCCCTCGGTGGGGATCTGTTCGTGGACGGCTCGTTCGGCTCGCACACCGCGTGGCTGAGCCGCCCCTATGCGGATCGGCCGGACTGCTGCGGCACCGCCCATCTCGCCGAGGATCAGCTCGTCGCGCACATCCGGGCGTGCACCGAGGCGCGGATCCAGGCCGGTTTCCACGTCATCGGGGATGCCGCGACCGCCGCGGCGGTCGCGGCGTTCGAGGCGGTCGCGGGGGAGGTCGGAGGACCGGCGCTGGCGGCGTGCGGGCACCGGCTCGAGCACGTCGAGTCGCTGACGGTGGCGCAGGCGCAGGTGCTGTCGCGGTACGGGGTGATCGCGAGCATGCAGCCGGGCTTCGACGCGCTGTGGGGCGGACCGGGTGGGATGTACGCGCAGCGGCTCGGCGCCGATCGGGCCGCGGCGCTCAACGCGTTCGCGCCGCTGGCGGCGACCGGGTTGTCGTTGGCGTTCGGCTCGGATGCGCCGGTGACGGCGCCGCGGCCGTGGCAGATGCTGCGGGCGGCGGTGCACCACCACACGCCGGGCAGCGGCATCTCGCCGCGGGCGGCGTTCGCCGCGGCGACCCGCGGGGCGTGGCGGGCCGGGGGCCGGCGGGACGGCACGGCCGGCACCCTCGAGCCGGGTGCCCCGGCGTCCTATGCGGTCTGGGAGGTCGGGGAGCTGGTGGTGCGGGCCCCGAAGGATTCGGTGCAGCGCTGGTCCACCGATCCGCGGTCGCGGGTGGCGCCGTTGCCCGATCTCGAGCCCGGTACCGACGATCCGGTGCTGGTGCGCAGCGTGCACCGCGACCGGGTCGTGTACGGCCGGTGACCGCACGGCCCCGGACGGCGGTGGCGGTGCGGGCGGCGGCCTCCGTCGCCGCGGGCTTGCTGCTGTTCGCGAGTTTCCCGCCGCGGCCGCTGTGGTTCCTGGCGCCGCTGGGGATCGCGTTGCTGGTCGCGGCCGTGACCACGGGGGCGCTGCGGCGCCGCGCCGGGTTCGGCTACGGATATCTGGCCGGGCTGGGGTTCTTCCTGCCGTTGCTGCCCTGGGTGGGGGTGTACGTGGGGCCGCTGCCGTGGCTGGCGCTGGCCGCCGCCGAAGCGGTGTTCGTCGGCCTGTTCGGGATGCTGGCGGTGCAGCTGCGGTCGCTGCGGGCGGCGCCGGTGTGGATCGCGGCGGTGTGGAGTCTGACCGAGTGGCTGCGCGCGAGTGTGCCCTTCGGGGGGTTCCCGTGGGGCCGGTTGGCGTTCGGGCAACCCGACGGGTTGTTCGTGTCCCTCGCCGCGGTCGGTGGGGCGCCGCTGGTGTCCTTCGCGGTCGCGCTGACCGGTGCGGGGCTGGCGGCCCTGGTCCCGGTGGTGCGCACCCGGCGGGGCTGGCCGGTGCCGGTCGCGGCGGTGCTGCTCGGCCCGGTCTGCGCGGCGGCGGTGTGGCCGCTGGTGCGCGCGGACGGGGACGTCGTGGACACGGTGACGGTCGCGGCGATCCAGGGCAGCGTGCCGCGTCTGGGGCTGGACTTCAACGCCCAGCGCAAGGCGGTACTCGACAACCACGTCGCCCGCACCCGTGAGCTCGCCGCCGACGTCGCCGCCGGGCGGGTCCCGGCGCCCGATGTGGTGATCTGGCCGGAGAACGCCTCCGACATCGATCCGCTGCGCAACGCCGACGCCGCCCGCGAGATCACCGCCGCCTCGGCCGCGATCGGCGCACCGATCCTGGTGGGGGCGGTGCTCGCCAACGGCGACGGCACCACCACCAACTCGGTGATCGTGTGGGACGCCGAGGCGGGGCCGGGGGAGCGGCACGACAAGCGGATCATCCAGCCGTTCGGCGAGTACCTGCCGTGGCGGTCGTTCTTCCGGTTGTTCTCCGAGTACGCCGACCGGGCCGGCTATTTCGTGCCCGGGGACGGGGACGGCACCGTCGAGGCGGCCGGTATCCCGATCGGGGTGGCGACCTGCTACGAGGTGGCCTTCGACCGGGCGTTGCGCGACGCGGTCGCCGCGGGGGCGCAGCTGCTGGCGGTGCCGACGAACAACGCCACCTTCGGCGACACCGAGATGACCTACCAGCAGCTGGCGATGTCGCGGTTGCGGGCCGTCGAGCACGGCCGGGCGGTGGTGGTCGCGGCGACGAGCGGGGTCAGCGCCGTCGTCGAACCGGACGGGCGGGTGGCGCAGGACACGCCGTTGTTCGTGCCCGATGCCCTGGTGGCGGAGGTGCCCTTGCGGGCAGACGTTACGCTGGCTAGTCGGTTCGGAGTCGCGCCGGAGCTTCTGCTCTGTGCGGTCGCCGTGGCCGCCGTGGGTGTCGCCGTCGTGCGGGGCCGGCGGGAGAAGGCCGGTTCGGGGCCCGTACCGAGCACCGGCGCAGCAGGAGCACCGGCCGGTGGCCGGTTCGACAAGGAGGACCTCTGATGGCAGCGGCGACGCCGGCCGGGAACGACAGCGCACCCAGCGCCCGCACCCTGGTGATCATTCCGACGTACAACGAGCGGGAGAATCTGGGCCGGATCATCTCGCGGTTGCACGCCGCCCTGCCGCAGACCCATGTGCTCGTCGTCGACGACGGCAGCCCCGACGGGACCGGGGCCCTCGCCGACGAGCTCGCCGCCGCCGACGAGCGCATCGCGGTGATGCACCGCACCGAGAAGAACGGGCTCGGTGCCGCCTACATCGCCGGTTTCCGGTGGGGTCTCGAGCACGGCTACACGGTGCTGGTGGAGATGGATGCCGACGGCAGTCACGCCCCCGAGCAGCTGCATCTGCTGCTGGAGAAGATCGACGCCGGCACCGATCTGGTGCTCGGTTCCCGCTACGTGCCCGGCGGCACGGTGGTGAACTGGCCGTGGCACCGCGAGGTGCTCTCCCGCGGCGGCAACATCTACTCGCGGCTCGCGCTCGGGGTGTCGATCCGCGACATCACCGGCGGGTACCGCGCCTACCGGCGGGAGGTGCTCGAGAAGCTCGACCTCGACGCGATCGCCTCGCACGGCTACTGCTTCCAGGTCGACCTGGCGTGGCGCACCCTGCAGGCCGGGTTCTCCGTCGCCGAGGTGCCGATCACGTTCACCGAACGCGAGGTCGGCGAATCGAAGATGAGCGGCAACATCGTGCAGGAGGCGCTGCTGCGCGTCACCGTGTGGGGGCTGCAGAGCCGCCTCGGGAAGCTGCGGGCCCTGCTGGGACGCTGACCCCCGCCCCGACGCCCCCGACACCCCCGCCCCCGCCATCCCCGTCCCGGGTCAGTTCGGGGACGGCCAGGGCCAGCGGGCGGCGAGTTCGTCGCCGAGCCCGACCGCCGCGCACAACCGCAGGACGGCGCTGCAGTCCTGCACGACCGGACTGTCGGCGAGGGCCTCGGCGGTGTCGGCGAGCATCTGCTCCCCACCGGGGACCTGTTCGTGCGCGACGATCGCCGCCCAGGTGTCCAGATCGGGGCCGGTGAACGCGGCGACCGCCCCGGCCAGCGCGTCGAGCAGCCGCACCCGGTCCCGGTCGTCGAGGGCGGTGAGCAGCACCGGCAGCAGCTCCCCGGTCAGCGAGGCGTGGCACAGCTCGTCGCGGCGGTGCACCGCCACCGTCGCCCGGTTGACCGGCTGCAGGTCCGGATCGCCGGTGAGCAGGCCGAGATAGGCACTGATCGAGGTCTCGGCGACGGTGGTGAACGCCAGCTGCACCAGCGCCACGGCCCGGGAGTCGGGGCCTCGGCCACCGCGCGACGCTGGTCGCGGACGGTGCGGCAGGCCGGCAGCACCGCATCCGGCAGCGGCCAGCCGCGGCGGCGGCGGGTGAGCAGGTTCGCCTGATGGTGCATCAGGGTGTGGTACTGCTCGTCGACCATCGCCTGCATCACCGCGACCACCGTGGTGTCGGACAGGCCGAGACCGAACCGGTCGCCGGTCAGCAACGCGAAACCCGGGTTGACGACGTGCTGTTCGATGTCGACGACGTTCTTGTTGTAGGCGATCCAGCCCCAGGCCCGCAGCCGCGCCCGCCGGGTGTCGTCGAGGGCGCGATACCGCGGATGGGTGTGGAAGGGCAGCATCACCTCGGGGAAATCCGTGTGCTGCTCGTCGAACAGGTCGTCGAGATCCGGTGCGGGCTTCTTCACCGCCGCGCGCCGCGGCCACGACCGCATCAGGCTCGCGACGACCGCGCTCTCGACCGGATCGGACGGATCGTGCTGCGGCAGGTGCGCGGCGTGCAACCGCGGGCCGGGGATGTCGGGATCGGTCACGTCCTGCTCCTGTCCTCGCCGGGCCCGCCGGCCGCCCGCGGATCGCGGGGCAACGCCGCGAACAGCTGCGCACACAGTTGCGCGGCGGCCGGTCCGTCGCCGAGACCGGTGCGGGCCCGATCGAGCAACGCCGAGAAGGCGGGCAGGGAGTCGGTGGCGGCGTCGAGCTCGGTGACCGCCTCGGCGAGGGCCCGGCGGGCGGCGACGGCGTACGGATTGGTGAGCTGGATGTCATGGTAGACCTCCGGGGCGCCCTCGGTGATGCGTCCGAGCAGCGCCCGCAGCACCGTGTGCGGTGGGGCGGCGAGCTGCGCCGCGAACGGCGGCACGTCCAGCGTCTCCAGCGCCACCCCGAACGCGAGGATCGCGGCGTGGGTGAGCACCTGCACCGCCGCGGTGATGCGGTCGTGGTCGTCGGCGCCGATCTCCACCACCGTCGCCCCCCACTCGCGCAGCAGGGTCACGAACTGCTCGACGGCGGGTCCGTCGTGGTGCCGCACCGCCGCCACCGGCCGGCCCGGCAGACCCAGATCGGGGGCGAACATCGGGTTCAGGCCCAGCGCCGGGTGACCCGGCCGGTGGGTGCGCAGCGCCGCCGCGATCGGGGTCTTGACCGACAGGGTCTCCACCAGCAGGGTGTGCGGGGGCAGCAGCCGCGCCAGCACCGGCAGCGCCGCCCCGGCGATCACCTCCGGCACCGCCAGCACCACGAGGTCGGCGCCGGCGAGCGCGTCGGCCAAGGCCGCATCCGGGGACGTCAGGTCCGCGCGCAGCGTGCCGGGGGCGGTGGGATCGGCGGCCGGGTCGACGACGAGCACCTCGCGGTCGGAGCGGCGCAACGCGTCGACGAACAGTCGACCGACGGCGCCGCATCCGCCGGCGACGAGCACCGGCGCGGTCACGACGCCCGTCCCGCCTCGGTGCCCGCCGCCGGGTCGGTGCGGTCGTCGTCGGGGACGGCGGCCAGGCAGCGGCGCATCGCCACTGCCTTGACCAGGATCTCGTCGAGTTCGTCCTGCGGATCGGACAGGGCGACGATGGCCCCGCCGATCCCGAAGGTCACCTCGCGGTCGGTGGCGACGAGGGTGCGGATCACCACCGACAGGTCCGCGGCGCCGGTGGGCGAGAGATACCCGATCGCCCCCGAGTACACCCCGCGCGGGCCGTCCTCGAACTTGTCGATGATCTCCATGGTGCGCACCTTCGGGGCGCCGGTCATCGACCCACCCGGGAACGCCGCGCGCACACAGTCCACCGCGGAGACCCCGCGGCGCAACCGGCCCCGCACCGTGGAGACCAGCTGGTGCACCGCCGCATAGGTCTCCACCGCGAACAACGCCGGCACGTGCACCGACCCCGGTTCGCACACCCGCGACAGGTCGTTGCGCACCAGGTCGACGATCATCAGGTTCTCGGAGCGGTCCTTCTCGCTCGCCCGCAACCCGGCGTGCAGGGCTGCGTCCTCCTGCGGGGTGCGCCCGCGCGGGCGGGTGCCCTTGATCGGTTTCGACTCGACGGTGCCGTCCGCCTCGATGCGCAGGAACCGTTCCGGGGAGGCGCTGAGCACCGACAGGCCCGGGAAGGTCAGCAGCGCACTGTAGGGGGTGGGGCTGATCCGGCGCAGCACCCGATAGGTGCGCAGCGGATCGATGCGGCCGTCGACGGTGGCGGTGTTGGTCAGGCACACCTCGTAGGTCTCACCGCTGCGGATCTCGTTCTGGCACTCGGCGATCAGATCGAGATACCGCTCCGGGTCGTGCCGCAGCCGGATCGGCGGGGCCCCGTCGGCGCCGACCAGCGGCGGTGGGGTCGCCGCGGCCGGTTCCGGGGCGGGCAGCGTCGCCAGCGCCGCGGCGGTCGCGTCGAACCAGGCCAGGGTGTCGGGATCGTCGGGCCGGTCGGTCAGCGCCAGCAGATAGCACCGGCGCGCGTCGTGATCGAGCACCACCGCCCGGTCCGCGAACACCAGCGCCGCGTCCGGATGCGGGGAGGTGTGCACCAGCTGACCCCCGGCGTCGGCCTTGAGTTCGTAACCGAGATACCCGACGTAGCCGAGCGCGAACCCGAACGGCAGGGTCGGGTCGGCGGCCACCCGCCGTTCCGCCAGCCGCGCGTCGAGATGGTCGAAGACGGTGCGCCGGTATTCGACGATCCGACCGTCGGCACGCTGCTCACGCACCGTGCCCTCGGCGACCCGATAGGTGAGATATTCGGCGCGAGGCCCGGATCCGCTGCCCAGCACCGTGAAACGGGAGGAAGGGTCGAGGGCGGCGCTGCCGTCGAGCCAGAAGCCGTGCGGGCCGTCGGCGAACAGCGTCTCGTAGATCGCGTGCGGATCCGGGTGCAGCTCGAGCACCCGGTGCACGAGCGTGTAGCGCGGCGGCGCCGGGGCGGGCACCGGGCCCGGGGCGGCGGCCGGGCGCGGGCCGTCCCCGCGCGCGACGGTGGCGTCGCGGAAGTTGGCCAGCAGCTGCGTGCCGTGCTCGGTGCAGATGCTTTCGGGATGGAACTGCACCCCCCACAGCGGGCGGTGCCGGTGCCCGACGGCCATGAGCAGCCCGTCCTCGGTCCACGCGAGCGCCTCGAGGTCGTCGGGGACGGTCTCGGCGATCAGCGAGTGGTAGCGCACCGCCGCGAAGGGCGAGGGCAGCCCGGCGAAGAGCCCGGTGCCGGTGTGGTGGACGGCGCTGGTGCGTCCGTGCACCGGTTCGGGGGCGCGCACCACGGCGCTGCCGAACAGGTGGCACAGGCCCTGGTGCCCGAGGCACACCCCGAGCACCGGCACCCCGGCGTCGGTGATCGCGCGGGCGCTGATGCCGAAGTCCCGGGGCCGGTCGGGGCGGCCGGGACCGGGGGAGACGACGATGTTGTCGAACGGTTCGGCCTGCACCTCCTCCCAGGGGCGGTCGTTGGTGACCACCCGGGGCGGGATGCCGTTGACCCGGGTCAGCAGGTCGTAGAGGTTGTAGGTGAACGAGTCGTAGTTGTCGATCAGCAGGGTGCGGATCGGGCGGGGCGCGGACACGACGACCTCAGTTCGCCTCGGCCCCGGGGTCGCCGGAGACGATCTCGTCCTCGACGCGGCAGGCCTCGTCGATGAGCAGGGTGTAGAGGGCGCGCACGAACTCGCCGGACAGGCCGTGGGTGCGGGCGTAGTCCTGGGCGCGCCGGTGCACGACCTCCATGCGGCCGGGTTGGAAGACCGCCACGCCGTGGCGGCGTTTCAGGTCGGCGACGCGTTCGCACACCTCGAGCCGGGCCCGCACCGTGTCGAGCAGGTCCCGGTCGATGGCGTCGAGTTCGGCGCGCAGGATGTCGAGTTCGGCGTCCGGGCTGGAGACCACCGGTGCCTGGGCCGCGGCGTGGTGACGATCGGTCACGGACACTCACCCCCTGTGCAGCAGACCCGCTCGGGCCGTGGTGTGTGGTGCTTCGGGCGGCGCCGATCGCGGGGGACCGGCGTTCGATCATGATTGCACGCGGTCTGTACGGGAGGCCGACGATTCGTTGTTTCGTGGCGGGGCCGCAACCGGATTCGGGTCGGGGCGGGCCCCGGAACGCATCGTGCCGCCCCGGACGGTGTCCGGGGCGGCACGGGAAAGCGGTGGGGCGGCTCAGCCGCGGCGCTTGGCCTTGAGCAGTTCGAGGCGTTCCTTGAGCAGTTCCTCGAGTTCCTCGATGGAGCGGCGTTCGAGGAGCATGTCCCAGTGGGTGCGCGGCGGCTTGACCTTCTTGGGTTCGGGGGCGGCCCCTTCCACCAGGACGCCTTCGAGGCCGTTCTTGCAGATCCAGGTGCCGGGGATCTCGGCGTCGTCCGCGAACGGGACCTCGTACTCCTCGCCGTTGTCGCAGCGGTAGCGCGCGATTCGCCGCGGCGCCAGATCGTGGTCGCGGTCGGTTTCGTAGCTCACCGCCCCGAGCCGGCTGCCTCGCAGTACACGATCTGCCATGGTGGTGTCCTTCCTTGTGTGCTCCGCCCGTCGGCGACGCCGGTGGCATCGCCGTCGGGCTCGACGTCCATAGTGTCAACGTCGCAGGAGCCGATTCCGTTCCCGCGGCCCACGGTGGAGCCGGAGGCAACAGTCTACCGGCCCGCCCGATGGCTCTCCCCGGCGCGGGGCGCCGGGACGTCACCGTCGACGCGGGGCGGTCCCCCTCGGGGCGGGCGGCGATTACAGTGTCTGCTCGTGACCGGACGACGAGCCCGACACCGGACGTGCCTGTGGTGCGGCCGCCCCGTGCCGGAGGTCGGGACCGGTCGGCGGCGCCGCTACTGCCGGCAGTCGTGCCGGCAGCGGGCCTACGAACAGCGCAACAGCACCCGCCGGGCGGGTCTGCCCGAGGACGCGGTGGTGCTCACCGCCGCGGAGGTCGAGGCCCTCGCCGAGCGGGCGTTCCGGTTGCGGTGCGCCGCCGAGGACGTGGCCACGGCGGTCGCCGAGGACGCCGACCGGACCGAGCTGGAGCGGTTGTGCGCCGACCTGCTCGAGCTGGCCCGCGACGCCGAACGGCTGCGCTGACCGCAGGCCGCTCGCAGCGCGGGTCAGGCGAAGAATCCGCCCATGGTGTAGACGACCTGACAGAACGTGCCGTTGCCGTAGTCGATCGAACCGAACAGCGCGCCCATGATGGCGCCCGGCCCGGAATCGACCACCGCGGACTGCAGCCAGCCGTGGTTCTCCAGGTTGGCGACGCCCGCCCGGAAGTTCTCCACGTTGATCCACACGAAGGTCAGATCGGAGCCGACCACCGGGGCACCGACGGTGGGTTCGACGAACACCTCGATCTGCCCGAACGGCACGTCCCCGTGCGGGCCGGGATGCACCCACGCGGTGGTCATGGCGAACGGCACGAATCCGCCGCCGCAGCCGGGACCGAAGGTGGGTGCCTTCTCGGTGAACGGCTGCGGGATGTTCTTCGGGGGTGGCGCGAACGGGTTGGCGGAGCCGGTGTCGGCGTCGGCGGCGAGCCGTTCGAGCGCGGCGAGGATCTCGGGGGAGTCGGCGACCCGGGTGCGCAGCTCGTCGAGCGGCACCCCCGGGGCGGCGGGCTGGGCGGCGGCCTGGGCGGGCAGCACGGCGGTGAGGGCGGCCGCGCACAGGGCGGTGACGAGGCGGGCGGTCCGGCGAGGCGACATCGCGAAGGCTCCTTCGGGTCGGACGTTCGGGCCGGCGGGCCGGTCACGGCGGTGTGACGCGGGGCACGCGGGCGTGATCGCTTCGAAGGATAGGGAGACCGCGCGCTGTGCGGGGCGTTTCGGGCATCCCGCCCGGCGGGTCTACGACACATCACGAGCCACACCCGTCACGAACTGGACAATGCCCACAGCCGGTGCCGAAATGTTATGGAACCGCGACGAAATCGGACCGCGCGGAAGGATTTCCGAGGTCGTCCCGTCGCGCCGCGGTACCGGACGGGGGTATCGCGCCGCCCCCGCGTCCTGCGATCGGACGATCCCGGCGAATTCCGCCTGCCCCCCGCCGGGAGAAGGACTAGCTTGTTGTGTGTTCCCCATCACAAGGGGATGCACGATCGAACGGGAGTCCGGTCGCGGCGCCGCGCACTCTCCGGCACCGGGCCCGGATCCTCGTACGCGATGTCGGGGGGCACGCCGAAAACGGCCAAACATCGCTATCGGAGGGGATATGTCGTTGCGTCACCGTCGTTCGCAGCCGCCCGCCGGGGCTTTTCCGCTCTCGTCCGCTCAGCGCGCCATCTGGTTCGCCCAGCAGCTCGCACCGGAGGTGCCGGTGTGCATCGCGCAGTACGTGGACCTGCGCGGCACCCCGGATCTGGATCTGCTGCGTCGCTGCGGGTACCGCGCCGGCGCCGAATTCCAGTCCGCCTACCTGCGGGTCGTGGAGGTCGACGGCGATCCCTACCAGTACGTCGACCCGAGTGTCGCCGACAGCAACAAGATCCCGTTGCTCGACTTCCGCGACGAACCCGACCCGATGGCCGCGGCGCACGCGTGGATGACCGCCGACTACGCCACCCCGGTGGATCTGGCCACCGATCCGCTGGTGAACATGACGCTGCTGCAGGTCGCCGACGACCGGTTCCTGTGGTACGCCCGCATCCACCACGTCGCCCTCGACGGGTTCGCGGCGATGACGATGGTCAACCGCATCGCCGCGCTGTACACCGCGGAGGTCGAGGGCCGCGAACCCGAACCGTCCCGCGCCGCGGACCTGCGTGAACTCTACGAATGGGACCGTCAGTACCGCGAATCGGACCGGTTCCGCGCCGACCGCGAGTACTGGACCGGCCGGCTCACCGGCCTCGAGGAGGGCTCCACCCTCGCCGAACGCGACGCCCCCACCGCCGCGGTGTCGCGGCTGTCGAGCCGGATCCTGCCCGACGACCTCGTCTCCACCCTGCACGCCGCCGACGACGAGGCCGGTGCCTCCTCGACCGCCGCGGTGATCGCCGCCGTGGCGGTCTATCTGGGCCGCATGACCGGCCGCGGCGACGTGGTGATCAACCTGCCGGTCTTCGCCCGCACCACCGCCAAGGCCCGCCATTCCGGCGGCATGCTCGTCAACACCGCGCCGCTGGCGATCCACCTCGAGCCCGGTGACAGCCGCGCCGACCTGATCCGCCGGGTGCAGCTCGAGCTCACCGGGGCGCTGCGGCACCAGCGGTGCAGCCTCGAGGACATCCGCCGCGAGTCCGGCGCCGCGGGCGATCCGCGCCGCTACGCCGGCCCGATGGTCAACGTGATGCTGTTCCGGCAGGAGATCGTCCTCGGCGACATCCGCGGCGAGTTCCACATCATGACCTCCGGTCCCGTCGAGGACCTGCTGGTCAACATCTATCAGAGCGGCGCCCCGGCCCGGACCTATCTCGACTTCCGCGGCAACCCCAACCGCTACACCGACGACGAGCTGCACACCCACCACGACCGGTTCCTCGAACTGCTCGCCGAGTTCCTGCACGCCGACGCCGACCGGCCGGTGGCCGAGATCCACCCGGCCACCGTCGCGCTGGCCGCCGCGCGCCGCCGCGCCGCCGCGGCCGCCGCGCACTGGCGCACCGTCCTCGCCGCCGCCCCCGACCGGTTGGACCTGCCGCGCCCGGTCACCACCGTGCGCACCGACACCGCCACCACCGTCGAGCACCGCCTGCCGGTCAGCGGCACCGCCCTCGCCGACCGCTTCGGCCCGCGCCTCGCCGACGGCACGGCCCCGGCGGAGTCGACCGCGGCGGTGCTGCACGCGAGCCTGGCGGTGCTCACCGCCCGCCTCACCGGGCACGGCGACGTGCTCGTCGGGCTCACCCACGGCGAGCGGGTGCTGCCGCTGCGCGTCGACGTCGAACCCGCCGAACCGTTCGCGGCGCTGGTGCGGCGCGTGCACGCCCTCACCGCCGACGCCCGCACCCACGCCGAGGTCGATCCGGCGCTGCTCGCGGAGCTGACCCCGGACCTGCCGGTGGTGGTCGCACTCGACACCGACGTCACCCCGCCCGCCCCGGCGGGGGCGCTGGCGGTGGCGATCACCCCCACCGGGACGGGACTGCGGATCCGCACCACCTTCCGGCCCGACCGGGTCGACGAGCACACCGCCGCCGCCACCGGAGCACGGCTGGGCCGGGCCCTGACCGCCGCCCTGACCGAACCGGACCTACCGGCGGGGGATCTGCCCTTCGCCGGCGGTGACGAACTCGCCGGGCTGGTACCGGCCCACGGTGAACCGGCCCGCTCCGCGCAGACCCTGCCGGAGATCCTGTGCGCGGTCGCGGCGATCGTGCCGGACACCGACGCGCTGGTCTGCGAGGACCGGCGCATGACCTACGGCGAACTCGACGCCTGGTCCAGCCGGCTCGCCCGGGTGCTCATCGACGCCGGCGCCGGCCCCGAGACGTTCGTCGCCGTCGGCATCGCCCGCTCCCTCGAATCGGTCGCGACGATCTGGGCGATCGCCAAGTCGGGGGCGGCGTTCGTGCCGGTCGACCCGACCTATCCGGCCGAGCGCATCGAGTACATGCTGGCCGACTCCGGCACCCTGCTGGGCCTGACCACCGCCGCGCACCGCGACCGGCTGCCCGACACGGTGCCGTGGCTGGTCCTCGACGATCCGGAACTGCAGGCGCGGATCGCCGCCGCCGACGACGGACCGGTCACCGACGACGACCGGGCGATCACCCTGCTGTTCGACCACCCGGCCTATCTGATCTACACCTCCGGCTCCACCGGCCGCCCCAAGGGGGTGGTGGTGCCGCACCGTGGCCTGGCGAACCTGTCGGAGAGCCTGCACACCCGGCTCTCACCGCCACCCTCGGCGCGGGTGTCGCACTTCTCGTCGCCGAGCTTCGACGCGTCGATCTTCGAGTACATGACCGCCTTCGGCATCGGCGCGACGCTGGTGATCGTGCCCGCCCACATCTACGGCGGCGACGAACTCGCCGACCTGCTGCGCCGCGAACGCATCACCCACCTGTTCTCCACTCCCGCCGCGCTGGCCTCGGTGGATCCGGCGAAGGTCCCCGCCCACACCGTGACGGTGGCGGGGGAGGCGTGCCCACCGGAGCTGGTGACCCGCTGGGCGCCGGGCCGGCGCATGTTCAACGCCTACGGACCCACCGAGACCACCATCGTCTGCAACATCACCGACGCGATGGTGCCCGGCGAGACCATCACCGTGGGCCGCCCGGTGTGCGGGATCGCCGAGCTGATTCTCGACGAACGGCTGCACCCGGTGCCCACCGGCGTCGCCGGTGAGCTGTACATCGCGGGCCCGGGCGTGACCCGCGGCTACTTCGACCGGCCGGGCCTGACCGCGACCCGTTTCGTCGCCGACCCCTACGGCCCGCCCGGGTCGCGCATGTACCGCACCGGTGACGTCACCCGCTGGCGCAGCCCCGACCCGCGGCATCCGGCCGCCGGGGTGACCGTCGAGTATCTGGGCCGCTCCGACTTCCAGGTCAAGATCCGCGGGTTCCGCATCGAACTCGGGGAGATCGACGCCGCCCTGTCCGACCAGCCGGGCGTGGCGTTCGCGATCACCCTCGGCCGGCCCGCCCCCTCGGGGGAGACGGTGCTGGTGTCCTACGTGCTGCCCGACACCGGCCACGACCTGGACCCGGCGACGCTCACCGCCGCGCTGGCCGCGCGGCTGCCGAGCCACATGGTGCCCGCCGCGATCGTGGTGCTCGACGAGATCCCGCTGACCGCCGTCGGCAAGCTCGACCGCAAGGCCCTGCCCGAACCGGTCTTCGCCGCCGGCACCACCGCGTCCGGTCCGATGACCGCGCAGCAGAGCGCCGTCGCCCGCGTGTTCGCCGACCAGCTCGGGGTCGGGATCGTCGGTCTCGACGACAGCTTCTTCGATCTCGGCGGCAACTCGCTGGTCGCCACCCGGGTGATCTCCCGGCTCAACGACACCTTCGGCAGCGATCTGGGGGTGCGGGCGCTGTTCGAGGCCCCCACGGTGCGGGAGCTGGCGACGCTGCTGCCCGCCGACCCGGCCGCCGGACCCGACCCGGACCGGCCCGCCCCCACCGCGGTGGTGCCGCGCCCGGCCCACATCCCGGTGTCGGCGGCGCAGCAGCGGCTGTGGTTCGTCAACCAGCTCGACCCGTCCTCGGCGGCCTACAACATCCCGATGGTGGTGCGGATGCGCGGCCGGCTCGACCCGCGGGCCCTGGCCGCCGCGGTGGCCGACGTGCTCGACCGGCACGAGAGCCTGCGCACCGTCTACCCGGCCACCGAGGCCGGACCCGCCCAGCAGGTGCTGCCCGTCACCGCCCTGCACCTCGACCTCGACGCCACCGACACCGCCGACCTCGATGCGGACATCGACGCGGTGGTCACCGCCGGTTTCGACGTCACCGTCGACCCGCCGGTGCGGATGCGGCTGCTGCGCACCGGCACCGACGAACACGTGCTCGCGGTGGTGGTGCACCACATCGCCGCCGACGGCTCGTCGCTGACACCGCTGGCGCGGGATCTGGTCCTCGCCTACGCCGCCCGCGCCGGCGGGGAGGCCCCCGCCTGGGAGCCGCTGCCGCTGCAGTACGCCGACTACACGCTGTGGTTCGACACCGTCCTCGGGGATCCGGACGATCCGGAGTCCCGCGCCGGCCGGCAGCTCGACTTCTGGCGCCGCACCCTCGCCGGCGCCCCCGAACTGCTCGCCCTGCCCACCGACCGGCCCCGCCCGGCGCAGCAGTCCTTCCGCGGCGACACCGTGGAACTGCGGGTCGACCCGGAGCTGTACCGGCGGATCACCGAGCTCGCGCACGCGCACGGCGCCACCGAGTTCATGGTGGTGCACGCCGCCCTGGCAGTGCTGCTGGCGCGGCTGTCCGGCGGCGACGACATCGTCGTCGGCACCCCCGTCGCCGGGCGCAGCCACCGCGCCCTCGACGACCTGGTGGGCATGTTCGTCAACACCGTCGCGCTGCGCACCCCGATCCTGCCGGAGACGAGCTTCGCGGAGTTCCTGCTCGAGGTCCGCGAGAGCGACCTGGCGGCGTTCGCGCACACCGACCTGCCCTTCGACCGGCTCGTCGACACCGTCGTGCACACCCGCTCGGCGGCCTACTCGCCGCTGTTCCAGGTGATGCTCGCCTTCGCCGACACCACCGGCGCGCAGCTGACCCTGCCCGAACTCGACGTGGAGATCCGCGAGATCGACACGCACACCACCAAATTCGATCTGCACCTGCAGATGGTCGAGGAACCCGACGAGACCGGCCGCACCGGTTCGCTGCGCGGGCTGCTGTCCTACGCCACCGACCTGTTCGACCCGGCCACCATGCGGGCGTTCGCGGACCGCTTCGTGCGGCTGCTCGACAGCCTCACCGCCGCCCCGGCCACCGCCGTCGGCGACGTCGACCTGCTCACCGCCACCGAACGCGCCGACATCCTGCGCACATGGAACGCCACCACCGCCGAGGTCGGCCCCGGCGAGACCCTCGCCGCGCGGTTCGCCGCGCAGGTCGCCGCGACCCCGCACGCCCCGGCGCTCACGGTCGACGACCGCACCCTCAGCTACGCCGAGTTCGACGCCGTCACCAACCGGCTCGCCCGGCGGCTGCTGCGCGCCGGCGCCGGCCCGGAGACGGTGATCGCGCTGGCCGCCCCGCGGTCGCTGGAACTGCTGGTGGGCATGTACGCGATCGTCAAGACCGGCGCCGCCTATCTGCCGCTCGACCCCGAACATCCCACCGAACGCCTGCGCTACGTGCTCGACAGCGCCGCCCCGCGCGCGATCCTGGCGACCTCCGCGACCGCCGCGGCACTGCCCGACACCGGCCCCGAGGTGCTGCTGGTGGACCGCCTCGACCTCGACGCCGAGTCCGCGACCGCGCTCACCGCGGACGAACGCCCGGACCCGGCGGGGGCGCATCCGGCCTACGTCATCTACACCTCCGGCTCCACCGGCCGCCCCAAGGGGGTGGTGGTCC
This sequence comes from Rhodococcus sp. Z13, assembly GCF_025837095.1. NCBI lineage: Bacteria > Bacillati > Actinomycetota > Actinomycetes > Mycobacteriales > Nocardiaceae > Rhodococcus > Rhodococcus sacchari. The sequence goes on from NZ_CP107551.1 coordinate 2,394,407, forward strand.
CGCACGCGGCGATCGTCAACCGGCTCGCGTGGATGCAGGAGACCTATCCGCTGACCGCCGCGGACACCGTGGTGCAGAAGACCCCCGCCACCTTCGACGTGTCGGTGTGGGAGTTCTTCTGGCCGCTGCAGGTGGGGGCGCGGCTGGTGCTCGCCGCGCCCGGCGGGCACCGCGACCCGGCCTATCTGCTGCGCCTGTTCGCCCGGCAGCAGGTCACCGTCGCGCACTTCGTGCCGTCGATGCTCGCGGTGTTCGTCGACGCGCTGCGCACCGACCCGCAGGCCGGCCGCACACTGCGGTACGTCTTCGCCTCCGGGGAGGCGCTGCCCGCCGAGACCGCCGCGGCGCTGCGCGAGACCCTGCCGACCGCGCAGCTGCACAACCTCTACGGCCCCACCGAGGCCGCCGTCGACGTCACCGCCTGGGCCACCTCCGACGCCGATCTCGGCGCCACCCCGATCGGCCGGCCGGTGTGGAACACCCGCACCTACGTGCTCGACGCGCGCATGCACCCGGTGCCCGCCGGTGCCGCCGGCGAACTGTATCTGGCCGGGGTCCAGCTGGCCCGCGGCTATCTCGGCCGCCCCGCCCTGACCGCCGAACGATTCGTCGCCGATCCCTTCGGGGCACCCGGGGCCCGCATGTACCGCACCGGTGATCTGGCCACCTGGCGCGCCGACGGCACCCTGATGTACCTGGGGCGCACCGACTTCCAGGTCAAGATCCGCGGCCTGCGCATCGAGCTCGGCGAGATCGAGACGTTGCTGCGCGCCCACCCGGACGTCGCGCAGGCGGTGGTGCTGGTCCACCACGGAGTCGACGCCCGGCTCACCGGCTATCTCGTGCCCGAGACCGGCCGCAGCATCGACACCGCCGCGGTCACCGCGCACCTCGCCGCGACGCTGCCGGACTACATGGTGCCCGCCGCGCTGGTGGTGCTCGACGCGCTGCCGGTCGGCCCCAACGGCAAACTCGACCGGCAGGCGCTGCCCGCGCCGCCCGCACCCACCCGTGAGGACGGGGAGTTCGTGCCGCCGCGCACCGCCTGCGAAGAACTCGTCGCCGCGGTGTTCGCCGACCTGCTCGGCCTCGACCGGGTCGGCGCGAACGACCACTTCCTCGACCTCGGCGGCACCTCACTGCTGGCGATGCGGGTCGCGGCGCGACTGTCCACCGCGACCGGCAGCGAGGTCGGCATCCGGGACCTGTTCGACCATCCGGTCGTCGCCGATCTCGCCGCGCACCTCGACGACCCGGCCCGCGCCGAACACGACCGCGGTGCCCCCACCCCGGGGCAACGCCCGGATCCGATCCCGCTGTCGCCGGCGCAGCAGCGCATGTGGTTCATCAACCAGTTCGACACCGGCTCCCCGGCCTACAACATCGCCGTGGCGCTGCGCCTGACCGGCCGCCTCGACCTGACGGCGCTGCAGCACGCCGTCGCCGACGTCGTCACCCGGCACGAGAGCCTGCGCACCCGCTATCCGCTCACCGACGACGGCCCGGTCCAAGTGATCGTCCCCGCCACCGCCGCGGTCCCGGACCTGACGGTACTGCCGGCGAGCGAACCGCTCGACGAGCACCTCGCCCCGATCCTCGGCACCGGCTTCGACGTCGCCACCGAGATCCCGGTGCGGGTGCGGGTGCTGGCACTGGCCGAGAACGAACACGTGCTGGTGCTGGTCGTGCACCACATCGCCGCGGACGGCTTCTCCATGGGGCCGCTGGCCCGCGACGTCATCGCCGCCTACAACGCCCGCCACGCCGGGCACGCCCCCGACTGGGAGCCGCTGCCGGTGCAGTACGCCGACTACACCGTCTGGCAGCACCGGGTTCTCGGCGACGACAACGACCCCGACTCGCTGGCCGCCGCGCAGCTGCGGTTCTGGCGCGAGAACCTCGACGGCGCCCCCGAACTGCTCGAGCTGCCGCTGGACCGGCCGCGTCCGGTGCAGCCGTCGCGGCGCGGCGCCCGCATCCCGTTCACCCTCGACGCCGACGCGCACCGCCGGCTGCTCGAGATCGCCCGCGCCCACGACGCGTCGCTGTTCATGGTGATCCACGCGGCGCTGACGGTGCTGCTCGCCCGGCTGGCCACCGCCACCGACATCGTCGTCGGCACCCCCGTCGCCGGCCGCGGTCACCACAGCCTCGACGATCTGGTGGGCATGTTCGTCAACACCGTGGTGCTGCGCGCCGAAGTCGACGACACCGAACCGTTCGCGGCACTGCTCGACCGCATCCGCACCGACGACCTGGCCGCGCTCGGGCACACCGACGTGCCGTTCGAGCGGCTCGTCGAGGTCCTCGACCCGCCCCGCTCGACCGCCTACACCCCGCTGTTCCAGGTGCTGCTCGAATTCCAGGACACCGAACGCCCCAGGGTGGACCTGCCGGACCTGACCGTGTCGATGCTCGACCTCGACCCGGAGCTGGCACTGTTCGACCTGCAGCTGTCGATCGCCGAGAACACCGACAGCGACGGGCCCGCCGGGATCCGCGCGTCGTTCACCTACGCCACCGACCTGTTCGACCCGGCCACGGTGCGCTCGTTCGCCGACCGGTTCGTGCGCATCGTCGAGTCGGTCACCGCCGACCCGCAGCTGCCGGTCGGGGACATCGACATCGTCACCGAACGCGAACTCGCCGCCCTCGCCCCGGCCCGCGGGATGCCACCGGTGTCCCCGCAGCTGTGGCCCGAACTGCTGTCGTTGATCGCCGCGATCGTGCCCGACCAGATCGCGCTGCGCTTCCAGGACCGGCAGTGGACCTACGCCGAACTCGACGCCTGGTCCACCCGCCTGGCGTGGCTGCTGCTCGACGCCGGCCTCGGCCCCGAACAGGTCGTCGCGCTCGCCGTCACCCGCTCCATCGAATCCGTGGCGGTGGTGTGGGCGGTGACCAAGACCGGCGCGGCCTTCGTGCCCGTCGACCCGACTTACCCGCCGGACCGGGTGGCGTACATGCTCACCGACAGCGCCGCCGCCCTCGGCATCACCACCGGCACCCACCGCGACGGGCTGCCGGACACCGTCGACTGGCTCGTCCTCGACGACCCCGAGGTCACCGCGCGCATCGACGCCGCCTCCGACCGGCCGATCACCGACGCCGACCGGCCGGTGCCGCTGCGCTTCGACCACCCCGCCTACCTGATCTACACCTCCGGTTCGACCGGCAAGCCGAAGGGCGTGGTGGTCACCCACCGGGGTCTGACCAACCTCAACGCCGAGGTGCGCAGCCACTTCACGATCACCCACACCGCGCGGGTGTCGCATCTGGCGTCGCCGAGCTTCGACGCCTCGCTCTTCGAGCTGACCAAGGCGTTCTCCGCCGGCGCCACCCTGGTGATCGTGCCGCCGGACATCTACGGCGGCGACGAACTCGCCCGGCTGTTGCGCGCCGAGAAGGTCACCCACGCGTTCATCACCCCGACCGCGCTGGCCTCCCTGGACCCGGCGGGCCTCGACGACCTCGAGGTGCTGGTCGTCGCCGGGGAGGCCTGCCCACCGGAGCTGGTGGCGCGCTGGGCGCCCGGCCGGCGCATGTTCGACGGCTACGGCCCGTCCGAGGCCACCATCGAGACCAGCGTCAGCCCGCCCCTGCAGCCCGGGCACACCGTCACCATCGGCGGGCCCGCGATCGGCTTCCACCAGGTGGTGCTCGACGACCGGCTGCGGCCGGTGCCCGTCGGGGTCGCCGGGGAACTGTACGTCGCCGGGCCGGGTGTGGCCCGCGGCTACCACCGGCGCCCGGACCTGACCGCCGCCCGATTCGTCGCCGATCCCTACGGCACACCGGGGGAGCGGATGTACCGCACCGGAGACGTGGTGCGGTGGCGGCACGACGGCACCGTCGAATATCTCGGCCGCACCGACTTCCAGGTCAAGGTGCGCGGCTTCCGCATCGAGCTCGGGGAGATCGACGCCGCGCTCACCGCACATCCGAGCATCGCGTTCGCGCACACCATCGGGCACACCGCCCCGTCCGGGGAGACGGTGCTCGTGTCCTACGTGCTGCCCGATCCCGGCGCCGACGTCGATCCGCGGGCCCTGCGGGCCTTCGCCGCGGCACGGCTGCCCGGGCACATGGTGCCGGCGCGGGTGGTGGTGCTCGACACGCTGCCGCTCACCCCGGTCGGCAAACTCGACCGCCGTGCCCTGCCGGTGCCCGACCTGACCGCCCTCGGCGGCGAGTACCACGCGCCGACCACCGACCTCGAGGCGACCATCGCGGAGATCGTCGCCGACGTGCTCGGCCTGCCCGCCGTGTCCGTCGACGACAACTTCTTCGAACTCGGCGGCAACTCGCTCATCGCCACCCGCGTCGTCGCCCGCCTGAACACCGCCCTCGGCACGGACGCCGGGGTGCGGGCACTGTTCGAGGCCCCGACGGTGCGGGCACTGGCCGACCGCATCCTCGACGATCACGGTGGCCACGGCCAGGTGCCGCTGGTCGCCGGGGAGCGCCCCGACCGGTTGCCGTTGTCGGCGGCGCAGCAGCGCATGTGGTTCATCAACCAGTTCGACACCGACTCGGCGGCCTACAACATCCCGCTCGCGCTGCGCCTGACCGGCCGGCTCGACACCGCGGCGCTGACCGCCGCGGTGCGCGACGTGCTCGACCGGCACGAGAGCCTGCGCACCTGGTATCCCGGCGACGAGCACGGCCCGCGCCAGGAGATCGTCGACACCGACCGGGTGCTGCCGCAGCTGACCGTCACCGACCTGCCCGCCACCGAGCTCGAACCGACGGTCACCGAGTTCGTCACCGCCGGCTTCGACGTCGCCGCGGCGGTGCCGGTGCGCGCGGCGCTGTGGCGTCTCGACACCGACACCCACGTGCTGACGGTGGTGGTGCACCACATCGCCGCGGACGGCGCGTCGATGGCGCCGCTCGCCCGGGACCTGGTGGCCGCCTACACCGCTCGCACCGGCGGGCAGCTCCCCGGCTGGGAACCGCTGGCGGTGCAGTACGCCGACTACGCGCTGTGGCAGCAGCAGCTGCTCGGCGACCCCGACGACCCCGACTCGCTCGCGGCGACGCAGCTGCGGTTCTGGCGCGAGACCCTCGCGGACGTGCCGGAGCTGCTGCCGCTGCCGACGGATCGGCCGCGCCCGCCGCAGCAGTCCTTCCGCGGGGATCTGGTGCGGTTCACCGTGCCCGCCGACCTCCACGCCCGCCTCGCGGCGCTGGCCGCCGAGCACGACGCCACCGAGTTCATGGCGATGCACGCCGCGTTCGCGGTGCTGCTGGCCCGCCTGTCGGGCACCGGCGACATCACCGTCGGCTCCCCGGTCGCCGGTCGCGGGCACCGCGCCCTCGACGACCTGGTGGGCATGTTCGTCAACACCGTGGTGCTGCGCACCCCCGTCGACGGTGCCCTGTCGTTCAGCGATCACCTGCACCGCACCCGCGAAACCGACCTGGCGGCGTTCGGGCACACCGATCTGCCGTTCGAGGTCCTCGTCGACCGGCTCGCCCCGACCCGCGCCGTCGACCACACCCCGCTGTTCCAGGTGGTCATCGAGTACGGCAACACCGAACGCGCCCACCTGCAGCTGCCCGACCTCGAGGTCACCGCGCTCGGCACCGACCTGCCGGTCGCGAAGTTCGATCTGCAGCTGACCCTGCAGGAGAACGACGAAGGTGAGCTGCAGGCGGCGTTCACCTACGCCACCGACCTGTTCGACGCCGCCACCGTCGCGGACTTCGCGGACCGCTTCGTGCGGCTGCTCGAGCAGATCACCACCGACCCGCACCGCCCGGTCGGCGACCTCGATCTGCTCACCGCCGACGAACACCCGTCACCGGCGGTGCCGGTCGTGCCCGCGCGGGAGACCCTGCTGGAGGTGTTCGCCCGCGGTGCCGCGCTCGACCCCGACGCGGTCGCGGTCACCGCCGGCGACGAGCAGCTCACCTACCGGGAACTGTCCGCGCGGGTGCACCGGCTGGCGCGGCTGCTCGTCGACCGCGGCGCCGGCCCGGACCGGCTCGTCGCGGTGGCGTTGCCCCGCGAGGCCGATCTGGTGGTCGCGCTGCTCGCGGTGCTGCACAGCGGCGCCGCCTACCTGCCGATCGACGTGACCTTCCCACCGGACCGGCTGGCGTACATGTTCGACGACGCCGCCCCGGTGTGCCTGCTCACCACCGCCGAGCACGCCACCGCGCTGCCGCCGCACACCCCACCGGTGGTGGACCTGCACGACCCGCAGGTCCGCGCCGACCTCGACGCCCGCCCGGCGGCGCCGCTGAGCGACACCGACCGCGGTGGCCGGGTGCATCCGGACAGCACCGCCTACGTCATCTACACCTCCGGCTCGACCGGCCGCCCGAAGGGCGTGGTGGTGCCGCACCGCACCGTGGTCACGTTGCTCACCGACACCCGCGAGCTGTTCGGCTTCGACAGCTCGGACGTGTGGACGCTGTTCCACTCCTACGCCTTCGACTTCTCGGTGTGGGAGCTGTGGGGGGCGCTCGCGCACGGCGGCCGGGTCGTGGTGGTCGACTACCACACCGCCCGCAACCCGCAGGAGTTCCTCGAGCTGCTGCGCCGCGAACGGGTCACCGTGCTCAACCAGACCCCGACGGCGTTCTACCAGCTCATCGACGCCGACCGGGCCGCCGGCAGTCCCGCCACGGCGCTGCGCTGGATCGTCTTCGGTGGGGAGGCCCTCGACTTCGCGCAGCTCGACCGCTGGTACCGGCGCCACGACGACACCGCCCCGACGCTGGTGAACATGTACGGCATCACCGAGACGACCGTGCACGTGACGATCCGGCCGATCACCCGGGAGCTCGCCGCGGGCACCGCCGCGAGCCTGATCGGTGAGCCGCTGCCCTCGCTGCGGCTGCACATCCTGGACCGGCGGCTGCATCCGGTGCCGACCGGGGTGGTGGGCGAACTGTACGTCGCCGGCGCGCAGCTCTCGCGCGGCTATCTGCACCGCCCGGAGCTGACCGCGACCCGCTTCGTCGCCGACCCGCACGGCGCCCCCGGCGACCGGCTCTACCGCACCGGCGACCTCGCCCGCCGCACCCGCGACGGGGAGATCGAGTACCTCGGCCGCGCCGACTTCCAGGTGCAGCTGCGCGGTTTCCGCATCGAACTCGGCGAGATCGAGGCGGCGCTGCTGCGCGCCCCGCACGTCGCCCGGGCGGTGGTGCTCGTGCACACCGACGACACCTCCGGCACCGAGCGGCTCGTCGGCTACGTGGTGCCCGAGAGCGGGCACCGCATCGACGTCGACGCGGTGCTCGAGTACGCCGCGAGCGAACTGGCGGCGTACATGCTGCCGGCGACGCTGATGGTGCTCGATGCGCTGCCGGTCACCGCCACCGGCAAACTCGACCGCCGCGCCCTGCCGGAACCGGACTTCGCGGCGCGTGCCACCGTCTCCCGCGCCCCGGCCCACGGCCACGAGGCCACCCTGGTGGAGCTGTTCGCGCAGGTACTGGGCCTGCCGACGGTGGGGGTCGACGATTCGTTCTTCGCGCTCGGCGGCGACTCGATCATGTCCATCCAGCTGGTCTCCCGCGCCAAAGCCCTCGGCCTGGACCTGACCCCGCGGGACGTCTTCGAGCACAAGACCCCCGCGGCGCTGGCCGCGGTGGTCGGCACCAGCACCGGGCAGGTGCTCGAGGAACTGCCCGGCGGCGGGGTCGGCGACATGCCGCTGCCCCCGATCGTGCACTGGATGCTCGGCCGCGGCGGCAGCATCGACCGCTACTCGCAGGCGGTGCTGCTGCGCCTGCCCACCGGCCTCGACGCCGCGACCCTGCACGCGGTGGTCGGCGCCGTAATCGACCGCCACGACATGCTGCGCGTGCAGCTCGTCGACGACCCGGACGCCGCCGGCGGGCACCGGCTGCACGTGCCCGCCCCCGGTGCGGTGCCGGTCGCGGAGCTGATCCACCGGGTGCCGGTGACCAGCGCCGCCGACAGCGACGACTTCTTCGCCCTGGCCGCCACCGAACTCGACGCCGCCGCCGACCGCCTCGACCCGCGGCGCGGGCGGGTGGTGCAGCTGGTGTGGTTCGACGCCACCAGCGGCGCCGGGCGACTGCTGATCGTCATCCACCATCTCGCCGTGGACGGGGTGTCCTGGCGGATCCTGGTGCCGGACCTCGCGACCGCGTGGTCGGCGGCGCTGGCCGGCGCCGACCGGCTGCTGCCCCCGCCCACCGGCACCAGCGTGCGCCGCTGGGCGCACGCCCTCGTCGACGCCGCGCACGAGCCCGACCGTCACCGCGAACTCGACTTCTGGCGGCACATCGTCGACCACGACGACCCGGACCTCGGCCGACGGGCCTTCGATCCGGCCCGCGACACCAACGCCACCGTCGCCACGGTGGTCTCCGAGCTGCCCACCGCCGTCACCGAGGCGCTGCTCACCGCGGTTCCCACGGCCTTCCACGGCGCCGTCGACCACGGTCTGCTCACCGCCCTCGCGCTGGCGGTGACGGCCTGGCGCCGCGACCGCGGCCGGGACCACCGCAGCGTGCTGCTCACCCTCGAGGGGCACGGCCGCGACGGCCTCGCCGAGGCCGGGGCGGACCTGTCGAACACCGTCGGCTGGTTCACCACCCTGCATCCGCTGCTGCTGGACATGACCGGCCTCGACCTCGACGACGCGCTGGCGGCGGGGCCGTCGGCGGGCCGGGCGATCAAGACGGTCAAGGAACACCTCGCGGCGGTGCCGGACCACGGCCTCGGCTACGGGCTGCTGCGCTATCTCGAGCCGGAGACCGCCGCGGCGCTGGCCGGGCACCCGGCCCCGCAGATCAGCTTCAACTATCTGGGCCGGCCCACCGCCGGCACCGCCGGCGCCGGTCCGGACACCCCCTGGCTGCCCATCGACGGGTTCCCGCACGGCGGCGCCCACGACCCGGACATGCCCGCCGCAGCGGTGCTCGACATCAACGCCGTCACCGCCGACACCCCGGACGGGCCGGTGCTGCGGCTGCACTGGTCGTATCCGGCCGGGCTGCTCGACGACAGCGACGTCACCGCCCTGGCGGAGCGGTTCGCCACCGCCGCCACCTCCCTGACCCGGCACACCCGCAGCCCGCACGCCGGGGGCCTGACCCCCTCGGATCTGCCGCTGGTGCGCCTGGACCAGGACAGCATCGAGCAGCTCGAGCACCGCTACGGCCGGCTCGACACCGTCTGGCCCACCGCGCCGCTGCAGACCGGGCTGCTGTTCCACGCGCTGCTCGCCGGCGATCAGCCCGACGCGTACATCGTGCAGCTGGTGCTGGATCTGCGCGGCGAGGTCGACACCACCCGCATGCGCCGCGCGCTGCAACTGCTGCTCGATCGGCATCCGGCGCTGCGGGCCGCCTTCCCGGCGGTCGGGGACGGGCACGTGCAGGTGGTACCCACCCATGTGGAGGTGCCGTTCACCCTCGCCGACACCAGTGACGATCCGGATCCGGACGACGCGGCCGCGCAGCTGCTGGATCTGGACCGGCGCACCCGCTTCGACACCGCGATCCCGCCGCTGCTGCGGGCGACGCTGGTGCACACCGGCAGCGACCGGCACCTGCTCGCCCTGACGAACCACCATCTGCTGCTGGACGGCTGGTCCACCCCGGTGCTGGTGCGTGAGCTGCTGGTGCTCTACGCCACCGACGGGGATCCGCGGGCGCTGCCCCCGGCCCCGGACTACGGCCACTACCTGAGCTGGCTCGCCGACCGCGACCAGCAGGCCTCCCTCGACGCCTACCGTCACGCGCTGGCGGGGGTGGAGGAACCGACCCTGCTGGCACCGCAGCACCGGCCCGGCACCACCCCGGCGGTGTCGGAGGACCTCGACGTCGACCTCGACACCGACCTGTCGGTGCGGCTGCACACCACCGCCTCGACCCGCGGTGTCACCGTCAACACCCTGGTGCAGACCGCCTGGGGTCTGGTGCTCGGCGCGCTGACCGGCCGCACCGATGTGGTGTTCGGGGCCACCGTGTCCGGCCGGCCCCCGCAGATCCCCGGCATCGAGGCGATGATCGGGTTGTTCATCAACACCGTCCCGGTGCGCATCACCGTGCACCCGGACGACACCCTCGGCGCGCTGGTGGACCGGGTGCAGGCCGAACAGGTCGCCCTGCTCGACCACCACCACCTGGATCTGGGCACCCTCGAACAGCAGCTCGGCGCGGCGGTGCGATTCGACACCCTCACGGTGTTCGAGTCCTATCCGGTCGAACGCGCCGGGCTGTCCCGCGAGACCGATCTCGGGGGTATGCGGGTGGCGGACATCGTCGGCCGCGACGCCGCGCACTACCCCCTGTCGGTGGTGGTGCACACCGACGACGCGGTGCACCTGCGGATGAAGTACCTGCCGGAGGTGTTCGACCGGGCCGAGGTCGCCGGCATCGCCGGCCGCATCAGCGCCGTCCTCGACGCCCTCACCGGCGATCCGGGGACCGCGGTGACCGACCTGCCGCTGCTCACCGCCGCCGAACGCGCCGCGCTGCTGCCGGTGCACGGACCGGCCGGGGACAGCGAACGGACCCTGCCGGAGCTGTTCGCGGCCACCGCCGCGGCGCATCCGGAGGCGATCGCGGTGACCGACGGGCCCCGCAGCCTCACCTACCGGCAGCTCGACGAGTACTCGACCCGCCTGGCGCGGCTGCTGCGCGAGCGGGGCGCCGGCCCCGAGACCTTCGTCGCCCTCGGCATCGCCCGCTCGCTCGAATCGATCGCCGCGATGTGGGCGATCACCAAGACCGGCGCGGCGTTCGTGCCCGTCGACCCCGGCTATCCCGCCGAGCGGGTGGCGTTCATGCTCGACGACTGCGGTGCCGCCCTCGGTCTGACCACCGCCGCGCACCGGCCCGGGCTGCCGGACACCGCGCAGTGGCTGATGCTCGACGAACTCGCGCTGCCGGACGACACCACCGCGCTGACCGACGCGGACCGCACCACCCCGCTGCGGATGGCGCACCCGGCCTACCTGATCTACACCTCCGGGTCGACGGGCCGCCCGAAGGGTGTGATCACCACCCACCGCAGCCTCGACAATTTCGCCCGCGACCAGCTCGGCCGCTTCCACGCCACGGTCGGCTCCCGGGTGATGCACGTGTCGTCGCCGAGCTTCGACGCGTCGATCTTCGAGTACCTGCTGGCCTTCGGCTCCGGGGCGACGCTGGTGATCGTGCCGCCGCAGGTCGTCGGCGGCCGCGAACTCGGGGCGCTGCTGCGCGCGCAGCAGGTCACCCACGGGTTCATCACCCCCGCCGCGCTGGCCTCCCTCGACCCGGCGGACCTGACCGCCCTCGTCGACCTGGCGGTCGGTGGGGAGGCGTGGCCGGCGGACCTGCAGGCCGTGTGGGCGCCCGGGCGGCGGCTCGTCAACGCCTACGGACCCACCGAGACCACCATCATGGCGGCGATCAGCGACCCGCTCGACGTCGACAGCCCGCTCACCCTCGGCGGCCCGCTGCGCGGCGTGCACGCCGTGGTGCTCGACGCGGCGCTGCGCCCCGTGCCGCTCGGCGTCACCGGCGAGCTGTATCTCGCCGGGGTCGGGCTGGCCCGCGGCTACCACGCCCGCCCGGCGCTGACCGCCGCGCGGTTCGTCGCCGACCCCTACGGCATCCCCGGCGAACGGATGTACCGCACCGGCGATCTGGTGCGCTGGGTCGGCAGCGTCGAGGACGCAGACCTGCGCATCGAGTACGTGGGCCGCTCCGACTTCCAGATCAAGATCCGCGGCTTCCGGGTCGAACTCGGGGAGATCGACGCGGTGCTCGCCGCCCACCCGGCGGTGTCCTTCGCCGCGACCCTCGCGCACCGCGCCCCCAGCGGGGAACTGGTGCTCGTCGCCTACCTGCATCCGGCGGCCCAGGCCCGGATCGACGCCGCCGAGATCAAGACGCACGCGGCGCAGCACCTGCCGGCGCACATGGTGCCGACGGTGATCACCGTGCTCGACGAGATCCCGCTGACCCCGGTCGGCAAGCTCGACCGCGCCGCGCTGCCGGTGCCCGAGCTGACCGGCAGCGGCGGCGACTACCGCGCCCCCGGTGACGCCCTCGAAACCCTCGTCGCCGAGGAACTCGCCGACCTGCTCGGCCTCGACCGGATCGGGGTGGACGACAGCTTCTTCGATCTCGGCGGCAACTCGCTGCTCGCCACCCGCGCCGTCGCCCGCCTCGGCGAACGCCTCGGCCGGTCGGTGCCGGTACGCACCCTCTTCGAGGCCCCCACCGTGCGGGCGCTGGCCGCGGCACTGGGACCGACCCCGGAGCCGGCCGAGCAGCCGGACACCGTCAGCGGACCGGTCGCCGGGCCGCGCCCGGACCGGATCCCGCTGTCCCCGGCGCAGCAGCGGCTGTGGTTCCTCAACCAGTTCGACACGAGCTCGGCCGCCTACAACATCCCGCTCGCCATCCGGTTGTCCGGGCATCTGTCCGCGGCGGCACTGTCGGCGGCGCTGCACGACGTGCTGGCCCGGCACGAGAGCCTGCGCACCGTCTACCCGGCCTCCCCGGCGGGACCGTACCAGCGGATCATCGATCCCGCCGACGCCCCGCTGCCGCTGGACGTGGTGCCGGTCGACGAGCACGACGTGCTCACCGCGGTCGGCGACTTCATCGGCGCCGGTTTCGACGTCACCGTCGACATCCCGGTGCGGGCGCGGGTGTTCGCCTTCGGCCGCGACGACCATCTCGCGGTGCTGGTGGTGCACCACATCGCCGCCGACGGTGCCTCCACCGGGCCGCTGGCGCGGGATCTGATGGCCGCCTACGCCGCCCGCACCCGCGGCGAGACCCCGGCCTGGGAGCCGCTGCCGGTGCAGTACGCCGACTACACCCTCTGGCAGCTCGACCGGCTCGGTGACCCGCAGCAGCCGGGCAGCCTCGCCGCCGAGCAGACCGAGTACTGGCGGCGCCGCCTCGCCGGGCTGCCGGACGTGCTGACCCTGCCGACGGACCGGCCCCGCCCGGCGCAGCAGTCCTTCCGCGGCGACATCGTCCGCTTCGGGGTCGACGCGGACCTGCACGCCCGGCTGCAGCGCCTCGCCGCCGAACACGGCAGCACCGTGTTCATGACCGTGCACGCCGCCCTGGCGGTGCTGCTGGCGCGGCTGTCCGGCAGCGACGACATCGCCGTCGGCTCCCCGGTCGCCGGTCGCGGCCACCGCGCCCTCGACGACCTGATCGGCATGTTCGTCAACACCGTGGTGCTGCGCACCCGGGTCCCCGGCGACGTGTCGTTCGCGGCGCTGCTCGCCGACGTCACCGACGGTGACCTCGACGCCTTCGCGCACACCGACCTGCCGTTCGACCGGATCGTCGACACCCTCGCCCCGACCCGCTCGACCGCGCACTCGCCGCTGTTCCAGGTCTCCCTCGAATTCCACACCGCGGCCCTGCCCGCCGTGGAACTGCCGCACCTGAGCATCCAAGGTGTCTCCCTCGATCCGACGGTGTGCAACTTCGACCTGGAACTGCTCGTCGGCGAGAACACCGAGGGCGGACTCGACGCGGCGTTCGTGTACGCCACGGACCTGTTCGACGCCGGCACCGTCGCCGGCTTCGCCGAACGGTTCGTGCGGCTGCTCGAACAGATCACCATCGACCCGCACCGCCCGGTCGGGGACGTCGAGCTGCTCACCGCCACCGAACGGGCCGCGCTCGTCCCGGCACGCGGCCCGGAACCGGAGCCGGTGCGGCTGTGGCCGGAGCTGCTCGACGCCGCCGTGGCCGCGGCCCCCGACACGATCGCGGTGATCGACGGGGATCGGGCGCTGACCTACCGGGAGCTCGACGTCCGCGCCACCGCCCTGGCGCGGCGCCTGCTCGCCCGCGGCGCCGGACCGGAGAAGGTGGTGGCGCTGGCGTTGCCGCGGTCGCTCGAGTCCGTCACCGCGGTGTGGGCGACGGTGCGCACCGGCGCGGCGTTCGTGCCGGTGGACCCGACCTATCCGGCCGAGCGCATCGCCTACATGCTCGACGACTCGGCCGCGGTGCTCGGCCTGACCGACGCCGCGCACCGGGCGGTGCTGCCGGCGCGGGTGGACTGGCTCGTCCTCGACGAGCTCGACCTGCCGCTCGACGGACACGGCGCGCCGCTCACCGACGCGGAACGGCCCACCGCGCTGCGCCCGGACCATCCGGCCTATCTGATCTACACCTCCGGGTCGACCGGCCGGCCCAAGGGCGTGGCGGTCACCCACCGGGGGCTGGCGGCCCTGGCCCGGGAGGAACGCGAGCACCTGCAGGTCACCGGCCACAGCCGCGTCTCGCATCTGGCGTCGCCGAGCTTCGACGCGTCGGTCTTCGAACAGATGATGGCGCTGTCCGCCGCCGCGACCCTGGTGATCGTGCCGCCGACCGTCTACGGCGGCGACGAACTCGCCGCGGTGCTGGCCACCCACCGGGTCACGCACAGCTTCATCACCCCGACGGCGCTGGCCTCGCTGGATCCGGGCACCGTACCGGACCTGCAGGTGCTGCTCGTCGCGGGGGAGGCGCTGCCGCCGGAGCTGGTGGCCCGCTGGGCGCCGGGCCGGCGCATGATCGACGCCTACGGCCCCACCGAGGCGACCATCATGACCTCGCTGAGCGCACCGCTGCAGCCCGGGGACCGGGTCACCATCGGCCGCCCGAGCCGCGGCTTCCGGGCGCTGGTGCTCGACGCGCGGCTGCGGCCGGTGCCGGTCGGGGTGGCCGGGGAACTGTACGTCGCCGGGCCCGGTCTGGCCCGCGGCTACCACGACCGGCCCGGCCTGACCGCCGCCCGGTTCGTGCCCGACCCGTTCGGGGCGCCGGGGGAACGGATGTACCGCACCGGTGATCTGGTGCGGTGGACCGACGATCACCGCCTCGACTACGTCGGCCGCACCGACTTCCAGGTCAAGATCCGCGGTTTCCGCATCGAGCTCGGCGAGATCGACGCCGCGCTCACCGCGCACCCGGAGGTGGTGTTCGCCCACACCCTCGGGCACACCACCCCCTCCGGGCAGGCGGTGCCGGTGTCCTATCTGCGGCTCGCGCCCGGCGCCACCAGCGGCGTCGACGAGATCAAGGCGTTCGTCGCGCAGCAGCTGCCGGCGCACATGGTGCCCGCGGTGCTGACGGCGCTCGACGAGATCCCGCTGACACCGGCGGGCAAACTCGACCGCACGGCGCTGCCGGCGCCGGACTTCGGCACCGACACCGGCCGCTACCGGGCGCCGCGCACCGACCTCGAACGGCTCGCCTGCGAGGTGTTCGCCGAGCACCTCGGGGTCGAGCGGGTCGGGATCGACGACAATTTCTTCGATCTCGGGGGCACCTCGCTGCTGGCGACCCGGCTGCTGCCGGCCCTCGGCGAACGGATCGGGCGGCGCATCCCGATCCAGACGATCTTCACCCACCCGTCCCCGGCGGAGCTGGCCGAGCACCTGACCGAACCGCGCGAGGAGGGCGGCATCGACGACGCCTTCCGGCCCCTGGTGCCGCTGCGCACCGGCACCGGACCGGCACTGTTCTGCATCCATCCCGCCGCCGGGCTGGCCTGGGTGTATGCGGGGCTGGCGCAGCGGCTCGGCGACGGCCGGCCCGTCTACGGCCTGCAACTGCCGGTGCTGTCCGGCGGTCCGCGCCACGACAGCGTGCGCGAGCTGGCACGCCACTACGTGCAGGAGATCCGTCGGGTGCAGCCGCACGGCCCGTACCACCTGCTCGGCTGGTCGCTCGGCGGAGTGCTCGCCCACGCCGTCGCCGTCGAACTGCGCCACGCCGGGGAGGTCGTCGACACCCTCGCCCTGCTCGACAGTCATCTGGTCACCGGCACCGTCGCCCCGGCCGTGGGCACCCGCGAGATGCTGCGCGATCTGGGCATCCCGCTCGACGGGGGACCGGAGCCGAGCTTCGAACACGCCGCGGCGCTGCTCGACGAGGCGTTCGGCGGCGCCACCGGGCTCACCGCCGGGCATCTCGAACGGATCCACTCCGGGTCCACCGACGCGGCGCGCGCCGCGCGGCGGCACGAGCCGGACAGCTTCGACGGGGACGCGTTGTTCTTCACTGCGGCCCGCTCGGAGACGTCGGTGCCGGCGGTGGCGGCCTGGCACAACGTGATCGCGGGGGAGATCCACCAGTACCGGATCGACTGCGAGCACCACGAGATCGTCACGCCGGGCGCGGTGGAGACGATCGTGGCGGTGCTCGAGGCGCGACTGGCCGAGAGCGACGAGGCGGTGCGCCGCTGGGGTCTCGGCCGGGTCGCGTCCGCGCCCAACGGGCAGCGGCGTCGCTGAGCCGCCCGCCGCCTCCGCATCCCCGGTCATGCACACGATGCATGACCGGGGATGCACATTATGAGTTGGATTGATCGCGCGGTGGTCGCTTCACTGAAAGGCATGACCAGCAGCCCTCCCACCGCCGACGTCGACCTGTTCGCCGACGACGTCCTCGTCGACCCCTATCCGACCTTCGCGCAGCTGCGCGCACTCGGCCCCGTGGTGTACCTGCCGCGCCACGACGTCTACGCCCTGACCCGCTACGACATCATCCGCGGCGCCCTCGCCGACACCGCGACGTTCTCCTCCCGCAGCATCGCCTTCAACCCCGCCGCCAACGACGCCCTCCGCGGCACCTCCCTGGCCTCGGACCCACCGATCCACACCGAACTGCGCGCCACCCTCACCGAGAACCTCTCGCCGCGGGCGCTGCGCGGCCTCAAGGCCGGCATCGAAGCCAAGGCCGACACCCTCGTCGCCGACCTGGTGGAGCAGGGCTCCTTCGACGCGATCGACGCGCTCGCCCGCGCCTTCCCGCTCGAGGTCGTCGCCGACCTCATCGGGTTCACCGGCGAGGTGCGCGCGAACATGCTGCGCTGGGGACAGGCCGCCATGGAGGTGCTCGGCCCCATGAACCAGCGCACCGCCGAGAACTTCCCCATCGCCGGGGAACTGTACGCGTGGTGCTCCCAGGTACAGGCCGAGGACCTCACGCCCGGCTCGGTCGGGCGCGGCATCTTCGACGCCGAGGCCCGCGGCGCCATCCCCGCCGGCAGCGCCGGGCACATCATCCACCAGTACCTCGGTGCCGGGGTGGACACCACCATCGCCTCGATCGGCAACCTCATCGCGTTGTTCGCGACGTTCCCCGACCAGTTCGACCTCGTCCGCGCCGACCCGTCGCTGGTGCCGTCCGCCTTCGCGGAGGTGCTGCGCTACTGGGCGCCCCTGCACGCCTGGGGCCGCGCCGTCACCCGCGACGTCGAGATCGACGGCCACCTGATCCCCGGCGGGTCGCAGGCCGCGGTGCTGCTCGGCTCCGGCAACCGCGACCCGCGGCACTACGAGGACCCGGATGCGTTCCGGGTGGTCCGCAACCCGGTCGATCACCTGTCCTTCGGCTACGGCCCGCACGGCTGCGCCGGCCAGGGCCTGGCCCGCCTCGAGGCGCACGCGATCCTCGCCGCCCTCGCCCGGCACGCCCGCCGCCTCGTCGCCGGCGAACCGGTCCGGCTGCCCGCCAACACCACTCGTTCCATCGACGCCCTCGAAATCCTGGAGGTTGTGCCCGCATGAAGATCACCCTCGACCGCCCCCGCTGCGAAGGCCACGGCCTGTGCGAGGAGACCGCCCCCGAGCTGATGCACCTCGACGACGACGGCGAACTGGTCCTCGACGTCACCGACGTCCCCGAGGACGGCCCGCAGGCCGCGGCCGCGCGCGCCGCCGTGCGGGTGTGTCCCGTAGCCGCCCTCGGGCTCGCATGAGCACCGCAGTTCCCCTGAACATGAACACCGTGCGGGAGCGGATCGTCGTCGTCGGCAACGGCATCGCCGGGCAGACCGCCTGCGACAGCCTCCGCGCCGCCGGGTTCACCGGGCAGCTGACCGTCGTCGGCGACGAACCGATCCCCGCCTACTCGCGTCCCGCCCTGTCGAAGGCGCTGCTCACCGACGGTGGTTCCCACGAACTCGCCGCCCCCACCCACGGCGCCACCGAACACCTCGGGGTCGCCGCGGTCGGCCTGGACGTGGACGCCCGGCTCGTGCACCTCGACGACGGCACCGCCCTCGAGTTCGACGGGCTCGTCATCGCCACCGGGGCCCGGCCCCGGCCGCTGGGCGACGGTGCGCTGGTGCTGCGCACCCTCGACGACGCCCTCGCGCTGCGCGAACGACTCGTCGCGCGCCCGTCGGTGACGGTGATCGGCGGTGGCCCCCTCGGCATGGAGGTGGCCTCCGCCGCCGCCCAGGCGGGCTGTGAGGTCACCGTGGTCACCGACACCGCCCCGATGCTGCCGCAGTTCGGCCCGTATCTGTCCGAACTGTTCACCGCCGCCGCCACCGCTGCGGGGGTGAGGCTCGTGTACGGCACCGCCACCGGCCTGCAGGCCGGCACGGTGACCCTCGACGACGGCACCCGCATCACCGCCGACCTGGTCGTCGCCGCTATCGGGGACCTCCCCAACGTCGAGTGGCTGCGCGGGTCCGGGCTGCTTTCCGACGGGCGGCTGATCGCGGACTCGCGCGGGCGGGTCGCGCCGGGCATCGTCGCCGCCGGGGACGTCGCGTACCTGCCGATCCGCGGCGTGACGCGGCGAATCCCGTTGTGGAACAGCGCGATCGAACAGGCCCGCACCGCCGCCGCGGCGCTGCTGCACGGCGACGACGCCCCCGAGGGCGATGCCGATCCGTACTTCTGGACCGAACAGTTCGGGGTGCATCTCAAGGCGATCGGGCACCTGCCCGCCGACGGCGAACCCACCCTTCTGGCCGGCGACGATCCGCGCGGCCCGGCGCTGCTGCACTGGCGGCATCCGGACGGGGCCGGGGTGGCGGTGGCGATCAACCACCGCATCCCCATCCCGCGGCTGCGCCGCGCCGCGGCCACCGGGGAGCTGCCGGCCCCCGCCCGGGCCGCTCGGTAGGTTCGTGGGGGTGAACCACCCCCCGCAACACCCCGCCGATCCCGACCTCGCGCGGCTGGCCTCGGTCAACCTCAACCTGCTGGTGCCGCTACTCGCGGTGCTCGAGGAACGCTCGGTCACCCGCGCCGCCGCGCGGGTCGGGATGACGCAGCCGGCGATGAGCCACGCGCTGGGCCGGATGCGGCGGCTGCTCGGTGACGAGCTGGTGGTGCGGCAGGGGAGCGGGCTGGCCCTGACCCCGCGCGCCGTCGAGCTGATCGCGCCGCTGCGGGAGGTGCTGCGGCAGACCGCGCGGGTGGTGAACTTCCCCGGCTTCGACCCGGCCCGGGACAACCGCACCATCACCCTGGCGATGACCACGAGCACCGCCTTCGTCGTCGGCGCCGAGCTGACCCGGGCGATCTCCGAGTGGGCCCCGCACGCGACGGTGCGCATCCGCACCTTCGTCGAGCCGCAGCCGTCGGATTTCACCGACGACGGGGTGGACGTGGTGCTGGTCTCGGAGGCGTTCGCCGCGCCCTATCCGCGGGAGCGGCTCTACGAGAACCGGTGGGTGGTCGTCGCCCATCCGGACACCGCCCCGGACGCACCGGCGCTGGAGTTGCTGGAGTCGGTGCCGCACACCGCCTACGACGCGCGGCACCGCATCGCCCCCTATGCGGCGCTGGATGCGGCGGGGGTGCCCTATCGGATCGGCCGGCTGGTGTCGGATTTCCTGCTGGTGCCGCAGCTGGTGGCGCGGGCCGGTGGGGTCGCGATCCACACGCGGCGGGTCGCGGCGCAGATGCGCCGGCAGTTGCCGTTGCGGATCGAGGAGTTCCCGCTGCCCGTGCCGCCGCTGGGTATCGACATGGTGTGGAATCCGCGGTTGGCGGACACCGTGTTCATCGCGTGGTTGCGGGCGATCCTCGTCGAGGCGACCACCGAGGCGCTCGTCGTCGGCTGAACCCGCCTCGGCCGGTGCTCGCGTTCAGGCGTCGTGGACGTCGAGCAGGTGGCACCACGAGTCGGTGAGTTCGTCGAGGCAGATCTCCCGTGGGGTGCGCCAGCCGATGGAGAAGTAGCGGCGGGACATGTGTTCGAGCTGCCCGAAGGCGAGCACGCAGCGGATGCGGCGCCGCGCCGGGTCGATCCGATCGGCGCGGTTCAGGCCCTCGGTCATGTCGGTGACGGCGCTTTCGAACCACTGCTCGGTCTTCGCGGCGACGTCCGGGTCGTGGGCCGTCTGGTAGGAGGCGACCATGTACGGCTTGATCTCGTCCCACTGGGTGAACTTGCGGTCGAGGAACTGCCGCACCAGCGCGCGGGAGCCGGAGGCGACCACGGTGGTCAGGTCGGGATCGTCGGCGCCGGTGAGGATCGCGTCCACCTTGCTCAGCAGTGCGCTCATCACGTCGGCTTTCGACGAGAAGTGCAGGTAGAAGGTGGTGCGGGTGGAGCCTGCGGCGGTGGCGATGTCGTCGATGGTGGTCGCGGCGTAGCCCTTGGTGCCGAACAGGTCGAGCGCCTTGGCGAGGAACAGCTCGTAGGTCATCTGCTTCTGGGCGGCACGGAGCGACATGGCCGAAATCCTAACCTCGACTCGAGGACTTACCGTCGAGTACAGTCACACATCGTTGAGCCAATTAACTTGACAGCGTGTAATCCGAATTCGTACTGTGACTGCCAACACGTCGCGTGACCAGCGATGTCGACGAAAGGAAAGTGCCGATGACAGGCGCCGAGTCCCGCACCGTCCACACCGTCCTCGGGCCCGTCCCCGCCGCCGACCTCGGTGTCGTCGCCGTTCACGAGGCCCTGCTGTCGGTGTTGCCCGGCGCCCGGTACGCCCACGACATCGACTTCGACCGCGCCGAGATCTTCGGTGCCCTGCTCGACAAGCTGCGCGCCTTCCGCGCCGCCGGCGGCGGCACCCTCGTCGACGCGACCGGCATGTTCCACGGCCGCGACGTGCCGCTGTACGAGAACCTCTCCCGCGCCTCGGGGGTGCACATCGTCGCCTCCACCGGCCTCGGCCCGGAGAACCTGCTCGGCGGCTACTTCCTGACCCCGCAGACCAACCCGCCCACCCCGTGGCCGGCGGAGAAGTTCGCGGACCTGTTCACCAAGGAGGTCACCGAGGGCATGGTCGTGCCGCGCGTCGAACGCCGCGGCCCCGCCGGCCTGGTGACCACCGCCGCGAACCCCGACGGCATGACCGTCACCGAGGAGAGCCTGTTCCGCGGCGCCGCCCGCGCTGCCCGCGACACCGGGGTCGCCGCCTCCCTGCGCTACGGCAAGGACGCGGTCGCCGACCTCGACGTCGCCCTGAGCGAGGAGCTGCCCGCCGACCGCATCGTCGTCGCCGGCCTGGACCGCCGCGACGCCGTCGCCGCCGGGGCCCCGGCCGCGATCGCCCGCCGCGGCGCCTACGTCGGCCTCGACCACGTCGGCAGCGAGGACGACACCCATCTGTCCGACGCCGAGCGCGTCACCCTGGTCCGCGAGCTCGTCGACGCCGGGTTCGGTGACCGGATCCTGCTGTCCGCGAGCGCCACCGGTGTCGCCAAGGGGCACCCGGCCAACGATCTGCCCTACGCGACGGTGCTCACCGGGTTCGTGCCGCAGCTGACCGCCGCCGGACTCACCGACGACGCCGTGCAGCGCATCGTCACCACCAACCCGCAGGACCTGCTGGCCGTGCGCTGAGCCGCCGCCACCCACCCGTCACCGAGAAGTCTTCGTCCCGAAGGGGAAACAGCCGTGTCGAAAGTCAACACCGTCCTGGGCCCGATCGCGCCCGAGGAACTGGGCATCGTCGCCGTCCACGAGCACATCGGATACGGCATGCCCGGCTCCGAGCTGGACACCCGCTGGTGGAAGAGCCCCGAGCAGCGCTACGAGGAGACCGTCCCGAAGCTGCGCAAGTTCCACGAATACGGCGGCGGCACCTTCGTCGACGTCACCGGCATCTGCAACGGCCGCGACATCGACTACTACAAGTCCCTCTCCGCAAAGACCGGCGTGCACATCATCGCCTGCACCGGCTTCGTCGGCGGCGACACCGCCCTGCCGTTCTTCGAACGCGCCTCCGTCGACTACCTCACCCGCCAGTTCGTGCACGAGATCACCGTCGGCATCGGTGACACCGGCAGCCGCGCCGGCGTCATCAAGGTCGGTGTCTCCCGCGGCGGCAGGATGACCGAGCTCGACAAGCGCATCTACCGCGCCGCGGCCCGCGCCGCCCTCGAAACCGGCGTGCCGATCCTCACCCACCTCGCGATCGACGCCGAGAACGCCATCACGATCTTCACCGAGGAGGGCCTGCCGCTGCACCGGGTGCTGTTCGGGCACGCCGACGACGGTGTCAACGCCGAGAAGACCCGCGACACGTGGATCGCCGAGCAGGGCGGCCGGGTGGGCTTCGACACCTTCGGCTACGAAACCGAACTCGAGGACCCGCCGTTCTGGGCCCGCCCCCGAGCCGAACGGCTCGCCCACTTCCTCCGCTTCCTCGATGCCGGCCACCTCGATCAGGCCCTGGCCGGCGTCGACGCCAACTGCAGCCCACTCGGCTGGCCGGGCGTCAAGGGACACACCGTGAACTACCTGTTCGAGGACCTCATCCCGGATCTGCGCGAGGCCGGACTCGACGAGGCGACCATCACCAAGCTGTTCGTCGAGAATCCCGCCGACTTCCTCACCATCGCGCAGCCCTGACCTAACCCCCGGCGCCCCGCGCGCCCTCCGAAAGAGACCCCAGAATGCAGTCTTCGGATCTGAACGACCTCACCATCGCCATCGTCGGGGCCGGCTACGCCGGTGCCGCCGCCGCCAAGGCGCTGTCGCTGCTCGGCGCGAACGTCACCGTCTACGAGCAGGCCCCCGAGATCCTCGAGGTCGGCGCCGGCATCGGCCTGCGCCCGTCGAGCATGGCCCGCTTCCACGAGTGGGGCATCTTCGACGAGATCGCGAAGGTCAGCTCC